>NZ_JBEYWO010000036.1:0-79565 GCF_040644455.1 Streptomyces sp. NPDC046977
TGTAACTTGAGCGACCCCTGCCACAGCCTCGGACATCATGGCTGCAGACCACGATCTCCGGTGCCGATCCAACACGTTGGGATACCTCTCTGATCGCCCCCGCTTGACACAGAGAGGTGCCGTTCTTTGTACAGTCCCCAGCCCCACCCTTCTGGGCATCATTCACTTATCGACGGGGGCGAAGTTGCGCCAGGCTTCCCGGGAGAGGTACCGGTCCGGCGGTACGGTCGTGCTGTGGGCCCAGGCGCTAAAGAAGCCGGTGAGGTCCTGGCCGGAGACCTTGGCGGCCAGCCGCTCGAAGTCTGGCCACGAGGCGTTGGAGTCGCGGTGTTCGGACGTCCACTGCTTGAGAGTTGTGAAGAAGCCGGCGTCGCCGACGGTGCGGCGCAGGGCATGCATCATCAGGGCGCCCTTGACGTATATCCCCTCATCGTGTTCGTGGCCGGGACCCGCGTCGTAGATCCGCGTGCTCCAGAACGACGGATCACCGCTGGCGCCCTCAAGTGTGCCCTTGTAGAACACGGTGTCGAGATCGCAGCCAGCGGCGTGTTCGTCCCAGAGCTGGGTTGCGTACTGAGCCACGCACTCCGCGATGCAGGCGTCGCGCCAGTCGGTGTAGGAGACGCTGTCGCCGAACCACTGGTGGGCGATCTCGTGGGTCATGGGGTAGTCCCAGAGCCCGCCCTGGTAGGTGGGGCGGCTTTGGGTCTCCAGGCCAGGGGGCACGTCCCGGCCGCTACCAAGGGCTATCCCGCCAGCGGATTCGAAGGGGTAAGGGCCGAACTTGGAAGAAAAGAAGGAGATGATGTCGGCCTGCACCCGCTGTGTCTGCGGGTCGATGGCCTCGCCGGGGCTGTAAGCGTCGATGACGGGGGTCCCGTCGGCCAGTGCGTACTTCTGGACGGTGAACTTGTCGATCGCGACGGTAGCGGCATACATGACCATCGGGTGGGTCTCGCTCCAGCGGAACGTCCGTCGGCCGCCGTCGACTGTCGTGGGTCCGGGCAAGCCGTTACCGATCACCGTCCAACCGGTGGGCACGGTGACAGCCAGTGCGAGGGTCGCCTTGTCGGAGGGGTGATCATTGGCGGGGAACCAAGACGTCGCGCCGTGCGGCTCACCCGCAGCCTCGGCGCCGCCGTCGTCCAGGATGTGCCACCCCTCGGCCGCAGGATTGCCGGCGTACCGGACGCGTACGGTGAACTGCTGCCCCTGCCGCAATTGTACGTACGGTGTGACGACCAGTTCGTGGTCGCCAGAACGCCTCACCGCTCGTGCTGCGTGCCCGTCGACAAGTACTCCGCTGACCTCGAAGCCCTTGAGGTCGAGGTCGAACTGGCCGAGGCCGGCCGTGGCTTGCGCGGTGACGGTCGTGTCGCCGTCGAGGCGGTCGGGGTGAGCGGGGTCGTAGTGGACGTTGACGTCGTAGTGGATGACGTCGTAGCCCGAATTTCCGTCCTCGGGATAGTACGGGTCACCGACGCCCGCTCCGCCTGTGGTGGCGGCGGCGGGCACGGAAACGCCCAGGAGGAGTGTGCCGACGGCGGTCAGTGACACGGCGCCGGTGACTCCGAAGTGCCGGGACCTCTGACGACCTGAGGAGGGACGGAAACTGGTGGTCACGATCGATCACCCTGGTGCCGGTGTTGCGGAGTCGTGGCGGCGTGGCTGCTCGTGGCGAGCGCCCAGGTCACGTCTAGGATCGTGTTGGCGCTCGATGTTTCCGTAGCTGGATCCACGTTCGACAGGTCGTCGCACGGTTCGTGTATGCAGTCGGAGATGCCGGTGGTGAAGCCGCCAATCGGGATACCACCGCTCTTGAAGGACGCGTCGTCCGACCCCCCCGCCCCACCGACTTCGAAGGTCGGTTGGCCGCGCTGAGCGAAGTCCTTCTCGTAGGCAGCGTACGTCTCCGGGTCATCGCTGGTGACTATGCGGTATTCGACGTTCTTCGAACCGGTCCCATCGAAATTCGAGTAGGAGTCGATCGCCGCCCGTGCCTGGGGGCTGAGCCTGTCGACATAATGGGCCGAGCCGATGAGACCTGGCTCTTCGCCGTCCCACCAGGCGAAGCGCAGGTGACGCTGCGTCCTGAGGCCGGACTGCGCGATGGCGACCGCGGTGGAGAGGAGCGCCGCGGAGCCAGAACCGTTGTCGTTGATCCCCGGGCCTTCCGGGACGCTGTCAAGATGACCACCTGCCATGATGATGTGCCGCGCATCACCGCCGGGCCAGTCGGCTATGAGATTGTGCCCACGCTTGCCCTGGTAGGTGAACGGCTCGACGTGGGTGACAAAGCCCGACGCATCCAGGATCTTCTTGACGTAGCCGAATGACTCGTCGTCCCCCTTGGTGCCCAACCCCCTGTTGCCGCCGTTGCGATCAGCGATCTGCTGCAACACCTGCAGGTGGGCCATCACCTCCGACTGAGAGATCGTCGGTGGGGTCGCCGTGTGACCGACGGCGGTCTCGGCGACGGCGACACCGGCCGCGCCCTGGCTCGCCACACAGAGCCCCGCAGACAGGGCGAGCGCGGCCACCCTATGCATCGGTCGGCGGGAGCCCTCCCCGCCGACCGATCCGGCCCGACGGATTGAAGGCCCTGAGACAGCCAATTGTTGTACCCGTTGCATATGGGTTTCCCTTTCGTTCGGATGCGGCTGCGCACGAAGTATGAAGCTCGTGTTTGAGGGAAAGGTCAGGAAATTGTCCGGAGCCCATTAGACGATCTTGCGTGCCGGCCTGCCGACGGAGCAGACGGAGCATTTTGCGTTCCCTGCGGGTGATGGGCAGGCCAGTGGCCTGACTCTCGTGTCGGGGTGGACGCCAGGTTCCACTGCTCCGGACTGGTGGTGCTGCTCGTTGGGACGGGGAATCCGGCTGGTCAACCGGAGTTCGGCAGTTGGGCGAGCCGTACGCGTCCGCCGGGGATTCGGAACCTCCGCCCCACCTGTACTGTCCGGCTGTGCACCGAAGTCCTGGACGCGTGGTCCTGGATAACCACTTGGTCTGACGAACCCCTGCCCCACGACTGCCCCGTCTCAGATGAGTCCGGGTAGTGCAGGCTTCGAATGGGCCTCGTGGGGCCGTGAGGAAGTCTACGGCCCTTAAGAGATATCTTGTCCAGGTAGTTGGTGTTCTGGAGTGGTTTTGTGACCGGCGTCGTTGGTGGTCGTTGGATGTGGCGTGAGTGTTCGCCGTCCGTACCGCAGTGATGTGCCCGACGCCCGCTGGGTGTTGCCGAGTGGCAGCGGAGGGTGACCGGCGAGGTTCCGCACGACCAGTGCTGTGAGCTGCGGCATCAGTCCTGTACGCCGGTCTCGTTGTTTGCCGTGTAGGTGTTCACGATGAAGCTGACGACCATGGCGCGCCGCTTGTCAGCTTCCTTGGATCCGTACAGCATCAAAGTCCCGTGCGCTTCGCCGTCGATCGCGACGAGGTGCTTGTCCGGTGCCGCTGACGCCTCGTAGAGCTCCCGGATCTGCTGCTCGTGCGCTCCCTGCATGTCGTTGTGCGCGACCATGAACAGCGAGGGCTCCTTGATCTTCTTCACCGCTGCCACGGCGTCATCGTCGCAACGCGCAGGTGAGGAAAGCAGCGTCAAACCGACGACGGGTATGCCGCTTTCCACGCCCTGCACGGCTGCGGTCGTTCCGCCGCAGGAGGCTCCCACCAGGAAGACCCGCTTCGTCCCCAGGTCCTTCAGCTTGTCGAAGGCGGCTTTCGCATCCAGGGAGCTGGAGGCGGCGGACTTCTCGGAGGCCACATGGTTGCGGAACTCCGGAAGCATCACCCGGTAGCCACGCCCGGCGAATTCCTCGGCAAGGTCAAGGAAGTTGTAGATCTGGCCTCCGTACTGGTGCCCGAAGTAGACGGCGTTCGGGCCGTTGCCCAAGACCAGAATGGAGAGGTGCTTGCCGTCCTCCGTGGTCAGTGTGGTGACGTACTTGTGCAGTCGTCGGGGAACGCAGTCGTTGACAAGGTGCCCTGACGGCGTCCGCACGGTGGACTCGGGTGCCGCGGGCGGGTACGACACCGGCTTCTCGGTGACAGTGGCCCTCGGTTGCTGCGGCTGTACAACCGAGGACTTGACCGGAGAGGGGCTCTCGTCCACTGCTACAGGGTCGGTCGAGGCGCAACCGCCGAGCACCACGGTAGCGGCGGCCAGGGACAGTGCCGCGGTGTGGTGACCGGCGCGGCGATTCCAGGGCAAGGAGCTCCTCCTGAGAGTGCGGTGTCGAATCTGTGGACGTGCTCTCCGCGGGTTCGGTGACCCGTCCGTACCTAGAGACGCCCGAGTCGCCATGAGGTTGGTAAATGTGACGGAGGACACGGCGCGTGGCTACGGCGCTGTGGCGGCTGCCGCATCTGGGCGGCCATCGGGTCCCAATGCGGACTTCGAACCCCAGGCTTCGGTTGGCGCCGGTGATCAGTGCCTGCAGCACTGTTCGTTTCCTGATGTTGAATCCACGGTTGAGGCGATCGGCAGGAGAGGAGGTCGTCGGGGGCGGCAGTCTGCTCAGGTGCCGGCTTGTTGCCCGACCCCGATCTCGGTACCGGTCGCGAGCCAGCCGGAAGGGTCGAGGCCGAGACGGCCGTAGAGGTAGCCGGTGTCGAAGTTCTCCCAGACTTCCGCGATCTCGCCCTTGTCCATGCGGAACCGGAAGCTGTAAAGGTTGTCGTAGGCGGTGCCGTCCGCGAGGGTCGCCGTCTGGCGCCAGTCCACTGCGACGTGATCGCCCTCGGCGAGGCAGCGTTCGACCCGCACGCGCCGAGAGCCGGGGACGAATGGGGCTCCACCCGCGGCGATCAGGGCGATCACGGCTTCAGGGCCGTGATGGGGCCCCTGGTAGGCGGGCAGGGTGGACGGCGGGGTGTGCCATATGACGGTGTCGGACACCGCAGCCCGTATGGCACCTTCGCTGCCGGTGACAGCTGCTTCGATCAGCTTGACTGCAGTGTTTTTCGAGGTCTCGTTCA
The DNA here is from genome assembly GCF_040644455.1 of Streptomyces sp. NPDC046977. Lineage (NCBI taxonomy): Bacteria > Bacillati > Actinomycetota > Actinomycetes > Kitasatosporales > Streptomycetaceae > Streptomyces > Streptomyces sp. NPDC046977. The sequence continues at coordinate 4,981 of NZ_JBEYWO010000036.1, forward strand.
TGTCGGTTCCCTCTTCGGCGGGTCGGTGTGCGGCTGGGTGTGGCATCAAACGATCCCGCCAGAGGCGTGGATGATCTGACCGTTGATCCACCGCAGATCCAAAGCGGTGGCGAGGACGACGTCGGCGATGTCGTCGGGCCGTCCGATGCGGTTCAGCGGGGAAAGGGCGCTGATCGCGGTGCGCGCGGCCTCGGGCTCGGGGGCGCGATTCAGGTCGGCTTCCAGCATGTCGGTCAGGGTGGGGCCTGGAGCGACGGCGTTGACGGTGATGCCGCGTGAGCCGAGCTCCCGGGCCATGACGATGGTGAACGCCTCCAGGCCCGCCTTGGACGCGGCGTAGGCGGAGTACTGGGGCGCCAGCGTCTTGGTGATGGCGCTGGAGACGTTGACGACAGCGCCGCCGTCACGCAGGTGCAGTGCGGCCTGCCGGCCCACGAGCATGGTGCCGAGCAGGTTCGTCTCCAAGGCGTCACGCATGTCCGCGACGGTGAGCTCGGCGACGGGGGCGGTAGGGAGGGCGGCGGCGGCGTGTACGACGACGTCGACCTGGCCGAGGCGTTCTCGTACGGTCTGGAAGAGCGCGGTGACGCTGGTGGGATCGGCGACGTCGGTCCGAACAGCCAGAGCGTCCCCACCGCGGCCGACGATGTCCTCCACGGTGCGTTTCGCCGCATCGGCATGGGAGCGGAACGTGATCGCGACCGCGTGTCCGTTCGCCGCGAACCGCTCCGCGATCCGTCTGCCTATCCCGCGAGATCCGCCGGTGACGATTACAACGCGGCGGTCATGGCGAGTCTCGTTCTGCTCTGCGTCGTTCATGGAATGATCTTCAGCCGAGCTGCGGGCGGCCGCCGTCGCGCACGTCCGGGATACGTGCGCGGCAGTACGGAATTCGCCGGCCTCCGCCGGAACTCAGCACGAGCGGTGGTCGGCGGCCACCCTTCCGGACCCCGGCGGAACCGACAAGGACTTCATTGCAAGCCTGGGTCGAGCCCAAGTGACTGCTCAGGGTGTCGTGGCTCTTGCAGTGATGCCCCAAACGCATGACCAGGGCACCGTTTGATCAGCTGCTGGACGTGAATGCTCAAAGGGCAGCACCCGCGTCAGACCGCATCCAGCCGTCCCGCGAGCGTCTCGCCGCCCTTGCCGAATCCGATGAGGAGGAAATCGGGCCCTTGAGTAGGGCGCGAGGGACTTCGAGGTACAGAAAGTTTCCGTCGAGTAAGACATGCGCTGAGTCGCCGCATCCGCCCTGCCGGCCTGCGCGGCGGGTCGACGTCCGCTGCCCTGTCGCGGCCGACGGGAGATGTCGGCTCGGCCGTGCGCCGCGGATGCGGCGCACGAGGCGCCTGGTTAGCTTTGTCGGTGGACGACCGCCCGATTCTTCATCGGCCCGCTCCCCGGAGCCGTAGCCTGCCCGAGGTATGCAGTGGATGACGAAACTTTTACCGCTCTTGTCATCGGGGGGTCGGTCGGCGGCCTGGCGGCCGCGCACGAACTGCGATCCGCTGGCGCGGACGTCGGGGTCTACGAGCGCTCGGCCGGACCCACGCAGGCGCGCGGCGCGGGTATTGTCATGCAACCGGAGGTCGAGTCGCTGCTCAATCGGACCGGAACGTCGGCGCGGGATGTCTGCGTCGAACTGAGTGAACGCCAGCACCTGACCCGCCGTGGCGAGACGGCCCGTTACCCCGCACCGCAGCTGATGACCACATGGGACACCCTGTACCGCGCGCTCCGCGACCCGCTCGAGGACGTCTGCTACCGGCAGGACAGCACGCTCGACGGAGTCCTCGTGGAAGGGGACGGGGTCACTGTCTCTTTCAGCGACGGACATACTGCGCGGAGCGACTTCCTGGTCGGCGCGGACGGAATCGGTTCCGCCACCCGCAGGCTGCTCGACTCGACGCCGCCCGTTTATGCCGGCTACGTCGCCTGGCGCGGGCTGGAGGCGGAATCCGGCCTGCCCGGCCACCTGGTGGAACTGCTCGCCGACCGGTTCACGTTCTTCGAGGCCCCCGGCATGCAGATGCTCTGCTACCTGGTTCCGGGAAGCACAGGCGAACGCCGAGACGGGGAACGGCGCGTCAACTGGGTCTGGTACACCAACGTCGCCGAACATGACCTGCCAGCCATCATGACGGGCCGTGCAGGCAAGCGCTTCGCCCACTTCGTTCCCCCGGACGAGCTGCCGCAGGACACAATCGAGAAGGTCGTGGCGCAGGCACACACATCGCTTCCGGCGCCTTTCGCCGAGCTCGTTCATTCGTCCAGGGTCTTCCTCCAGCCGGTCCTGGACCTGGCACCGCACCGAATGCTAACCGACCACGCGGTGCTGATCGGTGATGCTGCGGGCACCGTCCGCCCGCACACCGCCTCGGGCACATCCAAGGCCTTCGGGGACGCCGCGGGTCTTGCCAAAGCCCTCCGTGGTTGGAGGTCCGGACTACCGCTGCCCGTCCAGGCCCTGCAGGAGTGGGAGGTCGTCCGCCTGGACCGGTTGGTGACGCTGGCCGAAGCCGGTGTGCACCTGGCTGCCAGGTCGGGTCTGGGCTCGGGGCGGTCCTTCTTCAGGCGGTAGCCGGGGAGGGCGCCGCCGACGGCGGCTCGCCCGTGCCTCCGTCCGACGGGCCGGTGACATACTTTGCGAATATGAGCGATGACCTGGGCCCCGTGTTCGACCTGCTGGAAGTCAACGGCGTGATTTCGGCGGGATTCGTGGCCGGAGGCAGGTGGCGTACCGGGTTTCGCCCGGACGTGCGGTTGAAGCTGCTTACCGTTGCCCGGGGAGGGGCCCGTGTCTCGGCGGACGGCGCTGACGCCCAGGTCATGGGTGTGGGCGATGTCGTGGTGCTGAACGGCTGCAAGTCTGTGCGCATCGAGGACGCCCTGGAGACGGGCGGGCTGCAGACGACGTTCACGCACCCGCCTGATCAGGCTTTCTACGAGGCCGGTGGTGGTGACGACACCGTGATCGTCGGAGGGCACATTGACCTGTCCGAGGGATCCGATGCCCTGGTCGAAGGCTTGAGCGGATCTGTGCTGTACCTGCCTGCAGGTCGTGACACCGAGAGGCTGTCGAGGACACTGAACCATCTCGTCGACGAGGCAGTGTCGTCGAGGGTCGCCTCAGAACCGGCCGGCCGGCTTCACGCGCGCCTGGTAATCCTCGAAGTGCTCCGGGCTGCGGTCCAAGACGGGGAATCGGTGCCCATCGGGTGGGCACGAGGCCTGCTCGACGAGGCCCTTCGCCCAGCGCTGCGGGCGATACACGGCGACCCCGGACGCTCATGGCGCCTGGAGGAACTCGCCCAGCGCTCGGCGATGTCCCGCACCGTGTTCGCCGAACGGTTCACCACAGTGGTCGGGAAGCCGCCCCTTGCCTACTTGACCGGCTGGCGCATGTACGCGGCTCGGCGCGCCCTCAGAGGCGAGGATGTGCGCGTCGACGAACTTGCCATGCGCCTTGGCTACTCGACGGCCAGTGCGTTCAGCACCGCCTTCCGCCGCGAAGTGGGTGAATCCCCCCGCGCGTACCGATCTCGTTTTACCAGGCATGAGGCCGTGCCGGCCGCCGGCTGAGAGCGCGCCGCCGCGGCATCCCGGCCCGACGTAAGAGTGCTGGAACAAGCGGTGGTCACGCGCCCCGTGCCATGCCCGGGCTCGTACGCGGCATGACACGGGGCGCGCCTGTGTGAGGTGGACCTCACTCGTCCAATAGGCGCTTTAGCCATTGGTGGCACGGGCCTGCCGGGAGATCGCGGCGTGGGGAGCCAGGCTGTCGAAGCCGTGGTACCCGCCCGGCCACACATGAAGTTCGGCGCCTCCTCCCACGCTCCAGATGCCTCCGGAGAATTCGACGACCTTGTCGGAAGGTCTCCGCGGAACCGACGTCGCGGAATGTCGGTGGGAGTCCTGGCGGATCCGATGCGTTGCCCGGTGCGGCGGAGGGGGACACCTCCCCCTGGGCGGGTCGTACCTCAGCCACGCACGCCAGGCGGTGGAGGTCCTGTCCCGCACCCCGCGTCCGAGTATCTGGCGTGCGGACGGACGCCGTGCTGTTGCGGTGTTCGAGCACCGGGTACGTCAGGACCTGTCCGAGAACACTGATGCTCATGCGGTCGCGGGCGAGCAGGCTGAGAGCTGCCGCGATGTTGCCGCCAGCGCTGCCCCTTGGACGCGGCTCGGCGCGTGCCGGGGGGGCAGGCCTGGGGTTCAGGTCCGCTCCGCGAGCGAGACCCCGCGTGTCCCGCATTGAGATGAGCGGCGGTCAGGTTCTAGCGGATCCGGGTTCCGGGCACGAGGCGCTCGCTGAGGTCCCAGAGCCGGTCGGCGACGTCGGGGTCGAGGGCGTGGGCGACAACGCCCGCCGGGGTCTCGCCTGCGACGGCGAGGGCCTGCAGATCGTCGGGCTCGGGGAGCTCGACGAGAGGGGAGACCTCGTTGTTCTCGCCGTAGACGCCGCCGTGGCCGGTCAGGCGCGGGTCGGTCGCCATCCAGGTCTGAGTGGAGGCACCCTGCTGAGAGGTCTTCTTGCCGGCCTCGGGGTCGATGACCCAGTTCCCTTCCTCGTCCATGAGGTCCATGGCGCGGAGGATGTCCGGGGTAGCCCACGGGGACAGGTCGGTGCTCGGGATCGCTCCGGGGTGGACGGAGAACGCTTCGATGCCGTCGGCGGCGCCCCGGGCCGTGATCCCGACGGCGTGCAGGATGTTGGCGGTTTTGGACTGTCCGTAGCCGAGGATCCATTCGTAGCTGCGGTGCTCGAACATCGGGTCGTCGAAGACGATCGGGGACATTCGGTGGGCCCAGGCGGCAACGTTCACCACTCGCGCGCCGTTGGCGGTGGCCAGCGCCGGCCACAGTTGCCGGACGAGCTGGAAGTGGCCGAGGTGGTTGGTGGCGAAATGCGCCTCGTAGCCGCGGCTGTCGCGGGTCAGGGGCACTCCCATGATCCCGGCGCTGTTGACGAGGATGTGCAGCGGCCGGCCCGAGGCGACGAAACGTGCGGCGAAGTCGTCCACGGAGGCCGGGTCGGCGAGGTCGAGCCGGTCGACCTCGATGCGGTCTCCGGCGCCTGCCAGGCGGGCCCGGCCCTTGGCGGGGTCGCGGACGGGCACCACGACCTGGGCTCCTGCCGCGCTCAGAGCGCGGGTGGTCTCCAACCCGACGCCGGAGTGGCCGCCGGTCACCACCGCGGTCCTCCCCGTGAGATCGACGCCCGCGACGACCTCCAGCGCGGTGTTCGCCGCGGTGAAACCGGAACCGATCGGCTGCTGCTTGAACTGCATGGTAATGACGTCCTCCTTGCCGGCGGTGTGCCGGCGATAGTGCTGTTGCTCTCGGTGGGGCAGCGGTGGACTCGGCTCCGGCCTCAACCACCGTGCGCCACGGGGGGATCCGGTAGGCGGGTTATCCGAAGGTCTCGGTCTGTCCACCGTCGATCGTGATGGCGGTCCCGTTGATGTAGGAGGCCTCGCCGGACATCAGGAAGGCGGCCAGTGCGGCGGCCTCATCGACGTGTCCGAAGCGCCGCATGGGGTTGGTCGCGGCTGCCGCGTCGCGGAAGGCTTCCCAGTCCTCGCCCGCCATGCGCCGGAGCGAGGCGTCACTCATGGGGGTGGTGAAGGCGCCCGGCACGAGCGCCACGACCGAGATTCCCTTGGCGCCGTATTCCGCGCCCGCGGTGCGCGTCAGCCCGATGATGCCGTGCTTGGTTGCGGAGTAGGCGCTGCGGGTGGCGAAGCCGCGGATTCCGCCCACGGAGGAATTGTTGACGATGACTCCGCTGCCTTGTTCCACCATGACGGACAGGACATGCTTCATCGCGTAGAAGGTGCCCATCAAATTCACCCCCACCACGCGCTCGAAGTCCTCGGTCGGGTACTCGTGCAGAGGAACGAGCGGCCCTTCGTAGCCGGCGTTGTTGAACAGGGCGTCGATGCGGCCGAAGCGCTCCAGCGTCTGCGCGACCATCCGGGAGACGGCACTCTCGTCCGCCACGTCGGCCACCGTGGTGAGAACGTCAGCACCGGGTACCAATTCGCGAAGGACTCGCTCGCCCTCGGCGAGACGAGTCTCGGTGCTGCCCACGAGGGTCACCTGCCCGCCCTCGGACGCTATGCGTTGTGCCGTGGCCAGGCCGATGCCCGACCCACCGCCCGTGATCACCACGGATTTGCCGGCGAATCGTGTGTCGTTCATATCGGAGTTCAGTTCCTTCTGCGTGTCGTGTCCACCAGCGAAACGATGGTGGCGTGGTGACGAGCGCGAGCGTCCGCGCCAGTGCGGCAGGCGGCAGCGAGTGGTGAAGTTGGCACACTGCCGGCGGGGGCCGCGAGGTGGAAGATGGGGCGTGTGTCTGCGTCCCGCCAGGCCCGGGCGACGGCAGTTCGCCAGCCGGAAGTCGGGAACTGCAGCAGCCGCGGAACGGGCCTGGCACGTGGTGTGTTCGCCGTCCAGCAGTACCTGGGGGCTCGGCCCGAAGCGTGAGCGGGGCCGGACCTGGCCGCCGGGCGGTTCGGGGTCAGCGGGCGTGGGTGACGAGCTTCTCGCTCAGCTCCCACAGCCGGGTGGCCGCGTCGGGGTCCACGGCGTGCGGGGCGACGCCGACCGGGTAACCCTGGGCGGCCGCATCGGTGTCGACGCCGCCGCTTTCGCCATCGGCGCTTTCGGCACCGGTGCCGTCAACGGGGTCCAGCAGAGGAGAGACCTCGTTGTTCTCGCAGTACAGGCCGCCCAGGCCAGCCAGCTGCGGGCTGGTGGCGCACCACACCGAGGTCGAAGCACCCTGCGCCGGGGTCTTGCGACCGGAAGCGGGGTCGATCACGGGCTTGCCGTTCTCGTCGAGGGTGCGGCTCTCCAGCAGCACCTCCTGGGAGACGTGCCGGCTCAGCGGCGTGAAGATCGCCCCCGGGTGCAGGGCGAAGGCACGCACGCCGGCATCCCGCTCGCGCCGGTCCAGCTCCACGGTGAACAAGATGTTGGCTGTCTTGGACTGGGCGTAGGCCATCAGCGGGTCGTATCCGCGTCGCTCGAAGTGCAGGTCGTCGAAGACGACCGGCGACAGGCGGTGCGCCATGGCAGCAACGTTGACGACCCGGGCCCCCTTCTCGGCACGCCGCAGCGCCGGCAGCAGACGGGTGGTGAGCTGGAAGTGCCCGAGGTGGTTGGTGGCGAAGTGCGACTCGAAGCCTCGTGCGTCGCGAGCGAGAGGCGCGGCCATGATGCCGGCGCTGTTCACGAGGATGTCCAGCGCTCGGCCGGACTCCAAGAACGCGCCCGTGAACCGGTCGATGGATGCCGGGTCCATCAGGTCCATGGCGACGACCTCGACACCTGTCACAGGTCCCAGCGCACCTGCGAGGGACTTCTGCGCCCGGGCGACGTCACGGGCCGGGATGATCACCTGCGCTCCTGCAGCGGCCAGGGCCCGGGTGGTCTCGATGCCGATCCCGGAGTACCCGCCGGTTACGATGGCGGTGCGCCCCGTGAGGTCGATACCGGCGATGACGTCGTCGATGGTGGAGGCGGCCGTGAAACCGGAACCGATCGGCTGCTGAACGGGAGAGTGCATGGTCTGGCCTTTCGGGGCCCCGCGGGGCCCATCAGTGCTGCGTGCGCGGCGTCTCCGCGCACTGGTCACACTAGGTTTGGGCCACCCAAGGGATGATCTTCCTGCGTTCGGAGTTCTTTCGCCATCGTCCGGAAACCGCAGCCCCCTTCTCGTTCCCCTCCGGCCGCGGGCCCGAGTCACGTCTTCGGAGGCGGTCCTCACCCTCGTCAAGGACCATCCCGCCGCTTGCGCCGCTCTCCGACGCTTCGGCTGCCTCGCACAGATCAGGAAGGCAATCGGCGCCGCCTGGCCACCCCGCTGCGACCGAAGGCGCCACGGATGGTTGAGCGCCTGAGTGAAGAGACCTGCGTACTCGACGAACAGACCGTGGTCCAGTGACGCAGACAGCAGCAGACCTTGCCACCTTCGACAAGTCGTCCGGACGTCCCTCCGCATACCCAGCACAACTGCCCGCTGACCGTCCATGCCCGAACGGCATGGCCCGCGAAGCATCCGGTACACGAGGGCGGGCACCGGGTTCGGCCAGCAGCACAGGGCACTGCGCCGGACGATCACGCACGAACTCCGGACGCACGCGAAAGTCGCCCACCACGACCGGTGGGAGGCTCCTTCTGTGCACAGCGCAGACAAGGCAATCACCTTGCCCTGAACGCGCCCCTGGGATTTACCTGTCCGCATTTCGAAATCAATGAGGTTAAAAGAGAGGGCTTATCGATGGGAACTGTCGTCACCAATGACGGTACGAACATCTTTTACAAGGACTGGGGGCCGCACGACGTCCAGCCGATCGTTTTCCATCACGGCTGGCCGCTCAGTGCAGACGACTGGGACAACCAAATGCTGTACTTCTTGTCCCACGGCTACCGCGTGATCGCTCACGACCGCCGCGGCCACGGTCGTTCCACCCAGACCTCGTCCGGCCACGACATGGACACCTACGCCGCCGACGTGGCCGCACTGACCGACGCACTCAACCTGCGGGATGCCTTCCACATCGGTCACTCGACCGGCGGAGGCGAGGCCGCGCGCTACATCGCCCGCGCCAAGCCGGGACGCGTCGCGAAGGCCGTGCTGGTCAGTGCGGTCCCACCGATCATGGTCAAGTCGGACTCCAACCCGGGCGGCCTGCCCATCGAGATCTTCGACGAACTGCGCGCGACTCTCGCCGGTAACCGTGCGCAGTTCTACTCCGAAATCTCCTCCGGCCCGTTCTACGGATTCAACCGACCCGGAGTGAATGTTTCACAGGGGCTGATCAACAACTGGTGGCGGCAAGGCATGATGGGCGGCGCCAACGCCCACTACGAGTGCATCAAGGCATTCTCGGAGACCGACTTCAACGAAGACCTGAAGAAGATCGACGTACCTGTCCTTGTCGCGCATGGCACCGATGACCAGATCGTTCCCTACGCGGATTCGGCGCCGCTCTCGGTCAAGCTCCTGAAGAACGGGATCCTCAAGAGCTACGAGGGCCTCCCCCACGGCATGCTGTCAACTCACCCGGAGATCCTCAACCCCGACATTCTGGCGTTCCTGCGGTCGTAGCACAGCTCGTCAATTCATCGATGGCCTGCAACCGCAAGCGCCGGCTGCAGGCCACCTAAAAAGTCTGGACGTAAAGGGCTTGGTAGATCACTTTGTGCGAGATACGCATCGCCCCATCCTGGGGGAAATCCACCTTCAGCCGGTGAGAGATCTGCTCCGGACTCCAAGCCGACATCCATTTCCGGTCCTGACGGTGGGGCTTGTTGCGGCCTTTCCAAGGTCTGTCTCGGGGCCCCTGCACCAGGGTTCCATCCGGGCGGTGGACGTGTCCCGACAGCCGTTCCTGCACATACTCGTGCCGCCGCTGCCGGAACCATCGGGTGCCGGCAGCCGGAGACACGCCGACTGTAACAGCGGCCTCCTCGCTGAGGAGGCCTTTGACGATCTCACACCAGAACTCGCGCTCGACCTCCCGCCGCAACGACGGCGCCCCTGGTGACTCCATCGGAGACCTACCCGTCAGCTCCTTCATCCACCCTGCCCATCACACCTCTCCAGTCGAGGTGTTGCGACGACCGGTTGAATCCACCCTGCGATCCGCGATCGCTGTGCAGGATGCATCCGTCGACGTGTTCACGCCGGGCGACGGCGTTGTCCAGGGCGGCCACGGCCAGCCGGGACTTCATCCGCGTGTCGATGGAGTAGCCCACGATCCTGTTGCTGAAGGCGTCCTTGATCGCGCAGAGGTACAGCTTGCCGTCGCCGGTGGCGTGTTCGGTGATGTCGACGAGCCACAGGCGGTTCGGAGCGTCGGCGGTGAAGTTGCGGCGGACCAGGTCGTCGTGGACCGGCGGGCCGGCCTTCTTGGTCCTTCCGCGCTTCTTGCCGAACACGCTCCACCAGTGGTTGTCCCGGCAGATCCGCCATGCGGTCCGGTCGGCCATCGCGGCCCCTGAGCTTCGGGCTTCGTCGGCCAGGAAGCGGTAGCCGAACTCGGGATCCTCGCGGTGGGCGTCGAACAGCGCGTTCGCGCGATGAGCCTCCTCCAGCGCGGTGTCGGTCACCGGCTTGTCGAGCCAGCGGTAGTACGGCTGTCTGGCGAGTTTCAGCACCCGGCACGTCACCGTGACGGGCACCCCGTCCGCGGCCAGCTCTTTCACGAGCGGGTAGATCCTTTTCCCGGCAGATGCGCCTGCGACAGGTAGGCCGCAGGCCTGCGCAGGACCTCGTTCTCCTGCTCCAGCAGCTTGATCCGCCGACGCGCTTCCCGCAGTTCCGCACTCTCCTGGCCGGTCACCCCGGGCCTGGCACCTTCATCGATGTCCGCCCGGCGCATCCATTTCCACAACGTCATCGGATGGACTCCGAAGTCGGTGGCCACCTGCTCGACCGTCACCCCCGGGCCACGGTTCCTCGCGACCCGCACGACGTCTTGGCGGAACTCATCCGGATAGGGCTTGGGCACAGCGACATCCTTCCCACCTGCCCCACAGGGCAAGCCAGTTCAGATGTCACCCGATCGTGCGGCAGACCCCTTCGGTACCTGTCCGGTCTGCTCAGCGCCCGGCGTCGCGAGCGCGGCACCCGCTGGCGACGGCTTACCTCGGACCGGCAGGCTCTCCTGGCGCTGGCATATTTGCGCTGCGGACACACCTACGCCCAGTTGGCGGAAGGTTTCGGCGTCGGGATCGCCACGGTCTACCGCTACGTCGCCGAGGCTCCTGCGCAAGCTGAGGTGCAGCACCACCCGCATCACCGCCTTCGTCCAGGCCGTCCTCGCCCTCCACCTCAACCCTGCAAACTGAGGTTGGAAACAGCTCACTGACGTCGACTTGCGTGACTGGGACATGCCGCACACCGAGAATGCTGCCTGACCGATGACGGTCTACATCGCCTACCTTCGGTTCCAGCCTGGCGGAGGCACGGTCACCGGGCAGTGGGACGTGTACGACACTGCCCTGCGCGCATACCGCGGCTACGTCGGCCGCTACGGGAACCCTCAGTCCGACGTGACGATCATGCTTCTGGAGGACAACGGCGGCCGCCGGAAGATCCTGAAGCGGTTGACTGCGGACGGCGAGGTCGATGACACAGATCCTGTGCAGCCCTCGTCGGACGGCTGACACGCCGGAACGACGTCCGGAACGCGGGTCGATGACTTCGAGGTCGATCGGTCGGCGTTCAGCCGGTCAGCTCCGCTTCATGCCCCGTGTGACGATGCGATAGGCATGGACGTCGTCACCGGGCTGGACCGGTCTTCCTCATCGTTCTCCTTGTGCAGGTACATCCACACCGCCACGCAGATGAGGGCCACCAACGCCACCTGCCACCAGGACGGACGGAACTCCGGCCGCCCCGGGCCCCTGCTGTTCTGATCCACGCGATTCCCCCTCCGATCGAGGAGCACACGGTACAGCGGTGCGTGAGCACGGGGAGCGCCATAGGGCGCCCGAAGAGGCCACTCCCGCGGATGGTGCGATGCCTCAACGGTCGGCGACGTGATCGATCTCCAGTGCCGGCTCGCGCACCAGGTCGGTAACCGGCGTCTGGAGCGCATTGGCGATGGCCAGCAGCATGTCGAGACGGACCCCTGATCGGCCGGATTCCAGGGAGACGACCATGCGGCAGGAGACGCTGGCGGCGTGCGCCAGGTCCTCCTGCGAGAGGTTGCGCCACAGCCTCGCAGTCCGCACGTGATCGGCTACGGCCTGGTGGAAGCGGGCGAGGCGCGTCGGGTCGTGGAGCATGCGGGCACGCTGTCATCATCCAACTGGCGTGGCAAAACGGTCAGGCGATGGGCGGGCCGGTGGCACACCACGTAATTTCTGCCCGGCGGGCCATCCGGCGGGCTGGTGCGGTCCCGGAAGTTGGCTGCTGGTGACCGGGGCGGTGAGTACAGTCGAACAGCTCGCCGACCCCCGGGTCCGCGAACACCTGGCCCGCATGGCCAGCGTCGCCGACAACACCACCAGCGCGCTGGTCCGGCTCGCCCGCAAAGCCTGGGCCCAACACCGCACGGACACAGCCCCGGCCGACATGCTCACTTCCCGACTCACCCCCGACGGTCTCGACCTCGCCTGGATGGAAGCCGTCGACGACAGCCGGCCCGGCAGCGACCTGGACACGATCGTCGGCCAATGGGCAGCCGCCCTGACCGCCACTGCCGAGCGCGGCATCGACTCCCTGAACCTCCCGCTGTCCGTACGGTCCGAACTGAACCGGGCGCTCCTCGACCTGCACAACATCCCGGCATCCCGGGCCCCCAAAGCCGGCGTGAAGACCTACGAATTCCTCGGCGAGCAGCTCAGCCTGGCCCAGATCAGCAGGCACCCGCAGTGCGTCGTCAGCTACAACACGCTCCGCAGGCGAGTTGAGGAGGCAGGGCAGGACGTTCACACGGCTGCGACCACCCCAAGCAGACGGGGCCGCCCCAGGGGCGGCTCGGCTTCCTGACCGCTCCCAGTGGCCGCTTCCAGGAAGCCGTCAACTACCAATCCAGCGGCTTGGTCTGGAAACCGTCCAGGCCGACCTCGCGCGACCTAGAATCCGATCATCTTGATCGGACGGGGAGGCCTCGTTGGGTGCCACAGACGAATCGGCGGGTCAGCCCAGCAGCGGGGCGGATGCGTCACCGGCTTCCCGCGTCCCCTTCGGCACCATGATCGGCAGCGTTCGCTCTGGCTACGGGGTACATCCGGGGAAGGCATCTGAGGGCGCCTGCTCGGCGAATCGGCCGGGCGCGGTGCGCCTGATCTGGTCCTCGCATCTGAGTGGGGACGGGGAGATTGCCAGTGCGGATGAGGATGCGATCTGGCGGGACGACTTGCCGGATCGGTTCCAACTGCAAGCTGGAGACCTGCTTCTGTCCGCGGGATTCGGTAAGCATCATCGTCCCCGGGTGGCATTGGTCGAGGAATCCGACCTGCCGGCGGCGGCCACCAGCAGCCTCCTCGTCCTTCGGCCCGTTGACGCCCTGCCGACTGAGTACGCCCGCCTGATTCTCGGGTACCTACGTTCACGCGCCGTTGGGATGGCCCGCAACGCGGTCGGTCTCATGCGTCTTTCCCCTGAAGACCTGGCTCTTTTGGAGTTACCGAAAGCCGATGAGGCGCTCTCTGCCGCGCTTGAGGAACTGCGCACAGCCGGCCAGAGGCTGGGCGGCTGGAGCGCTGAAGCGACATACTTGGCCAGCTCCGTCTTCGACATCGGAGCTGGCCCTGAGACCGTACGGCGCTCCGTCATTGAGGCGGGCCAGCTCACCAGACTTCGGGTAGAGGCGGCAGCTCAGCTCGACGACCCCGGGTACATCGCGCGCACGCGCCTTCCGTACCCCATCGCGCTGCGATGGCGGGAAGTCGAAGCACGGATGAGCGCGAGTGACACCGGACCTGCCTATGAGGCCGTCCTTGAAGCGGCGGAGGCCCTGCTGGCTTACAGCGCCCTGGTAGCCGCGGCGCTCGCCCACGAGGCGGGCATCGCGCTGTCGTCCGTAGCGGATCTGCAGCGCAAGCTCTCCCGAGGCCCGGGAGGCCCAGGACTGGGGGATTGGACGGCAATCCTCCAGGAAGTCGGCGGGGCGAGGACGCGGCGCGCGCTGCCAGCAGACCACCCCCTTCACGAACTGGGAACGCTCCTCAGCGGTGATGACGCCCAGCAGGCGCGAAACCGGTTGTCGGATCGCCGCAACGCCCGGGCTCACGGGCGGGCCCTTGACGCGGTCACCCTGCCCACCGCGTTGCAGGAGGCACACGCCGACCTCACCCTCGTCGTGACCCGTGCTCGATTCCTCGCTGACCTGCCCCTGATCCACGTGACGTCCGTGACGTGGGACGCCTACGAAGGCGAAGCGTCTATCATGTTCCGGCGCCTCATGGGTGACCACCCCGTGGTGCCGACGTCGACCATGCAGTACCGGAGCAACGCGATCGAAAGCGGCAGCCTGTACATGGCTGACCGCGACCGCAACCTGCACCTGCTGCGTCCTTTCCTGACGTGCGAGGTGTGCGAGACGTGCCGCAGCTGGTCGACCTTCCACGCGGACAAGGAGAGAGGCAGCCTCGTTCAGAAAAGTCTTGAGCACGGCCATCACTACCCGTACCGGGCAAACGCCGGAGTCCTCCAGCGGGTCGGCCTGCTCTGACCGAGGCGGTTGCTCGCAAGCGTGCGAGGGGCTTCGAGGAGCGGTGTGCCGGATGCGGTTGCCCTGGCCCTCACAGTCGAAGACGGCCTGGAGCCTGCGGAAATGGCTCCAGACCGCTTCGTTAGCGTCAGGACGAGGCTTCCAGGACACGGTCGATGGTGGTGCGCGCAACCCCAAGACCACGGTGAACGCTGGCCTTGGACAGCCCTGCGCCAATCGCCCAGCGGATCACCCGGTCACGTGCCGCATCGTCCGGCGCCGCCCGGTACCGCCGGAAGACCAGCTGCCCGAGCTCGTTGCGCCAGGGATTCTCCAGAAGCCGCCAGGGAGTCCAGGAATCGGTGAGCGCGGGCAGTTCGAGGTGGGCCGGCGGCAGCGCGTCGACGGCTGCCTGGCGCTCCTGCTGCTCGGCACGGTACAGCCGCGCCAGCGCGCTACGCCCCACCTTCCGGGCCCGGTTGACCGGGACACGGTCGTACCACTCGGCGTCGTCGGCGACCACGAGTTCGTCCTCGGTTCCGTACGCCAGGACCTGCTCGACCCAGGCGTGCGGCCGCTCGGGCTCCTGACCCTCTTGGTCCTGTAGCAGTAGCGTCTGCAGGGCGGAGATGCGGCTCCCGAGCTGCGCGGCCTGATCCAGGTGAGCGATGCTCCGCGCCCAGGGCGCGACCTCGGCGTCCCGCCGGCGAGGCGGCCCCGCTGGTGTTCGCGGGCGATCTCCGGTCCGGTGTCTGCAGGGCTCGTCACGGCGACCAGTATTACGGTCGGCGGCGGCACTGCCGCCTATCCGGTGGAGGCGGTCAGGGCGGCGCGCAGGTTCCTGGCCGATCCGGTTGCGGTGGCGATGGCCACAGCTTGTGAGGCGAGGTCAGCGGCGGTGTCGCGGTCGCCGCGCGCCGCGTAGATGCGTGCGCTCGCGGTCAGTACCTCGGCAGAGCCGCGGACACTTGTGGCGGGCCAGGCGGCCCGGGCTTCGTCGAGAGCCGCCTGGCCGGCGCGCAGGAAGGACGGGGTTTGCTGTCCGAGGCGGGCCATGGCGTGGCCGGTCCACTTGTTCAGCTCGGCGGGGCCGAGGTAGCGGATGTAGGGAGGTGTCTCGCCGTCGTCGGCGTGGTCCAGTAGCTTCCACGCGGTGGTGAGGTCCTTTTGGGTGGTGCGGGCGTCGCCGAGGCAGGCGTGGTGGTGTGCGCGGACGGCGTGCAGCCAGGACCGTACTGCAGGGTGGGCCTTGGTGCCGGCCAGGTGCAGTGCGCCGTCGGCAAGGGTGAGGGCGCGGTGGTAGTGCCCCTGGTCGGTGAGGATCCGGCTCATCTGGCCGATGAGGTTGATACAGCAGGAGAGGTCGCCTGCCTGGCGGGCGTGGGCGGCGGCGTCGCGGTAGTGGGCGGCGGCGTTCTCGGCCATGCCCAGGTCGTAGGTGAGGAATCCGACGAAGCCGCCGGTGTCGGCGGCGAGCGCGGCGATCTGCTTGCGTTCGGTGGCGGCCGCGGTGGCGTGCCAGGCGAGGATCTGCTGATGGTGGCCGACGGCGTGGGGGTACACAGCGGACGCCCCGCGTAAGTTGTCCAGCCGCCCGTGGGCGGCCCGGAGAGCGATATGGGCGTCCAGCAGGTCACGACCGCCCACGGCGGCCATACTGCCCGTTCCCAGACCGGTGGTCAGGGCAGCGGCGCCCACACCCTTGAGGAAGTCTCTGCGCCACACGTTGTCCCATTCCCGCAGGAGACCGTCCTCGGCACTGTCCGAAGCCGCTTCGGCTGTCTCCTCGCTCAAACGCTGCCGTTGGGCCAAGGAGACCAGTGTGCCGCCTGCCCCGAGGGCCTTGTCCAGACCGAGCGCGATCGGGAGCGTCGGCGATCTGCGTGCGTGTTCGAGGTCGCTGATGATGCTCTTGCTGCACGAGGCCCGGCGTCCGAGTTCCCGTAACGTCACCGTTCCCCGCAACCGCCGCAGTTCCGCGGCGAAGGTCGTCTTGTAGGCCTCCGGCATCGCTACCTCCACGCCCTTGTGGTGAATCGTGCTGTCCGCACAACGGTGCGGACAGCGTTCATGCTGTTGTGACCAGCACACACCCCTTCCCGGCGAAATGGGTGGGCCTTGAGTGCGCTGAGGAGAGCCCGTCCACCTGGGACGATCCTAGGCCGACCCTCTTTCAACCGGTGGGCGGGCGGAGCGGGATGACGTTGTCGGGGGCAGGTTGGTCTTGGCTGTCGGGTTTCCGGAGGATGAGGACGGCTGCCGCGAGGGCCACATGCTCCGCTCGATGCCGGGACTTGGCCTCGGCAGCCTGGGAGTTCTTGAGAACTTCCTTCAGGCGGACCACCTCTTTGCGAAGCCGCTTTTCGACCTTCGGTGTCTGGTGCGTTTCCGTACGCACTCGCGCGTAGAACACGATGCTCATTCCTGCCCCCAGTCCCAGTTGTCGAAGTACGCGGTCGTGCCGGTGCGGCGCGCCTCCACCACGGCTTTTAGGCGGTTGAAGTCCTGGGTGGGCATTAGTGGCTGCCAGTCGTTCACGGCCAGGACTCGAGCCTCGTCGTGCTCGTCCACATCCAGGATGATGCCCTGGACCTGCGCATCGGTAAGGCAGCCCCCGTCGAAGATGAACCCCATTGTGCTGTAGGGCCAATCGGCTCCCGGCAAGCCGTAGACGGCCGCCAGCAGGCGCGGCGGGCCGGTCACCGTTATCCCGGTCTCTTCGTGGCACTCCCGGACAGCCGTCTGCCAAGGGCGCTCGCCTGGTTCCATTGTGCCGCCGGCCATCTGCCAAGGGTGCGTTGCTGAGTAGACACAATGGAGTTGGACGGGACGGTCGTGCTCGTCGGTGAAGTAGATGCAGGCAAAGCCTGTCGCCTTCATCAATTGCTCGGCGTACTCTTCCGGCGGTAGCCAGGTACGACGCACCGCTCCTCTTTCTTGCACTGGTTCTGGACGGTTCACCAGGTCCCTTCCCAGGCCGAGGGCACGGCCCTGTGATCGGCTTCTGCACGGAGCCGGGCCAGGCCGCGTTTGCCGCGTTCCACAAGTTCGGGATCCCAGTTGCGTGCGCCGAACCGGATTCCTGAAATGGAGTCCAGAGCGGCGTCGATGGCCAGGTGTGAGACTGAGTGCTGTGGTTTGCCAAGAACCTTCCTCCCTGGCGCTGGTGGTGACGGTTCTGCGCGCGTGGAGTTGCATGAGATGAGCGCGTGACTCTGCATTTTTTGCACGGGGATCGCGGCTACCCGCCGGTCGGACATCAAGACGATGCTGCTGGCACTCATGCGTTCCCCCAGGTGTCGACGTATGCGGCCACGCCGGTGCGGCGGGCCTTCTCCACGGCACGCAGCCGCGTGAAATCGCGGGCGGGCATCAAGGCCTCCCACTCGGCCAGGGGCAGGACGCGGGCCTCGTCGTGCTCGCGCGGATTGAGGGTGATGCTCCGGATCTGCTCAGCGGTGAGGCGACCGCCGTCGAAGATCAGCTGCAGCGTGCTGTACGGCCGCTGCTCCCGGGGCAGCCCGAACACGGTGGCCAGCAGCTGGGGCGGGCCCGCGGCGGTCATGCCGGTCTCTTCCCTGCACTCGCGCACCACCGCGTCCCAGGGCCGCTCGCCCAGATCCATCGCCCCGCCGATCATGTGCCAGGGGTGGCCGGGGGAGTAGACGGAATGCAATTGCAGGGGCCGGTCGTCCTCGTCGGTGACGTAGAGGCACACGTACGCGGCCGCCCGGGGCAGTGCGTCGGCGTACTGCTGCGGCGGCACCCACGTCGAGTCCGGCTGCGCACCGGGCACGCCACCGGCACGTTGACGGTGGCGGGTCATCCGCATCAGTGCCGGGCTGCCGCTGAAGCCGAACTCCCGGTACAGGGGCGCGGCCTCCGGGCTGGCGTTCAGCTCGAACAGCGTGACGTCCTCGACGTTGGCGAGCTGGTCGAGGAGTGCAGACACGACGGCCCGGGCGTAACCGCGTCGCCGGTGGTCCGGGTGCGTTGCGACCAGCTGCACGCGGCCTGCCCGGCCCCGGGGGTAGGCCGGAGCCGCGAGTACGGGGTGGATCAGGCCAAGGGCCCAGGCGGCCATCGTGCCGTCCGCGGCGTCGACGACGAAGGCCCGGGCATCTCCCTGCGGCGTGAGCCGTGGCGCCAGCTCGTCCGTACACTGCCGGACCCAGTCCTCCGTGAATGATGCGGACAGGACATGTCCGGAACGCATCCGGGTGATGGCTTCGGCGTCAGCGGGGGTTGCCGCGCGGACCGGAGGCCGTCCGGCTGCGTCGCGCGGCTCGGCCGCGGCAGTGGGGACCGTGTCGGCGTTCACGGGGCATCTCCTGTCGGTGAGAGGGCTGCACGGTGCTCGGCGCGCAGGCGGGCCAGGGTGCGGAGGCCGCGCTCCACCAGCTCGGGATCCTCGTGGGCGGCGCCGTAGGCGATGCCGGAGACGGCGTCGAGGACGGACAAGACCGTGAACTGGGCCTCTTCCTCAGGCGTGAAGCGCCGGCCGTAGCCGTCCATCAGGGCCTGGAAGAGGTCGGGCCGGCCGTGCCAGGCGTCGGAGAGCCGTACGAAGTCCCGCACAGCTGGGCCCGGTTCCGACCGTTCGAAGTCGATCACGTAGAGGGTGCTGGCCCTCTCGTCCCAGCGCAGGTTGCGGAGCTGGAAGTCACCGTGTGTGGGCACGGTCTCCAAGGGGGCCAGGACAGCCGCCCTCTCAGCGGTGGCGCGGATAAACTTCTCGTCTCCGGGGCTGAGATGAGGCAGGGCCCCGGCCAGGTGCCGCGCCAACTTCGCCACCGGCAGGCTGTCGGCGGCCGGGCGGGGCGGGGTGCTGTGGTGGATGGCCGCCGCGAGCTGCCCGATGCGGTGGAAGATCCGCCGCTGCTGTTCGGGCGGGTGGATGGCGCCGTGCAGGGTGCGTCCGCCCACCGCGCTGAGCACGACCGCGCGCAGCGCGGGGTCGGCGGCCACCAGCCGGGGCGCGGCCGCCCCGAGGCCGGGAACCCAGCTGCGCAGCGCGTCCACTTCACGGTGGTGGAAGCGGTCGTTCTGGTGGATCTTGACGTACCACTCACCGCCCTCGGCGCCGGCCGCCCGCCACACGCGGCTCTCCTCCCGCGCCCAGGAAACGTCCGTCCACCCGGTGATCCGGCCGACCGCCTGCTCGGCGAACGCGCGCACCGCCTGCTCCGGGACCGTGCCGCGGGCGGCGGGTTCGGGGACCAGGACCAGCTGGTCGACGGACCGGTCGTAGGCGATCGGGTCGCCGGGCTCCTGGAAGTGCACGGCCATGCGCGCGCCGGCCCGGTAGGCATCCAACCCGGCCCGGCAGTACGCCACCATCGGCTCCGGCAGGGCGTCGAAGGAGAACCACCCCATGGCGTCGCACACCGCGGGTTCCAGGACCTCCGGGGCGCCCTCCCACCGCCGCACCTCGAAGAACACCCCGATCCGGGCGTCGCCGCCGGGGGAGCGGTGGTGCACGGTGAGGGCCGCCCGGACCTCGGCCGGGTCGATGACGACACCGCAATCTTCCCCGGCCTCGCGCACCAGGCCGGTGACCATGTCCTCCCACGGGCCGTCCAGGTGCCCGGACACCAGATGCCAGCAGCCGGCCGCATACACGCCGCCGGCCCGCCGGGACAGCAGCACCTCAAGCCCCGCCGCGCCGTCGCGTACGGCGATCAGGTGGACGTCGAGCCGCTCGGTGTGCCGCTGGGCGCCGCTCACGCAGCACCGCCGGGGCGGCGCGCGAGCAACACGGTGAACACCGCGTCCTCCGTCAGGACGCCACCGTCGGCATGGTCCTGGAGCAGCCGGAGAGCGGAGGCCTCGAACGCGTGATGGCGGCCGGCGAGCAAGGCGGGACGGGCGAAGCTGGTGGTACGCAGATAGCCGACGACGTCCTCGGGCGTCCAGGTACGGGTGACGGGGAAGTGGTGCTCTGTCACCTCGCTGAACCTGGAGTCGGTCAGGTCGTCCTCGTAGGAGCGGCCCGGCCCGGCGTAGGTGCCGCGGGTGCCCGCGGGCCGGTCTTCGCCGAGGTAGCTCTGGATCAGCTCCCGGAGGGCGGCCGTCCAGTCGGCCTCGTGGGTCCAGAGACTGCCGTCACCCATGATCGCCACGACCGCGTGCGGCGCGGCGACCCGGTCGGCCATGGACAGGACTTCCGGGCGGGCCATCCAGTGGAAGGACCGGCAGCAGGTGATCAGGGTGGGCGCCCGGCCGGGTACGGCGGGGGCGAAGGTGTGGGCGGCGCCGGTGAAGACGTCGACCGTGCACGCCCCGCGGACCGGCTCGAGTACGGCGCGGGCCGCCTGAAGCATCGACGCATTCACGTCGACCAGGTCGATGTGCACCAGCCGGAGGAGGACGGACAGTAGCGCGCGGGGTACCTGGCCGGTGCCGGATCCCAGGTCCAGCAGGACCGGGTCGGGCACGCCGTGCTGGGTGGCGGCCAGGAGGTGGACCGCGGCGTCCGGAAGACCGGGACGGTAGCGGGCGTAGTCGGCGGCCTCGGGCCCGAACAGGGCATCGTCCGAAACCGCCGCCGTGGAGGCCGGCTGGTCGGGGCGGGTCATCGTGCATCTCCAGTCTTGCCAGGGAAAATCTGCCAGGTCAGTGCGCCGGTCGGGCTCGTGGCCCGCTGGCCGCCGTCGGCGTCGAAGTCGATCCGGTAAACGTCCGGTTGCCCGGCCGCCCGCCACCGGCCGGCGACGTCCTGGATCTCCGCCCAGATGTCCCGCGGCCCCGACGTCGTCACCTCCCACCGGCGGTAGCCGACGGCCCGCACGCGCATCCACGACCGGCACTCGGGCGCGCCGATCGTCAGATCCTTGGCACCGAAGTGGCGCACCAGGCCCGGATACAGGTGGTCCAGGGCCAGCCACATGCCGCGCGCAGTGTCGGGCGGTGGCGCGAGCATGCTGCGCTGCGTCCATCCGTCGGCCGTGGTGATCTCCTCGCGGAAGGCGGCGGACAGGAACAGCCGGTCGAAGCCGGCCCCGGCGCGGTGACCGAACTCGACCGCCCGCAGCAGGCCCTCCACGCTCCCGTCCTGCCGTCGGTCGATCACGGCCAGGCCCGGCCACGACGGCGACGACGTGCCAAGCGTCATGAGCGCGCGGCCGCCCAGGGCCAGCTGCTCCACCAGGGCCTGCGGCACGTGGCGGACGGCGAAGGAGACGAAGATCCGGTCGTACGGCCCCGCGTTGCTCCACCCGGTGGTGCCGTCCCCGGTCACCGTGGCCGGCCGGTAGCCGAGGGCGGACAGCCGCTCGCGGGCGGCCGCGGTGACGTGCGGGTCGATGTCGAGGGTGACGACGCCGGCGTCGCCGCACACGAAGCAGGCCGCCGCCGCGGTCACACCGGCGCCGGTTCCCACGTCCAGCACCCGCTGCTCGGGTTGCAAGTCCAGCTGTTGCAGCAGGTCGGCGGTCAGGCTCATCGTGCTCGCCGCCGCGGTCATCACGCCGCCCCTGCGAGACCCGGGAGAGCGGCCGAGGATCGGCTCGCCGTCGTGCTGGATCGCGACGCTGTCCCCGCTGTGCAGTCGCCCCAGCAGCTCCTCCCGGTCGGCCGGACGGGAGACGTCCAGCAGATCCCAGCGCGGCGGCTTCTCGTCGGGGGCGCTGCGCCGCACGTACGCCTGGGGCATCAGGATCTGGCGCGGCAGCGCGAGCAGTGCCTCGTGCACCGGCCCCGGGCCGAGTGCTCCGTCTTCCTCGAGCTGGGCGACCATCGCCGCCCGGGCCGCCGCAGACTCCACGGTGTCGCCAGCGGGCTGCACCGGAGGGAGGGGTGCGGTGGCGGGCGCAGTGGGGTCGCTGAGCATGGTGCACTCCAGGGGATCACGTCGTGCGGCAGCGGGAGTCGCCGTCGAGTTCGGCATCTCGGTCACGATGCACCGCCCCCGAGTGCGCGGTCGTGCCGCGCGTTGTCTGTGCGCGCCGGTGAGGGCACGGCGAGGGGGAACGTCCGGGCTGCGGGCGGCTTCGGTAGAGGGACGGCGGGCGGGTCCGGCATCTGCCGTAGCGCGCGGATCGGGGAGCGGGCGAGGACGACGAACGGGATCAGCAGCAGGAGGGTTCCGGCGGTCAGGGCAAGCCGGACACCGATCCACGTGCCCAAGACGCCGGCGAGCAGCGCGGCCACGGGGCGGGCGCCGGACGTCAGCCAGGTGCTCACCGCTTGCATCCGCGCCTGCATCCCGTCCGTGGTGACGATCTGACGGATGGATCTCTGGGTGGTACCAGCGGCACCGGCGCAAGCGAGCTGCAGGAACAGCGCCGCCCCGATCGTGATCTGCCAGGCAAGGCCGGGGGAGGCGAGCAGCAGCGGGAGCTGGGTGAGCGGGGTGATCGCGAGTGCGGCCAGCATCATCGGTCCCGGACCGTACCGGCGGCCCAACGCCGGTGCGGTGAGCGCTCCGGCGGCCGCGCCCAGCGCGCCGAGGCCCAGCACTACGCCGAACGCGGTCGCGCTCATCGCCAAGGACCTCAGCAGGTACAGCGCCCACAGGGTGTTGAGCAGCCCGAGGGCGAAGGAGGTCGTCGCGTTGACCAGGGTCAGGGTCCACAGCCGGTCATCACCGCGCACGTACCGCAGGCCCTCGACGATTTCACCGAGCAACTGGCGGGTCTCCGGGCGTGCGCGCGCGGGTTCGGCAGTCTGGATGCGAGCAGTGCACACGGCGCTGATCAGGTAGGAGGCGATGTCGCCGAGCAGGGCCCGGGCGGGGCCGAGCAGCGCGGTCAGCGCGGCGCCGAGGTGGCTCCCGGCCGTCGCGGCGACCGCGAACAGCGCGCCGACCCGGCTGTTGCTCCGCTGGATCAAGGACCGGTCGACGAGGCTGGGCAACAGGCTGATGGCCGCCGCGTCGTGGAGCACGCTCTCCGCCCCCTGCACCACGGCAACGATCATGAGCTGCGGCAGGGTGAGGGTGCCCAGCGCGGCCGCCACCGGCACGGTGGCGAGGACCGCCGCGCTCACCAGGTCACCGGCGATCATCTGCCGGCGCTTGGAGTGCCGGTCGGCGAGCGCGCCGGCGTGCAGGGCGAGCAGCGCGGG
Organism: Streptomyces sp. NPDC046977; assembly: GCF_040644455.1. Taxonomy (NCBI): domain Bacteria; kingdom Bacillati; phylum Actinomycetota; class Actinomycetes; order Kitasatosporales; family Streptomycetaceae; genus Streptomyces; species Streptomyces sp. NPDC046977. Next base: position 28,227 of record NZ_JBEYWO010000036.1, read on the forward strand.
AGGGAGCTGTCCGAGGAATGCCAGCCAGGCGACCTGGGCGGTGGTCGCGTCCAGGTGGAGCACGGCCAGCACCGGCAGCGCCATCTGCGTGATCGAGCTGCCGGCCACGCTCGCGGCCTGCCCGGTCAGGTACCGGCGGAAGTCCCGGTGCTGCCACAGCGAAGTGCCTGAAGAGGTCCTAGCGCAGGGCGGCACGGAGTACCTCCCTCTGCTCCGCCGGTAGCTCCCGCGGCGGGTGCGTGGGCTCGGCGTGGGCTCGTCGGCCGGGTTCGCTGATCGGCGTGCTCACCCTGTTCACCAGCCCATCTCGGAATAGGGAAGTCCTTCGGAGATCGCGGTGATGGCAGTGCGGGTGTAGGAGACGATCCGGTCCGGGAGCTCGTGCCGCGGCCACCACCGCCAGGTCAGACACTTGTCGGGCTCGCGCACCTCGGGGGTGCCCTCCCACCGGCGAGCCCGGAAGACGAGCTGCATCAACGGCATGCTGCCCGGGGCGTCAACGACGTGGACGACGTGGACGAGATCCACATTCGCGGGGTCGATGACCAGCCCCGCTTCCTCCCACGCCTCTCGGACCAAGCACGCGAGGGCGGACTCCTGCTCGCACCTCCCGGCGAGGTAGTGCCAGGTGTCGCCCGCGTACTTCGACTCGGGGTGACGCAGGCCGAGCAGCACCCGGCCCTCAGCGTCTTCGACATGGAGGTGTACCCCGACGCCGTTCAGCACCACCCGGCTGCCCCCGTCCCACACGGGAGGAGCCGCGTCCGGCTTGCTGCCCGGGGGGTTCTCGGCCGCGTGCCGGCGAATCAGGTCCCGGGTGGCGGGGCTCAGGCGCAGCCGGTCCAGTTCGTCAGGCGTGAACCAGAGCAGCCGCACACCCTCGTGCAGCCGGAGCCGGTCGGGGTTGCCGCGCCACTGGCCGGCGAAGACCTGGATTGGGACGCTGAGGCCGTCGATGCTGGTGGCGCCCTCCACGGCGTAGGGCTTCAGATTCTCGAGGCGGAGGCCGGGTACCTCCTCGGACAGCTCCCGCAGCAGGGTGCTCTCAAGGTTCTGGTCGTCGTGCGTGCGGCCGCCGCCGAGAAGGGCGAACGCCCCCGACTCCCAGATGACGCCTGGCTTGTGGTCGCGCAGATGAAGTAGGTAGCGGCCTTGCCCGTCGTGGATCAGCGCGGCGGCGTTGACGGGCTCCGGCCTCCCGTCCAGACCGTGGGTGCGGGCGTCCAGGAGCTTGGCGCGCAAGGTTGAGGAGCGGACGTCGGCGAACTCGAGCCAGCGGGCGTCGGAGACCTCCTCGTCCTGCAGGGCGAGCCGGGGGTGCTGCTCGGGCACGAGGTAGAAGACGAAGCGGAAGTCGAAGTGCTGGTGGGCGCCTTCGCCCTTGGCGGGGTTGGCGTCGATGTCGTGGACGTCGATGTCGATCGGGGCGCCGAGGAACTGCGGGGTGAGGCACAGGTCGCCTGGCCGAAGGCCGGTCTCCTCGCACACTTCCCGCAGGGCCGCCGCCAGCAGCGTTCGGTCCCTCTCGATGTGGCCTCCTGGGTTGAGGAGTCGCCCTGTGCTCCGGTGACCGATGTGCAGCACGCGCTGTTCACGGTCGATGACGGCCGCGCTGCATGTGACGTGGCCGGGGAGCGTTGCGCGGTCGGCCGGGGGGTCGTCGCCCTCCAGGAGGGACATCAGGCCGGCGAGGGAGTCCCGTTCGTGCGGATGCCGGGCCAGGTACGCCTCGGCGGCCTTGCGGATGTGGGAGCGGCTGAGCGGCACGTCATCACCTCGGGACGGCAGAAGCGGAGCAGGGGTGTCCGCAGCGGTGGCGGGCGTTTCGGCGGGGCGCGCGGAGATGGCGCCGGGGCGTCTCACGCGGGGGTCTCGTGCCTGTCGCCGTCGGGCTCGGACGTGATCTGGTAGGACAGCAATTGCTGGAAGAGACCGGGCTGTTGGGAGAGCTGGGCGTAGGTTCCCTCCTGGACGATCTTGCCTTCGTCGAGGACCACGATGCGGTCGGCGATGGCGACGTTGGTGATGCGGTGGGTCACCAGCAGCACCGCCCGGTCCCGGGCGAGGGTCCGCAGCCGCTGGAAGATGCGGAATTCGGCGCGGGGGTCGAGGTTGGCCGTCGGCTCGTCGAGGACCAGTAGACCTGCCGGGCGGAAGAACGCCCTGGCCAGGGCGATGCGCTGCCACTGGCCGCCGCTCAGTTCCTCCCCGTTGAGCCACTCGCGGGCCAGGAGGGTGTCCAGGCCGGCGCCGAGCTTGTCGACGACCTCGTCGGCGTCGGCCGCCTCGCACGCCTCGCGGACCGCTTGGTCGCCGCGCGCGGTGGGCTGTCCCTGGGTGACGTTCTCGCGCACGGTCAACGGCCAGTGCGCGTAGTCCTGCGGCACGAGGGCGACCCGCTTCCACAGGGCCTGCGGGTCGGCATCGACGGTGGGGACGCCGTCCCACAACACCTGCCCGTCGGTGGGCAGGTACAGGCCGCTGACCAGCTTCGACAGCGTCGATTTGCCCGAGCCGTTGAAGCCCACAAGCGCGGTGACCTCGCCGCGGCGCAGGGTGAGGGAGACGCCGGTCAGGGCGTCGCGGTCCTTGCCGGCGTAGCGGTGGGTGACCGTCTTGACCTCGATCGTCTCCGGGGCCGTGGGGTGGTGCGGGCCCCGGCGCATGCGGAAGCCGCCTGCCCTGTCGAGGAAGCCGGTCCAGTCGTCCATGTACAGCCCGGTCCGCACCGCGCGGGCGCCGACGGCCACCAGGCCGCGGACCGACATGCCGACGGTTTGCAGGGCGAAGACGGCCGTGCCGGCATGTCCGACGGTGATCCGGCCCGTCGCGAGCAGCCACACGACCGCCGCCCACACCACGGCCGACCCCAGGCCTCCGCACATCGCGCCGACCAGGGACATCCGGGCGCCTTGGTCGGCTGCCGCCCGGTCCTCGCGGTTGATCCGGGCGACAGTGCTGCGGTAGCGGCCGGAGAGGAAGTCGGCCATGGTGCCGGCGCGGATCTGGTCGGCGGCGTCCTTGGTGTAGATGTGCCAGCGCAGCACGGACAGCATCCGGTTGTCGCCGTTGCTGCGGAGATTTGCCAGGTAGCGGACGCGCGCGGCGCTGACCTGGGCAAGAGCCTGCGGGAGGCTGGCGGCGACGAGGAGGGGGAGAAGCATCCAGTGCACGCCCGCCAGGACGATGGCTCCGGCGAGGAAGGCGGCGGCTGAGGCGATCAGGTCCTGGCCCTCGTTGATCAGGTCGCCGGTGACCTGGGCGCCGCGATCGGCGGCCTCGCGGTCCCGGTTGAAGTCGGGGTCGTCGTACGCGCACAGCTCGACCTCGGCGCAGCCGGTGAGCAGCATCTGCTCGGCCTCGCGGGACATCAGCGGCCCCAGCCGGGAGGAGAGCCAATTGACGGTGATGCCCAGGAGCGCGCGCACGCCGGCGGCCCCGGCGAGCAGGGCGACGGAGGGCCACGCCTGAAGGAGCCGGTGGTAGACGTCTCCGTCGCGCAGCAAGGCGGTCAGGGTGCCGGCGATGGCGACCAGGCCCAGCGCCTGCATCACGCCGGTGACCAGCTGGCACAGCAGGAGGCCGACGGTCGCCCGCCGGTCGACGCGCCATGCCAGGGCCAGCGAGCGGCCGACCAACTGCGGCAGGCGGCGGGCCATGTCCCGCATCCGGATCGAGCGGCCGGCCGCCTCGCGGCTGCCGGTTACGTCGACGTACCGCATCTGACCCTCGGGCGTCGGCGCGGTGGCCGCCGCCGAGGGGGCGGACGGGGAGAGGGCCGGGGACGGCGCGGTGGTGGTGCGCGGTCCCGGAACGCTGTCGGCTGATGCATCGGTGGGCTCACTCATGCCGCCCACCCCGTATCCGGGCGTTCTGAGGTGCGCGCGCCGTCAACGCCGTGGGTGGGCCGGCCGGGCCGCCGTTCGATTCCGGGAGGCTGCTGCAAGGGGGCGAGGGTGGGGTGCATGGCGTCCTCCGTCTGGGCGTCCGTGTGGCACTGATGCTCTAAAAACGCGGTGGATCTGGTCCCGTCACGCCCGATCGGAGGGCATCTGGTGAACACAAGTTCCAATGGCAGGGTCGGGGCCGTGCGGGCTCTGGGCTCTCGCCGCTCAAACTCGTTCGATCAGGTCGAGTCACTCCTCCGGGGGATTGCGGACAGCACGGACCGGGCCGCGGCGCGCGATGGCGGCGGCCCGGAGGCAGCTTCTCGGGGCTGGAAGGGCTGGAGCGCCGGGTCAGGCGTCGAAGACGGTGAAAGCGACCGCCGGGAAGCGCCGGCCGTTGACCTGGAGAGCGAGGGAGTAGGAGCCGGGGGAGACCTTCCATCGCGCGGTCGAGCGCAGCGGATGCGCCTTGGCGAGCTTCAGCTCCTGGCCCGGCTCGGCGATGGCGCGGCGCAGGAAGGCCACCTTCTCCCGCGGCCGGCCGCTCGGCCCCGTGGTGGCGATCACGATCATCACGTGCACAGGGGCGGTCGCGGTGGCGGTGAGCGCGGCGGAGAAGTTCAGGGTGTCGCCGGCGCGGAGTTCGGTGCGTTCCAGGGCGAGCGGGGTGAGGGAGATGGGTGCGTCGTGGGCGTAGCCGAGGAGTGCGTAGGCGGGCGGCCAGCCCTCCTTCAGCCGGTTGCTCAGGGCGTTGCGGGCGAGGAAGGCGAACTGCTCGCCGGTGACCCGGCCCGAGGCCTTCCACCGCTTGAGGGTGGCCAGCGCGAGATCGGGCTGGGCGGAGGCGATGTCCCCCAGGTGGTTGGCCACGGAGGTCCGGACGTAGAGGTGCGGGTCGTCGTAGAGGGTCTCCAGGACGGGCAGGCCCGCGTCGGCGGGGAGCGCGATCCGTGGGGCCCAGGGCAGCAAGGGCCGGGTGGCCTCGCTCGCCAACCGCCGTACCCGGAAGTCCTCGTCGCGACTCCACGCGTCGACGGCCTTCATCGTCTCGTCGGGAAAGTCGGCGAGAAAGTGCCGTGCCGGGAGCTCGGCGGAGAAGTACCCCGTCATGCGGGCCAGCGCGGCGAGCGACCGCTCCAGGTGCTCGGCGGTGCGCAGGTACCGGGAGACGTAGTCGGAGTGGGGCGAGTAGATGTGCAGTCCGAAGTCGTTGGTCACCCCGGCAGCCGCGGGCGTCGGAGGCAGCGAGCGCAGCAGGACGTCGAGCGCGTCGGAGCCGCCGACCGGAAGGTGGTCGTGCAGGCCCTGGCTGGTCCGGGCGATCCGGGCGCTCAGCTCCAACCGGGGAAGGTCCGCCATCACCAACGCCACGAACGCGTCGGTGTTGAAATCGGGGCACACGGCGTGGACTTCGCGGCCGATATGGGCGATGCGCTCGGCGTTGAGAGCGGTCTCTTTCAGGGGAACCTTCGCGGTCATGGGCAAACCCTAGGGCCGGCTGCAGGGGCATCCTCGTGTTCTCGCCGCGGGTCATCCGGCGGTGTGAACGCGGGGGCTTTCGGCTATCGGACGGCGGCGCGGTACAGCAGTCGGCGGTGCCGGCTGCTGTCGCAGGGGGAAGCGGTGTGGAGGGTGGCGAGGTTGTCCCACACGACCAGGTCGCCCTGGCTCCAGCGGTGGGTGTAGACGTACGGCGGGCTGATCGCGTGGTCCAGCAGCTCCTCCAGCAGCGTCCGGCTCTCCTGCTCGGCGAGCCTGGTGATCCCGCTGATCACCATGGAGCCGAGCAGCAGGGATCGGGCCCCGGTCGCGGGGTGGGTCAGGACGAGCGGGTGTTCGACCTCCGGGCTCGTGGCCAGGCTCCCGGCAACGATCGACGACTGCCCGCCGCTGGCCTGGCTCTGGAGCGCGCCGAGCTGCTCGAGCGAGTGCCGCGCGCGCATCGGGTCGATCCGCTGCCGCACCGCATCAGGGAGGTTGGCGTAGGCGCGGGTCGCGTCGGCGAAGCGGGTCTCGCCGCCGCGTTGGGGGGTGATGACCGAGTAGAGCATCGTCGCCGAGGTGAGTTGGGGCTTGAAGCTGTTGTCGGCGTGCCACTCCTCCTCGTTGTCCCCGTCGTAGACGCCGATGTGTCTGCCGTCCTCGACGATGTTGCTGATGACGGTCAGGCCCGGGAAGCCGCCGACGGCGTACCGGCGGTCGACGTGGGTGTCGACCGTCCCGAAGCAGGAGGCGACGGTCAGCAGGTCGGCGTGGGTCAGGTGCTGGCGGGGCACGATGAGCAGCCGGTGCTGATGCAGGGCCGCGGCCAGTTGGGGCGCGAGGTGCTCGGCGTCGGTCGCGAGGTTGGTGTCGACGACGGCGCCGAAGCCGCTCTCGTCGAGCGGACGCAGCGACAGGTCCATCTCACTCCTTCCGGACGTTGATCGGGGTGGTCAGAACCGGGGCGAGGGCTGGAAGACGCTGATGTCCTTGACTCCGGAGGCGCCCATGCACAGCCGCTCGATGCCGATGCCGAGTCCGACGCTGCCGGCGGGCACGCGTCCCGTGTCGATCGCCTCCCTGGCCAGGGCCTGCTCGTCGTCGTAGAGGTCGACCGCGCGGGCCCGGTCGACGAAGGCGGCTCCGTCGGGTTCGTCCTCGTAGCCGTGGACGACCTCGATGCCGTCGACCAGGACCTCGAAGCGGTTGAGGACGGCCGTCGTGCCGGGCGTCAGGCGGGCGCACGGCTCGTCTCCGCCGACCGGGTACTCGGTCAGGAACAGTGCGGCGCCGGCGCTTTGGACCTCGACCTGGCGCTCCACGTACTGCCCGAGCACCGTTTTGAACGGCACGTCTGTGCTCATGCCCAGGTGGGCGGCCATCCGTGCGGGCAGGTCGCCGAGGGGCTCGTGGTGCAGGTCGATGCCGAACTGGTCACGGATGTGGCCGGCGACGGAGACGCGCTGCGGGGCGTAGGGGAGGTGCGGGCCGATCAGCCTCTCGGCGAGCGCCAGGAGGAAGTCGAAGTCCTCGCCGGCGGCGTAGAGGTCGAGCATCTGGAACTCGGGCGCGTGCAGCTCGTCGGGCTTCTCGGGCCGGAAGCACGCGCCGATCTCGAAGATGCGCGGGTGATGCTCCAGGTTCACGCGCAGGGCCGGGCCGATCATCGCCCGCAGGAACCGGCCGCCGTCGTGGTCCACGGGCAGACGGCGCCCCGGGCCGAGGTCGGCTCGGCGCATGGTCGGGGTGGTCACCTCGGCGAAGGCCTCGGCGCGCAGGGTGTCCCGGAGGGTGAACAGCAGGTCGGACTTCATGACGACGGGGTTGAGCACGGATGCTCCTCAAGGCCGTTGTTTCCGGGCGGAGTTCGCGGGAAGCCGGGCCCCACGGTGATCTGGCTTCCGGGTCCTCGGCGGGGCCACAAAGTAGCCGCGCCGCGGCGAGCAGCAGAAGCCCTCCCACCCCTTCGGCCGCGGCCAACGGGCCCGAAACGGGGCCCGTCCAGGAACCGAATTCGACATAGGCGCAGCTCAGGCAGGGTGTGTACGCAACGGTGACGCAACGGTCCCGTGCAACCGGCGCAACGGCCGGAGCCGTTGCGGCCCTCCTCGGCCGGGTTCTAGCGTGACTGGCCAAGCGCCCGGCGTGAGTGCCACGCAACGCTCCTCCACAGGTGGAGGGGACGTGCTGCGGCGCGGCCCTCTCCACCAGCGTGCGCCCACGCCACGGCGTGCCGAGCCGACGGTTCAGCACCTCACCGGACCCGCGGCCCGGCAGTTCCACAGCCCGATCACCCGGACTCGCGGATCACCCGCGACCGAGCAGGGAGAACTCGATGACCGCTACCGCTGGAATGATCCCGGACACCGACCTGAAGGCCGGCATGCGCCCCGACGCCGCGCTGAAGGCGGGCATGCGCCCGGACGCCTCCACCCTGAAGGCGGGCATGCGCCCGGACGCCGCGGACCTGAAGCTCGGGATGCGCCCGGACGCCGCCGATCTGAAGGCCGGCATGCGCCCGGACAGCGCCCTCGTCGTCGCCTGACCTGCGGCTGATCCACCCCTTTCGTCGTGCTCCGGCGCGCCCGCCATCGGCAGGCCGTCCGTGCTGCCCACCCTGCGGGGGGCGCGCCGGGGTACGGCCCCGCTCTTATCCGCACCGCGTCGACTGGAGAACCTGATGGGCAGCCCCGCCGCCGGCAGGACCCGCAACGGCACCGGAGCGTCCGGCCCTGTGCGCAAGGCCCTCGGGCAGCAGCTCATCGCCGACCTGGAGAAGCTCTGCGGGCGCCCGACCATCGGCCTGTGGGACGTCGCCTGGGACCTCATGGCGATCGCCGCCGCAGCGATCGCCGGACACCTCATCGGTCACGTCGCCGGCCCCCTGCTCGCGGTCTGCTACATCGGAGTGCGCCAGCGGCACCTGTCCAACCTCGGCCACGAGTGCGTGCACTCCAAGCTCATGGCCACCCGCCGCGCCAACCGGATCGTCGGGCACCTCCTGACCGGCCTGCTCGGCGAGGGCTTCGAGCCCTACCGCAGCAGCCACTACGTCCACCATGCCAAGCTCGGCTCCGGCGACGACCCGATGTTCCAGTCCTACCGCGCCGGCAACCTGCGCGCCGCGGGACAGGCGCCCAGCCGCCGCGCCTTCGTCCTGCGGGTCATCGTGGGCAACGCCCTGTGGCGGCTGCCGAAGACCGCGGTGCTGACTCTGGTCACCCGCGCGCCGGGGGAGACCTGGCGGGCGCTTACCGCCCGGGCCGTGCTGTGGGCGGGCGTCGTCGCGGCGCTGTGGCTCGTGGGCGGCGTGCCGTACCTCCTGCTCTACTGGCTGCTCCCCCTCGTCCTGGTGCGGCCCGTCGTCACCTGGATCACCGATCTCGGCAACCACGCTGGGCTGATCGAGAACGGCGACATCCTCCTGCAGACCCGCGGCTGGACCTCCCACTGGCTCACCCGGCACCTCCTCGGCGGCCACCTCGACGACATGTTCCACCCCATCCACCACTGGTGCCCGCTGATCCCCTGGCGGCGCCTGCCCGAGGCCCGCGCCCTCACCGCGCAGCACCTGCCGCGCTTCGGTGAAGTGCCGTGGTGCTCCGGCTACTTTTTCCGGCGCCGCGCCACCCCCGACCAGCCGTGCGTGATCGAGGACATCATCACCCGGCTCGCCGCCCCCACCGCCTGCACCCCACGTCGGCACGCCTCGGCCGCCTGACCTCCCCCGCCCGAACACCTAACCCCGAACGGCACCGCCCACCCCGGCCGCGCGGCCGGAGGCATGGGCGCGCCGTCGCCCGCCGCCGAGGAGGCGGCCCACCATGCCCCAGCCCGCGCCCGCCTTGCCGCCAGCCCTGAACAGCTTCGACGAGTTCACCCGGCTCGACGAAGTCGTCCTCGGCCGCGCCGACCACTACGACGCCCACCACACCGACACCTCGTGGCGGCTGTTCTTCTACGACAACGTCGCCCCGGTCCTCGGCCGGCACACCAGCCCATCAGGGGAAGAGCTCCTGCCCATCCCCGCGCAGCTCGTCGACGAGCTCAACGAGGACATCGCCGGCCTGGCCGACGCCCTGACCGGATGCGGGGTGAAGGTCCTGCGGCCCGCGGCACCCGGCAAGGACGTCGACATCCGCTCCACGCACTGGGACGCCAGGGCCACCCCGCCGCTCAACGTTCGCGACCAGACCATCGTCCTCGGCAACACCATCGTGGAGACCGCGCCCCACGTCCGCGCCCGGATCTTCGAGAACGATCTGCTCAAGCCCGCCTTCTACCGCTACTACCAGGGCGGGGCGAACTGGCTGAGCATGCCGCGCCCGGCCCTGGCCCGCGACTCCCTGGACACCGCCTACTTCACCCGCCAGAACCTGGACGTCAGCCGCGCCACCGACGGAGAAAGCGCCGGCGCGATCGAGGGCCTGGGCCTGGAGATGGTCTTCGACGGCGCGCAGTGCATGCGCCTGGGCCGCGACGTCCTGGTCAACGTCGCCAACGACAACCACGAACTGGCCCTGCGCTGGCTGAGGGACAACATCCGCGACCTGCGGTTCCACCGCCTGGACGCCATGGCCGACAACCACATCGACAGCGTCCTGGTCCCGCTGCGCCCCGGCCTGATGCTGCTGCGCTCCCCGGACTACCTGAAGTACCTGCCCGAAGACATGCAGTCCTGGGACGTCATCTACGCCCCTGACACCGACGACAGCAACTTCCCCGACTACAGCGACCTCGGCTTCGTCATCCCCATCGGCAGCCGGTACATGGACATCAACCTGCTGTCCCTCGACGAGAACACCGTCGTCGTCAACTCCCTCTACCCGGAGCTGATCGAGGTCTTGGAGGGCCGCGGGTTCACCGTCGTCCCGGTCCGCCACCGCCACCGGCGCCTGTTCGGCGGCGGCTTCCACTGCTTCACCCTCGACACCGTCCGCCGCGGCGGCCCCGAGGAATACCTCAGCTGACCCACGCCACCGCGCCCCGGCCCCCGAACCCGGCAGTCCGCCCCGACGTCAGGAGATCCTCGATGGACACCTCTACCTACCCCTGGCCGCCCGACCAGGCCTTCTGGACCGGGACCTTCCCCGACCACACCACCGGGCGGACCACGCCCTTCCTGTTCAAGGGCATCATCCCCGCCACCGCGGCCGGACCGGACGAGGTACTGGCCGGGTTCGAGGCCATCCGCCGGGCCCACAACGCTGGCACCGACATCAAGGCGCACGCCCGCGTCTACGTCGGCGAGGCCCGCCGTGACGACCTCCTGCCCCAGGCGCTGACCGCTCCGTCCTGGAACGGGGGCGTCGAGTCCTTCGTGCCGTGGATGCAGGACCTCACCGGCGCCGAGCGGTTCTCCCTGGTCATCAACAACCTGGAGACCGTCAGCCCCGCACTCGCCACCGGCCTCGGCACCTTCCTGGGGACCCTCATCAACGGGTGGGGCCTGCCGCTGGGCGGCGCCGAACAGGTCGCCTTCGCCGGGAACTACGCCGGCACCGCCTTCGGGATCCACGAAGGCTACGAGGACGCCTTCCTCCTCCACCTCGGCCCCAACGCCAAGAACTTCTACTGCTGGCCCGCCGAGACGTACGAGAAGCTCACCGGCGGCAAACAGCCCACCTACGGCGACTACCGCGCGCTGCTGGAGGAGGCCGAGCACTTCCTGCTGGAGCCGGGCGACGCCCTCTTCCTGCCCCGCCGCGTCTTCCACGTCGGCACCCAGGACACCTTCTCCATCTCGGTGGCCATGCCGCTCTACACCTACCCGTACGCGCAGCTCCTCCAGAGCCGCATCATCCCGGACGTCCTCGCCGCCCTGGCCGGTGACGGACCCGACGACCCGCTCAACGAGCCCTCCGCGATGGCGGACACGACCGCCGGGCCCGGCGCCGTCGCCGACCGGCTGGCCGGCGTCGGCCGCGAACTCCTGACCGTCGCCGCCGACCGCGTCCGCGCCGCCGCCGGCCAGCACGCCGAACAGCGGTGGGCCACGCTGCTGAGCAACGGCGGCTGGGAACTCGTCGACGGCGACCTTTCCCGCCAGGAAGCCGCGAACGCCTTCGACCCCACGCAGGTCACGCCGGGCGCCGAGATCCGCCTGATCGCCCCCTACCAGGTAACCACCCTGCCCGACGACGACGGCGACTCCCACCAGCTTCTGCTGCGCGGCCACCAGCCGGGCGTCGCCCTCGACGGCTCGGGCCTGGACCGGGACGCCGTCACCGCCCTCAACCGCGGCGACACCCTCGTCCTGCCCGACAACGCCGAGGTCCTGACGGCCGTCCGCGCCCTGGGAGCCACCGGCGGCCTGCACCTGACCCCCCGCCTCGCCGACACCAAGGACGCCGACGCATGACCCCCGCCAATAGCCTCGTCCAGGGCTACCTGAAGGCCCACCCCGAGACGCAGAGCGCCGTCAACGGCACCCTGCTGGGCAAGTTCACCTCCGGCACCGCCCTGGTCACCGCGCACCTGGCGCCGCTGGTCGACTGGGCGTACGCGCGGATCGCCGAGAAGGTCGGCGCCGCCGACCTCAACGAGGCCCAGGCCCGGATGTACATCGAGGAGCTCTCGGTGTTCGCCCGCTACAACGCCCAGTACCTCAAGACGGCCGCCACCGCGGTGGAGGGCTTCTGCCCCGAGCTGGCCCACGAGCTGCGCCGCAATCACCTGGAGGAGGGCGGCGAGCGCGGCAAGGTGCCCGCGCACTACGTCCTCTACACCAACGCGCTCCTGTCGGACCTCGGCCTGCTCGTCAACGGCCACGTGCCCGCCCCCGAGACCGAGACGCTGGTCAACCTCCACCAGTGGATGGTCGGCTCGCACATGCCCAGCCACATCGCCGGCGCCTACTACGCCACCGAGGCCGTGGCGATCGCCGAGACCGAGATCCTGCGCGACATCACCAACCGCTACGGCGAGCTGACCATCGGCCGCAGCGGCAGCGAGCTCAAGGCCCTGCACTACTACTACGAACTCCACCTCGACGACGAACACGAGGCCGCCCAGGTCGGCGGCATGAGCGTCGAGGCCGCCCACATCGAGGGCCTGGCCCGGTTCATCAAGGAGAGTGAACTCTTCCACATCGACCTGCCCCAGGCTCTTGACGGCTGGCTGACGATCACGGAGGGGATGACACACTGGTGGGCTCAACTCGCCCACCGCGCCTCGGAGATGAACTGATGAACGCCACCCCCGACATCGTCGCCGCCGCCCAGGAGCGATCCGGCGGATGCCTGTGCGGAAAGATCCGCTTCACCGTCAAGGGTGAGGCCGTCTACCCGCACACCTGCAGCTGCCAGCACTGCAAGAAGCTCGGCGGCGGCCCGATGATGTGGTGGGCCGGATTCGCTCCCGAGAACATCACCTGGACCGGTGAGGGCGAGCAGATCTGGTTCGAGACGTTCGAGGGCGAGGCCAAGCGCAGCTTCTGCCCGACCTGCGGCACCCGCCTCGCGGCCATCGACAACGGCGTCCCGGAGCTCGGCATCGTCGTCACCGCCCTGGACGACACCAGCGGAGCCGACCTCGTCCCCGTCAACCAGTCCTTCCGCGACGACGCCGTGCACTGGCTGCCCCAGGTCCCCGACACCCAGAAGAGCCCTGTCGGCTGACCCCCCGCGAGGCCTCCGGGGGCCGGCAGTCCTGACCTGCCGGCCCCCGGACCCGCACCCTCCTGGGACCGTCTGCGCCGTGTCCGGCTCACCGTCCGAACCGTCCCGCACCCCGCCCAGGAGACTTGATCGTGCTCACCCCGCACGCCACCAGCGAGTACGGCGCCCTGCAACACGTCGCCATGCGCTACGCGAGCGACGTCACCCCCGACCTCGACGGTCCCGATGTCCACCCCGTCCTGACCCGCCAGAAGACCACCAGCTCCTGGAAGCCGTACGACCCCGCCACCGTCCGTACCCAGCAGGACACCCTGATTGGCCTGCTCCGCGGCCGCGGCACCGAGGTGGCCCTCCTCGACGCCGCGCCGGGCTGCCCGGTCCAGCACTACCCCCGCGACATCGCCTTCGTCATCGACCACGTCCTGGTCTTGGCGCGCCTGAACGCCACTCACCGCCTCCCCGAGGCCGACGCGCTCGCCCCGCTGCTGACCGGCGCCCCACACGTCGCCCACCTGGACGAGGGCACCATCGAGGGCGGTGACGTAGCGCTGCACACCGGTACCGTCCTGGTCGGCCTCGGCGAAGAGACGTCCCCCGCCGGCGTGGCGGCACTGCAACGGGCGCTGGCCCACCACGGCGTCGACCGCGAGGTCCGCCCGGTCCGCTTCGCCACCCGCGGCATCGTCCACCTGGACGACCACTTCACCATCGTCGCGCCCGGCACCGCCCTCATCCACCGCACCGTCTTCCCGCCCGCCGCGCTGCGGTGGTTCGAGCAGCATTTCGATCTCATCGACGTCACCGAGGCAGAGGCGCGCGCCGTCCAGGCCAACGTCCTGGCGATCGCTCCGGACACCGTGATCGTCGCCGCCGGCAGCGACCGAATCGCCACGCAGCTCGCCGCACGCGGACTCGAGGTCCTCGCCGTCGACTACAGCGAGGTCACCCGAATCCCCGGCTCGCTGCGCTGCACCACCCTGCCGCTAACCCGCGCCTGATCCACCCCCGGTTCCCGCCCGGCCGCCGCACCGTCGTGCGGTCCTTCGCCCGACTCCTGGAGCTGTCGTGTCCGACCCGCTGTTGCCCGTGCTCCTCGCCGTCCCGGTCGTGGTCCTCGCCTGCCAGGCCGGCGGGCGGGCCGTCAGGCTGCTCGGCCAACCGCCGGTCATCGGCGAGATCCTGGCCGGGATCCTGCTCGGTCCCTCGCTGCTCGGCTGGCTCGCACCCACCGTCCAGCAGCACCTCCTGCCTCCCTCGGTCCTGCCCATCACCTCCGCCCTGGGCACCCTCGGCCTCCTGGCGTTCCTGTTTCTGATCGGACTGGAACTCGATCTGCGCAGCCTGCGCACCACCCGCGGCGCCGTCGCCGCAGTCAGCCTCACCGGCCTCCTGCTCCCCATGGCCCTCGGCGCCGCACTGGGCGCCGCCCTCTACCCGCACTTCGCCCCCGACGGCGTCGGGCGGCTGCCGTTCACCCTGTTCGTCGCCGTCGCCCTGAGCATCACCGCCTTCCCGGTCCTCGCCCGGATCCTCGCCGACCGCGGCCTGGAGACCACGCCCCTAGGCACCTTCGCCCTGGCCTGCGCCGCCACCGACGACGCCCTCGCCTGGTGCCTGCTCACCGCCGCCGTTGCCCTGGCCACCACCGGCACCGCCCTGTCCGCCCTGTCCGCCCTGACCACCCTCGCCCTGACCGCCGCCTTCGCCGCCGGCCTCGCCCTCATACGCCCCCTGCTGCGCACCCTGCTCGAGCGCGCCGGCCGTACCGGCGACGAACTCGTCCTTGCCCTCCTGTTCGCCGGGCTGTGCCTCAGCGCCTGCACCACCGACCAGATCGGCGTGCACCCCGCCTTCGGCGCGTTCCTGTTCGGCGCCGCCGCTCCCCGCGGCCTGCCGGCCGTCGAGCGCAGCGCCGCGCGCATCCGCGCCGTCGTCCTGCCGCTCCTGCTGCCGCTGTTCTTCGTCGACGCCGGCCTGCACACCGACTTCTCCACCCTGCCTGCCGGACAGTGGGGCTGGGCAGCGGCCATCCTCGCCGTGGCCGCCGTCGGCAAGTGGGGCGGCGCGGCCGGCGCCGCACGGCTCACCGGCTCCGACTGGCGCTGGTCGGCCGCCGTCGGCACGCTCATGAACTGCCGCGGCCTGACCGAACTCCTCGTCCTGGGGATCGGCCTGCAGACCGGCGTTATCACCGAGACCCTGTTCACCCTCCTGGTGATCATGACCGTCATCACCACCGCGGCCACCGCCCCGATCCTCCGGCGCGTGGCCGGTGACGACCCGCGAATGACCCCGCCGGCACTCCACGACGATCCCGAGCGCGCCCCGGCCCGGGAGGCGACCCGATGACCCGAACCCCGAACCCGGTCTTGGACGCGGTCCTCACCCGGCGCAGCGCCCCCCGCATGACCGACCCCGCCCCCGACCCCGGCGACCTGGAACGCCTCGTCCAGGCCGCGGCTACCGCACCCGACCACGGGCGACTTCGCCCGTGGCGGCTGGTAGCCGTGACCGGCGACGAGCGGGCAAGACTCGGTGACGCGCTCGCGGAGGCCGCCGACTCACCAGAGCTGGCCCGCCGCGCCTCCGCCAAGCCCCTGCGCGCGCCCCTGCTCCTGACGATCGTGCACCGGCCCGTGCCCGACCACCCGAAGGTCCCCGAGTGGGAGCAACTGGCCGCCACCACCGGCATGGTTACCACCTTGTCGCTGCTCCTACACAGCCACGGATTCGCGTCGATCTGGCGCACCGGCGCCGCCGTACAAGCACCCCAGGTGCACAAGTACCTCGGCGTCGACGACGATGAACAGCTTCTGGGCTGGCTCTACGTCGGGACCCGGTGTGCCCCCGACGCCACCGACCGGCGGCCGCTCGACACCCCGGCCAGGATCACCTGGCACACCACCGGCATCTGAACCCGTCACCCAGCACACGACACGCCGGCAGCCGCGTCAGCAGAGCTGGGCGGACGCCGAACTTCCGCGAAAGGCAGACCATGCGCGTCATCCAGCACATCGCGGTCCCCGGGCACGCCGTAAGCGTGCGCGTCGACCCCAGCCCTGAGCGAGAGGGCCGCCCCGCCCTGTGGCCGAGCGTGGGGGAGTACCCGATCTACGACCCGTTCCTCTACACGACTATGACCACCGACGACGAGCGCAACCACCGGTTCCGCGCGGCGCTGGCGCACCTGGCACCGGACCGGCGGATCCTGGACATCGGAACGGGCCAGGACCTGCTCTGGGCGCGCGAAGGCGTGCAGGCCGGAGCCCGGCACGCGGTGGCTATCGAGGTCATCGAGGACGCGTTCCACAAGGCAGCCGCCAACCTGCCGGCCCTCGAGTCCCCGGACCGGATCACGCTCCTGCTCGGCGAGTCGACCAGACTCCGCTTCGCACCCCGCGCCGATGTCTGCGTTGCCGAGATCATCGGCTCACTCGCCGGCGCCGAAGGCGCGGCAGCGGTCCTGGCCGACGCGCGCACCCGCCTCCTGGAACCCGGCGGCCTGGTGATCCCCCACCGCGCGGTCACCCTGGCCGCCGCGGTCCGAATGTCCGACCTGCTCCCCGAGCAGCCCGTGGCGTTTGCCGAGGCCGCACTTCCGTACCTGCGAAGCATCTTCGACTGGCACGGCAGCCCCTTCGACGTACGACTCAGGGTCGAGAACCCGCCCGCCGACGCGCTGCTCTCCGAGGGCGCGCCCGTCGAGGTGCTCGACTTCAACGGTGACCTGCAGACGCAGCAGCGTACGACCACCCACTTGGCCATCACGCGGCCTGGCCTCGTGGACGGCGTGCTCACCTGGCTCAACCTCTGGTGCCTGCCGGACGAAGAGCCGCTCGACGCGCTGCGCATGAAGACGAACTGGGCCACCATCTACTTGCCGCTCTTCGACAGTCCCGTGCCGGTCGAGCCCGGAGACGTCCTGGAGCTCACCTTCGCGGCCGCCCTCAGCGACGACCGTGTTCACCCGGACTACCAGCTCCAGGCTGTCCTGCACACCACCGACGGGCAACAGCACCGCGGCTCTCTCGTCTCCCGGCACCACGGCGGCGCCTTCAGGTCCTACGCGATCTACCGGGACCTCTTCCCCGCGGGTTGACCGGCCACCGGGCCGCGCCCTCCGGAACCCCGCCCCGGGCGCGGGGCGACCTGGCGGGGGCGAGAACCTCAGAAGTCTCGTAGCGGATCCCCCGCGTTGAGGTGGTCCAGGCGCTCAGAGAGCCGTCGGCTCATCAGATGCTGAGACGCCTGGGAAGCACGCCTGGCCGCCGCCGCGTGCTCGGTCGAGTCACCGCGCAACCGCGCCAGCTCGGCCTCGGTGATCAGGAGTTCCACCGTATCGCGCGTGCGGTCCGAGGGGAGGGCCGACGCTTCCTTCAGGGCCTGAGCGCCCTGCTCGGCCAGGCCGGCGACGGCGAACGCCCACGCCGCCTGCCCCTCAAGCTCCCGCAGGTCGAACCACTTCAGCCAGGCCGGGTCGGCGCTGCTCTGAGCGCGGGCGAAGAACTCGCGGGCCCGCTTGACCGCCACCACGACTTGGTCCGCCTGGTCGTTCAGAGCCCACGCCCGGGCTTCGGTCACGCACGCGTAGGCCACGACCAGGGGAGAGGCCCCCTTGGCCGCGAGCACAGCACTACGCGCATGCGCGAGCACATCGGCCCGTCCTCCCTGTGTCGCCGCCAGTCGGGCCTGGTGGATGTGGACCCGGGTGATGCGGGCGCGGTCACCGATCGCCTGGGCCAGCCGCATTGCCTGAAGGTCGTAGCGCTGGGCCAGGCCGGGAAGCTGGTCGTCATAGGCCATCGAGGCCATCGCCAGAACCGCGTCCACCACGCTGCCGTACAGTCGGCGCCCGGTCCGCGCGGAGAAGCTCCCGTTCAACATCGGCGTGGCGTGGGTGTCCATCATCGACGCGAACACGCCGCGGAACTTGCCCCCGCCGTGCTGGGAATCGAGCTTGCCGTACAGCTGCGTCTGCTCGTCGAGAAGGTCGATGTCCGCCGCAGTCACCTTGCGCTGCCCGTGGCCACCGATCACAGCATCCGCTGGCATGACGAGCGCCTCCCGCGAAGCGGGACCGAACACGCTCGGCGAGAACGCGCTCTTGACGACGTTGCGCCGGCGCATGGCATCCAGCGCCCACAACTTCGAGAGCATCCGCACTGCGTGAGCAACGTCCAGGTACTCCAACGACTGCGCCGCAACCAGACCTGTGTCGGACGGCCAACCCAAGCTTTCCGGCGTCACCACCCGATGCATGGCGATGGACAGAACATGGCACGCGGCGGCCGCGAGGTCGTCGCTAGGGGTTGCGCCCTTGCACCACCGCGAGACGGTGCTCGTGACCACCGCGTAAGGCAGGTGGATGGCCACGCAGCGAGCGGCGATCCGCCGGGCGAAGCCGCTGATTGACCAGTCCAAAGTCTCCAGATGCTTGAGTAAAACCTCGTTGCGCTCCGCCCGCGGACTCATTGCCGCGCCGCCCATCGCGGTGGGGTCATGGAGAGAACCGAGGCGGCGCTGACTGGGACTTGTGTGCTCGGGCGCCTCTGCCAACTGCAGTGGTGAGGCGGTGATCGACGGGGGCCGCCTCGTCTTCGCCCGCTGTGAGCTCGCCCGTCGCCGACAACCGGCCTTGCGTCGTGGACAGCGGTCACTCCGTCCGGGTGAGCAGGTTGTTGAGGATGTTGGTGAGGGTGTCCTGGTTCAGGCGCACCACGACCGTGTGGTGGTCGGACAGACCCTTCATGCCGATGAGTTCGACCCCGCGCGCGGCGGGCAGGAGTTGCTTGATGGCGGAGATCCGGCCGATGCGCGAGCCCGGCCAGTGGGAGCAGGCATTGTGCCGGGATCTGCGTCGTCATTGCTGCTCCATACGTCATAGGACGGTTTCCTCGCAGGCAAGGGCGAGCCGACGTGCAGGGCTCTCAACTGGTGAAGCATCGCCTCGTACTCCTGGTTGTTGTCACTGATGTCGACTCGGGAGACGGCGACTATTCCGTTGATCTCTCGTAGCCGAAGTGCAGTGAACAGATGTGCCCCTTGAAGGCGCATAGCTGGGGCGGTGGGCCCCGTGTGATCGCTCGCGGGTCGCACGGCTTCTTGTGTCACGCTCCGATGGCGCCCCCGGCGAATGTCAGATTGGGTTGCGATGCTGGATCAGATCGTGGTCTCACTGCGCACGAGCCAGAGGCCTACGCGATGCCGTCCCATCCAGGCCAGCTCCTGGTCGTAGAAACGGTCGGTGCTGGTGATGGCAGTGCGGCTGACGGCCACGACGCCGTGCGCCGACACATGTGGATTTGCCAGATGCCTACGAAGGAGCGCATAGCCGCGGCGCAAGGCCGGGTCGTCCGCAGCTGTGGTGTCGGTGGTGGCATCGACGATCCGCTCCACGACCGTCAAGTGTTCAGCCACTGCGTAACCCTGACCCAGAGCGAGGTCATCTTGAGGGTCACCGCCGGGCGGGGTAAGGGCGTAGAGCACCACATGTAGCGGTCCCGACCACTGCGCGCAGGCCGCACGGTTCATCGAACGCCGGCGGATAGCGAACCCTCGCCCCGTGCCTGACTGCGGTCTGGCGTTGGACCGACAAGGCGTCCGATCGGCTGCCTGCCAGGACGAAGGGCCGACGCCGAGCCGGAGCATGAGCTCTTGCTGCGACTCGTGATTCACCGTTCGATCGCGGAGGAGCCCTACGGCAGCGGGCCCAGGCGACACAGCAAGGTGGGCCGTGCTCATCGCACCGCCCCCAGGACGGCCTTTGCACCGCGGTCCTCGCTGACATGAGTGAACAGCTTCCAGGCGTGGCCCAAACCGACGAGGTGGGTGGGGTTCTTGGCGCCGGTCTTCTCCACGAGGTCGCGGACGTGGGGGCCGACTGAGGCATCGGCGATGTCGGCGGCGCGGGCGATCTCGTGGGTCTCCTCATGGGCTGCGATTGCCTGGAGCAGCATGGTTTCCGCTGTGGTCAGCTCGGGGGCCGGACCAGGGGCGGGTGGTGGGTCTATCTGACCGCCGCCCAGGACCGCGTGCGCGCGCGTCGGCCGGGCGCTGAGGTGGAAGCGCCGTCCGATGCTGCCGAGGTGTCCAGCAACGGTGCCCGGACTGATGCCGAGTTCCGCGGCAATTTCAGCATTGCTGAGGCCGAGGACGAGCTGCTCGGCCACGCGCCGCTCGGCGGGCGTCAGGCGGGTGAAATCAGTGGACATGTCCATTTCCATTGGATCGAGGGGACAAGTTGACTCAGTCAGGTGCAATACCGGCGGAGTGAGAGCAGGGCCGTGGCAAGGTGCCCGGCCGGCTTCCATGCGGCCGGTGCCGGGTGCGCTGCGCTCCCGAGGCGCCAACAGCTGCAGGGTCTCGGGAGCGCATGCGCCGAGTTCCAGGTGGACTAGGTGAGCGCGGCGGTGTATGGCGGGGCGCTCATCTGTACGGGCAGGCGTTGGGACCACTGCCCCTTGTTCAGGCCGAGGGCGGCTTCGGCGAGCCGGAGCAGTTGTATGTCGGAGGTGCCGGCCGGGGCGTAGATGTGGAAGGCGTCCCGCAGATAGCGCTGCAGGGGGCGGTCGGTGGTCAGGGCGGTGGCGGCTTCGATTTCCATGGCGGCGCGTGCGGAGTCGATCGCGGACTCCGCGTTGACGAGCTTTGCGTTCATCAGCTCCAGGTCGCAGGGGACGCTGGAATCGAGGAGGTGGGCGGCGTGGTAGGCGGCCAGACGGGCGGTCATCAGGCGGGATGCGATCTGCCCGATCTTGAGTTTGATGTTGGCCAGGTGGTGGAGGGGTTTGCCGTAGCGGTGGCGTTCGGTGGCGAAGCGGGTGACTTCTTCGAGGATGGCCTGGTGGATGCCGAGGGCAACGGCGGTGAGATTCGGGCGGCCGTACAGGACGCTGGAGGAGTAGGCGATGTCCCGGCCGTCGCCTTCGTCCCTGAGGCGGTTGCCTGCGGGGATGCGGCACTGGTCGAAGAGGAGTTCGCCGAAGCTGAAGCCGTGCAGGCCCAGCGTTTCGGCGTGGGGCAGGAGGGTGAGGCCGGTGCGGTCGGCTTCGACGAGGAATGCGGTCAGGCCGCGTGATCCGGGTGCGGTGCGGGCGACGACGCCGTGGACGTGGCCGATGTGGGAGTTCCCGACGTACGCCTTGCGTCCGTTGAGGATGTAGCTGTCGCCGTCGCGGACGGCGGTGGTCTCCATGCCCAGGACGTGGCTGCCTGAGACGGGCTCGGTCACCGCGATGGTGGGCAGGCACGAGCCGTCGGCGAACCGGGGCAGCCAGAATCGCTTCTGCTGCTCGGTGCCGTAGTGGATGACCTTCGCAACGCCCAGCTGGGACGCCTGGACCATGGCGCCCATTGCCGCGCTGACGCGGGAGAGTTCCTCAATGATGAGCGTCTTGGCGAGGTGGCCGGCTCCCATACCTCCGTAGACGGGGTCGATGGTGGCACCGATCCACCCCCTTGCGGCAATGGCGTCGGCGAGTTCGCGCTCGATGGTTCCCGCTTTCTCCATGGCCGGTACGCGGGGTGCGACCTCGTTCTCGGCGAAGGCGCGTACGTCCTGGCGCAGCTGCCGGTGTGCCGGTGTCAGGTACCAGTCGGACATCGTGGGGCTCCCCTCACTGCTTTGTGGCATGGGTCGAGTGGTTCGACACGCTGGCGCCGGGTCGGTAGGCAACTGCTGCGACGACCGGGACCCCTGGGCGACCTGGATTCGGGGGCCCCGGCGGCGCAGCGTGCGATGGCGGATGAGATGGAGAGGGCAGGGCTTAAGGGGAGGGGGGTTGCTGGCCGGCCTTCTGGAGGATGTGGGCCATGACCTCGTCCCGGATCTGCTTGATGAGCGCCAGGGACGCCTTGCCGGTGGCCTGGGGCTTTTCCTCGGGACCGACCGCGCAGACGGTGCCCAGGACGACGCCGTCGTGGATCAGGGGCGCGCCGGTGTAGGTGCGGATGCCGAGCAGGTCGACGACTGGGTCGCCGGCGAACCGGGGGGCGACGAAGACGTCGGGCAGGACCAGGGGGAGGCCGCGCTCGACGACGACACGGCAGAAGCCGTGGTTGAGCGGCATGGCGCGGCCGACCGGCGGTGCGTCGGGGTCGGCGGGGGCGTGCAGGCCGAGGAACTGCTGCTGGTCGGGGGTGAAGATGTTGACCATCGCGTAGGGCACGCCCTCTTCCTGGGCAAGCCGGGCGGCGTAGGCGTCGAGTTCGGGGTCGGCGGCCCCGGTGAGACCGAGTTCCCGCTGTATCTCGGCACGCCGCTGTGCGACGCCCGGTTGGGCGGTGGGAGAGGGGTCGGTGGTCATGTGTGGGCTCCGTGGCTGGTGAGGGAACGGGACTTTGCGGCGGCGAGGCTGTGCTGGACCAGGGTGATGACCACGGCCAGGGCGGAAGAGCGGTCGCGTGCGTCGCAGGTCAGGTACGGCACGGACGGGGAAAGCTCCAGGGCGGCACGGACCTCTTGTTCGGTGTACTGGTAGCCGTCGGAGAACTCGTTGACGGCGACGACGAAGGGGATGTCGCGCTCTTCGAAGTAGGTGACGGCGGCGAAGGACTTCTCCAGGTGGCGGGTGTCGACCAGGACCACGGCGCCGACGGCGCCGAGGGACAGGTCGTCCCACATGAACCAGAAGCGTTCTTGGCCGGGCGTGCCGAACAGGAACAGGACCATGGGGCGAGGCTGGTCGAAGGTGATCCGTCCGAAGTCCATGGCCACCGTGGTGGTCGTCTTGCCTCCGATGCCCTCCAGGTCGTCGGTGTCCTGGCTGGCGGTGGTGAGGACTTCTTCGGTGGTCAGTGGGGTGATCTCACTGATCGTCCCGACGAGGGTGGTCTTGCCGACGCCGAAGCCACCGGCTATCACGAGCTTCAGCTCCGCCACCGAGGCACGGTCAGGCGAGGGCCTTGAGTCCAGCAAGGACGTCCTCCAGAAGCTGTACGTCGCTGCCAGCACTGCGGGGTGCCGGGGCGTTGAGGGTGAGGGCTTGGATGTCGAGGAGA
Organism: Streptomyces sp. NPDC046977; assembly: GCF_040644455.1. Lineage (NCBI taxonomy): Bacteria > Bacillati > Actinomycetota > Actinomycetes > Kitasatosporales > Streptomycetaceae > Streptomyces > Streptomyces sp. NPDC046977. The sequence goes on from NZ_JBEYWO010000036.1 coordinate 51,214, forward strand.
TCGCTTACGAGGATCTTGGTCACCTGAACGGGATGGGCTGTGCGGGCCGATAGCTCGGCGACCGAGCAGGGGTGTCCGCTGCACAGCAGCAGCAAGGCCTCGCACTCCGGGCTGAGCACCGTGGTGGCGTTGGCGGGCCGGGTGCTGAGCAGGGAGGTCAGGCTCAGGTCGTGCCGCGGTTGGGTACGGCCCCCCGTGACGGTGTAGGGGCGGACGTCTCCCAAGCGGCTGTCGGCCCATGCGTCGTGGGGGACGGCCGGCACGTCACTGCCCCTGCCCGGACGGCTGCATCTGCCGGGCCTGCACCGTCAAGTGCTCGTCCAGCGCGCTGATCAGCCTCTTCATCTCGTAGCCGACCTCGCCGGGGTCGGCGCTGTCCGTGGTCATGACGCTCAGGAGTGTCCCGACCAGGTGGGGGTTGGCCGCGCTGCCCTCGGCGCTCATCACGAACAGGGTTCCGGCGTCGTGCTCCACGACGACCTGCCGCACTCCTCCCGGGGAGGTGATGAAGGCGCCGCGTGCCAGGGAGAGTAGCCCCGTCATCAGTGCGGCCAGCTTCTCGGCCTCCGCGGTTTCCTGATCACTCCAGGCGATCTTGAGGCCGTCCCCCGTGGCCAGCAGGACACGCCTGATGCCGGCCACCCGGTTCATCAGGTCGGTCAGCAGCCCGCCCAGCATGTTGGGGCCATCGTCGTTCGGAGGGTTGGTCATGGAAGTCTCCTGCTGTGTCGTGGGGGGAAAGTTCAGTTGTTCGTGGTCCCGGGGCCGGGGCCCTGGCGGGACGTGAACCGGGCCATGAGGTCCGCCGTAGGGGTACCGGCCGTCCTTCGCTCCTGCTCGGGTGGCAAGGGGGAAGGGGCCGGTGGCACGCGCAGCTGCGGAGCGGCACTGCGCTTGATCAGCAGTGGCCTGCCTTCAGCATCCTTCTCCTCGCTGGCGGCTTCGGAGGTGCCTTCTGCAGGCTCCGGGGCCGCGCCGCGGCCTCGGATGGGAAGGCCTCCGGGAGTCGTGCCCGGTACGCGGGGGACGGGCGCAGCCGGCGGGTGGTGCGAGGCGCCCTCGGCTATGGGCATGCGGAGTTCGGCGGTGACGTCGGCGGGCTTGGCCTCGGGCCGAAGGAGCACGTTGCCGGGGAGAACGACGATCGCATGGGTGCCACCGACGACATTCGGCCGCAGATGGATGCCGATGTTGTGCCGCCTGGCCAGCAGCGCAGCGACCAGCAGCCCGATCTGGCCACGCCGCACATGCTCACGCCGGTCCACCGACTCCGGGGCTGCCAGCAGAGCGTTGAGCGCGTCGCGCCGCTGGTCCGACATGCCGGTCCCACGGTCCAGGACCTCGATGACCAAACCGTCGGTCACGTGACGGGTGTGTACCTCCACGTTGTCGGTGGAATACCGGGCTGCGTTGTCCATGATCTCTGCCAGCAGATGCACGACGCCCGGGCTCACGTAGCCCGGCAGCGCGACCGGCTGGCTCTGCTGGTGCGGCTGGGCGATGCGCACCCTGGGGTAGTGCTCGATCTCGCCCACCGCCTGACGCAGGGCGGTAGCGACCAGCACGGGCGCCGCACGGCGGGGCGGGGTGCTGCCGCCCAGGACCGCCAGGCTCTCCCCGGCTCGACGCATCTGGGCAAGCAGGTGATCGACCCTGAACAACTGGTGCAGGAGATCCGGGTCCTCCACGCTGCGCTCCACCTGCTCGATCACCGCGATTCCGCGGGTCACCAGCGCCTGCAGACGCGGGGCGATTGAACGCGAGAGGTCGGCCAGCTCCGCCTCCGGCGTCAGCGCCCGATGCTGCTCCTTGGCAGCGAGCAGGACCGCCTGCCAGGCATTCTCCAGGGCGAACCGCACACCGGTCACCACGTCCACGGGCAGCTCGCCGGTCTCGTGTGGCTTCCTAGACTCCGCTTGGTCAGGGAACCGGCCCTGAGCGGCCTGATCCGCCGCCCAGGCGATCTGCTCTCGGCCGACTGCGATCGAGGCAGAGACATCTTCCAACGCTCGGTACAGACGATCCCGCTCCTCGGTGACCCTGCCGACCACGGCAGCGGCCTTCCTGCGCCCATCAGCGCCACGCACCCCGGCCCACACCAGGCCCAACGCGGCCGCCGAACCCGAAGCGATCGCCGTGCCCTGTGCCGACACGATGTTGAAGTGGTCCACCACCCAGCCACCGCCCATGACCACGCCCGTCAGTGCCGCGACCGTTACAGCAGGCGCTCCACGCAGTTCGCGGGCCACGTCGGAACTGTGTGCCCTGCGACGCCGACCGGTAGCCGCAGTGGAACGCGAGACCTGATCAGACACCGGCCACCTCGCGAACACGATGCCCAGCGCAGGGGGCGACAGGCCGGCGCAGACGAGAACGCGTCAGGCTCAGGCTGTGGAACAGGGCGTCGGCTTTGGTCACGGCCGCCCGGGGCGCCTGGGCCCCGAAGAGCCAGAACCGGCCCGAGCAGGCACCTTGACCCTGGTCCATGAGTTCGGTGCAGTTCCACCGTCCACCAGGCAGGCACCGTGAATGCGGAGCCCGCCAGACGTGCGCCGTACCCGCAGCAACCGGGATCAGCAGCATTTGGTGGAACGGGCAGCACAGGATCGGACCGACAGCCTCGGGCTGCTCGCACAAGGCCTCAACGGCAGGCAGACCCACGGCCACGCTGGTGCTGACGATGTCGTGGTGGGAGGGCAGCCCTGCCGGACGCGGCGACTCCGACAAAGTGAGTTGCCAGGGCTGGGTCGTGCTGGAGAAGGAGGGGGGCATCGGGACTCCGGTCGGGACGGACAGCCGTCCAGGGTGGGTTCGGGGGAGTTGACTCAGTGGTGCGGCAGCCACGTGGCCAGGAACAACGTCACAACGGCGAGCGCGAACACAGCGATCCGAAATTTGTTCTGCGCGGACACGGGGAATATCTCCTGACCTGAACAGGTGTGGCTGTTGATGGGGGCATGCGGCCCCGGGCCGGCGCCGTCCTGGCTGTGGGGTGTGCGGCGCCGGCCCGGGGTTGGTGCCATGCCCCGGGTCCCGTCAGGGGGGAACGGGGTTCCGGGACATGTCGGACGCCGTCGGCGGTGCGTCCTAGCTGCCCGGTGGGGCGGGCAGCGGTCTATGGGGGATGGCTATGGGGGAGAAGCGTGCTCGGGGAGGGCTTCGGGCCTTGGAGCTGGGGCGGTCTGGGTCGCCTCGGCGCCTGGCGCGAAGCTGAGATGGCCGGTCGGTGATTTCGGGGCGGGTGAGGTCGACGAGCTGCCGGCCAGTTCGAAGAGGTCTACCGGCTGGCAGTCGTGCAGACTGACGACGTACCGCGCGGCAAGCGTCCACGAGATCCGCGGATCCTCGAAGCCCACAAGGTCCAGCTGGTCACCATTGGCCCCGGGCAGCGGTTCCAGGGTGGCAGGGGCGTAGACGACCCCCGCCACACCCCAGGACGGGGCGTGCCCGACGAGAGCAGCCGCGTAAGAACCACGCAGGTGAGGACACGCCTCGACGGACTCCAGCGCACACGGAACGCACACCGGGCCCGCAGTCGTCAACTCGCCCTCAGAGATCGGCTGCTCGCCGTGCGACCGCAGCACGAACAGATGCCGCTCATCGGACCTGCCGAAGGTGCTTTCACCGCACACCTGGCACAACATGTGCTGAAGAGAGCGTCGTTGACGCCGAGAGTGGATGCCCGCGAAGTTCGGGCTCCCACGACCAGGCGCGATGGGCTGGCGGACCCACAACACACCATCAAGCAGGTCAACGGCAGCATGCTCATACACGTAGCCCAAACGAGCCCCGTTCCGCCCCAACCGAACCGACAGCGCCGCAGCCTGGGGCCGCTCAGACGCCCAGGGCACAACGTAGGGAACCCGAAGTCCACCCTGATGCAGGGGCGCCGGCCTCATGCTCTGGCTCCTGCCGGCCTCGGCTGGGACAAGGACATCCCAGCCAGTGGGGGCTTGCTGTGGGGACCCGGCGAGACTGGGCTTGTGGGATGGCCAGCTGTGGTGGGTCGGCCAGCTACGCATGGAAAGGCAGCTCCGGAAACGTCCACGCTGGCATGCGGCGGCCCCACGGGTTGTGCCTTCCGTAGATGACAGGTGAGCGTGATCATCGGCTACTCCGAAGAGGGCTGTCGGCTTACTGGATCGAATCTGCTGCCTTCTAGGCTTCTCGATCACGCGCGGCACCGATACGCCAAAGCGTGGCCATCTCGTGGTCATGTCGGTAGTGAACGACAACACCGATGTCCGTCACACCTCCACTGCAAGGGGCATCGAGATGCTTATTAAGCGGCACAAAATGGGTTCCCGTTGGTGGAGTGTGACCTGCGTTGAGGGGTGGGCGAAGACTGTGGCCACTTCATGGCCACCTTTCTGGAAGCACTTGACAAGAACGGGTGAGCGGTTCCGGCCGAGGTGATATTTGCCCCCTTTTGGGGCTCTTGTGCTGGCACCTAGCGTGGCTTGCGAGACCAAACCCCCCCACAGTGCGCGGCGGGCCGTAGCCGCAAGCGATCCCAGGGAAGGCTAGGAAGGGCCTGGTATAGCTGTTTATGCCCCCAAGTGCTCGTAGCCTGGCGTCCCAAGGAACGCGAGCTTCTGCGTGCACATAGCCGACCAGTGCGATGACGATTGGGAGCACGGGGTGTGCGGTGTGCATCCGGATGGCCACCTGGGTAAGCGCCGGCCGGTGCCCGGGACGCGGGCCAAGGTGGCGCGCAACTTGGAAGCCGACCTACGGGGTCATCCGACGCCAGCCCTCTCCAGCGGCGAGGCCGAGATCGAGGCCGTGTAGATGGCCACAACGTGGCCAAGGTTTGGCGTACCGGTGCCGCGGCCCATCAGGGAGGGTTGAAGCCGGACCGACTTCCCAGTCCGTGCCACAGAGCGTCTTGGAACGCGAGGAGCCGAAGGTGCCGACAACTGCCGAACTGATCCAGGGCCAGGCCCTGGGGCAACTGGTTGACCACCATGCCTTCGCACTCGCCGCCAAGGACGAACCGCTGACGTGGGCCCGGGAGACGGTCCGCAAGCTCCTGGCAGACCGAACCGACCAGGACCGAATCGATGACACGGTCTTGGTCGCTACCGAACTGCTCACGAATGCCATCCGCCACGCGGGCGGGCCGGTGTCCTTCACCCTCGACCTTTACGAGAAGGGCGTCACCGTGGGTGTGGTGGACCGCGGACCGGACACCACAGCAATTCCGAGCTCTCTCGCCAGTTACCTGCCTGATATGAACGACGAGGAGGCGGCGGTGATCAGGGAGGAGGACCTGTCTGAGTGTGGTCGGGGCCTGTTCCTGATTTCTGCGTGCGCCGCCGGCTGGGGAGTCGAACCTGCCCGCGGCGGCAAGGTCGTGACCGCCGCGCTTTGCTTGGTGGGGAGCCTGACATGAGCGCATACGATCTGGGAGTCCGGCACTTGTGCCGTGGCATCCTCACGCATCCGCTCGGGCTCCACTGCGATGCGCCCATCGCACAGTCGGACGCAAGCGGATCGACGAGCATCAACCGGTTCCTCGACGGGCTCCAGCACGCAGTCGAGCGTGGTGCGACGTTCTTCGATACGTCCGACGCTTATGGCTGCGGGCATTCGGAACGGGTCATCGGGCGATTTCTGCGCGCGTATCCGGACCTGCCTCTTCAACTGAGCAGCAAGGTCGGGCAACTACGTGGCAGCGCGGAGCATCCGTACGCCGGCCGTCATATCCATCACCAGCTCGAGCAGACGATGGACAATCTCTACATCGAGCAGCTCGACCTGTACACCCTGGACAGCTTTGACTTCGGGCCGGGCGATCGATATCTGGGCAACGCTATCGACATGATGCGCACTCTCCGGGAGGTGGAGTCCATCAAGGCGATCGGGATGCGTGGACCATTCACCAACTACGCGGCGTCAGCCGAGGAGTGGACTGCCCAGGCAGAACGGTTCCTCTACCTGTTCCGCCTGATCAAACCGGACGTGGTCTGGACGCACTTCAACGCCTTCGCCCCGGCCGTCTCGCTTGAGGGCGACGACCTGTTCTCCTTCGCGGCCCGTCACGGCGTCGGCCTGGTCCTGGCGGCTCCGCTGGCCCACGGCGTTCTCACGGGGAAGGCGACGGCGTGGACACAGACGCGCGCAATGGTCACTTCGAGTCGGACAGCACTCATGTCTCCGCTCATGGAGCAGATCAATGAGGGCCTTCAGATCCTCCGCGATCGCTTCGGTGACGGTCCGGGCAGCTTGACGCGGCTGGCCCTTCGCTCGGCCCTGCAGCGCGGCGACCAGTGCGTGGTCGTCGCTGGCTTCAGCGATAGAGCACAGGTCGAGGAGAACTACAGCTGCCTGGGCAACCCGCTCACACCGCTAGAACTCCGCATCATCGACGAGGTATACGCCGGCCTTCGGAGCCACCTTCAGCAAGCAACCACTTGCTCCCCAATCAGGGAACTGCAGGTCTGAGCGCGAGCCATCCGGACGCCCAGTCCCATGTGACTCACATGGGACTGGGCCAGGGCCAGCATTTCTGGAGGTTCCGCGACCGCTGGCCGACAACATTCGCCACCTACCAGTCGGCACCGCAAGCGTCCTGAGGCTCACCAGCCTGCGTGGCTGCGCGACCGGGGGACCTGTGAGCGGCGTGCAGCAGAACGACAACCTGCCCGCTCGTACGGGTGGCACCGGATAGAACATATCCGTCGGGGACGGCAACAGCTGCCGGCACGGGTCGCGAAGGCTCCGGCACCGGGTGGAAGAGAGTGATGCGGTCCACTTGCGCTGCGCTGACCAGACGCCGGCCCAGCCTCGAAGGGCCAACGAGTAGGACCGACCGGGCCCCGGCCCCCCTGAGGGTGTCGATCGCGGTCAGGGGGTCATCCGGGAGTGGGCGGGGCGGCACGCTGAACACACGCCCGTGGCTGGCTGCCCGGCCCTCTTCGGGCCGTCCACCCCCAGAGATCACCAGGTCGTGTACGTGACGCTGTCTCTCGATCTCTGCGACCGCGTCCAGCGTCGGCGCGATGGTGCGCCCCGCAGCGTCCGTCTGGATCAGTAGATGGAACACAGGACGCTGGGCTGTCAGCGAGGCACGCCAGGGACCAAGTACCGTCAGCGCTTCCCGCTCCAGGACGTGGGTTTCGACGTCAACCCCCGCGTGACGCAGCCGCGCGGCTCCTCCCTCCCCGCGAGAAGTGGGGTCCATCACCGCGATCAGCACCCGGGCGATTTGAGCGTCCAGGAGTGCTTGGTGACAAGCCGGTGTGAGCCCTTCGTGGTTGGAGGGTTCCAATGTCACCACGGCTGTTCCCCCCCCCCCCCCGCAGCGTGATTGCCGGCGGCGGCGAGTGCGTTGACCTCAGCGTGCGCTGCGCCCTTGTGGAGGTGATACCCCTCGCCCACTGTGCGGCCTTCGGCGTCGAGAATCACACAGCCGACAGCTGGGTTTGGGCTGGTGCCGCCGAGTCCGCTTGCGGAAATGATGATGGCACGGCGCATTGCGGCCAGCTCCACCGATGTGGGCATTGTCCCTCCCTCAGCTCTGTGCGACCGCTTGCATCAGCTCGACCACCCCGGGGGCGTCAGGAGCGCAGCGGCGCATCGCCGTCACGGCAGCGATCGTCTCATGAAGGGTTCGCGTCGAACCTCCGCTGTGTACCAAGGCCAGCGCCTGGTGGGCCTGGTCAAGACCGGCGTCGATCTCGCCGTTGCGAGCATGGGCCGCAGCCAAGCGAGCATGTAGCAGTCCGCGGTCGCGCCGGTAGACCTCAGGCATGGCATCGAGAGCGGAGGACAGACTGACCGCGGCCCGATCCGGGCGGTTCAGGAGCAACCAGCAGTTGCCACGCTGCCCGTCGAGGTAGGCGGGGGTAGCGAAATCGCCGTGCCCGCTGCGGCCGTCGCCCGCTGTCTCGGGCCGTGCTGCGAAGGACTCCGCCTCATCTATGAGACGGTGACAGGCCACTTCCTCTCCAGCCAGAGCATAGCCGTGGGCCTCCTGCTGGAGTGCCGCAGCACGCATCCGTGCCACCCTGCGAGTGAACGTAGGGGCTCTCGGTAAGGATGTCCCAGTGTGGTCGTCCTGATCCGTGGTGAGTGCGCGCAGCGGAAGGTCCTTGCGCTTCTGAGGGCTCTGCGGTGAGGCTGGCGAACAGTAAGGCCACAGGCTCTTGGAGAAGGTGCTCCAGGATGGCGCGGGTGTCCCGTTGCGGCAGTCCCTTGAGCTGTCCAGTCATCCACCGGTCGAAGGTGCGACGGGCGACGGAGACATCCGCGAGGCGGCGGTTCCCCGTCTGGTCGGCCAGTTCGCGTGCCGCCCTGGAGAAGTGGGTGCTGAACATCTCGATCGTGGTCCAGCGCCGCTCCTGAACCATTCGACGAAACAACGTCGTTCGCACCATGTCAGCTCACCCGACCAGATTTGAGTCGTCAGTCCTGCCAGTTCGAAGCACCTTGGGGTCGCAAGCGCAAGGGAACGCTGCGCACGACGCGCCATCGGTAGGCCGGTGCCCTATCGGTGCTGCGCCTGAGCTCGACGAGTTCCACGCTGCCGATCTCCAAAGGGACCGGATCGAGGGTGCGCAAGCGAGCGACGCTCTCGACGACAGGTGCGGCGGCGCGCTCTCGATTGTTGTACTGGATGCCAAGATGGGGCCGGAAGGCAGCAGTGGGCTTGCCTCCGGGCACGCCGGCCTGACGACCGAGCTCACTAAGAGCGGCATGCAAGCGGACCAGCGGAGACCACGGTGCCAGGGTGAAGCGCACGGCCCCCAGCGACCCAGTCAGCGGATGAGCAACGAGCTGAAAGGCCTCCAGCGACAACTGTTCGGCCAGATCGCCAAGACGCTGAGCTTGGTTCTCCGAGACCAGACCTGTGCTGCCCACTCGCAGCATCGTGACGTGGAGGCCGTCCTCCGGGACAGTATCCATGCCCAGATGCCCAAGTTCGTCCTGGCACTGCTTCGTCCGCTTGAGCAATTCGGAGGCGCCGGGGAACGTCAACATCCAGTAGTAGGCCCGGTGCCCGTCGGCCCATCCTGGACGCGCCCAATGGTTCGTCATCTGCTCAACGGCGGTGAACGCCCGCCAGTCATGATCAACGAGATGCCGGGGGCTGTTGAGGTCTGAAGGCGGATGCTGCGGAAAGGTCCCCGGGTAGACGTCCAGTTCGGGCGTCACGACTCTCCTCACTGCGGCGGGGTGGGCTCCATGCCTGCACCGCTGATGATCGGTTTGGCCTGAGGGTGTGAGCGCCAGGCCCGAAGCTCCTCGGCATAGTCCCTCACATCAGGCACTGCGTGCCAGCGCCCGGCCTGCTCGTACAACTCGTTCGCCCGTTGCCACACGGACGTGATGGGCGCAGTGGTGCCTGCTTCAAGCGCACTGCGGCCCAGGGCCATGGCCTGCGCGACCTCCGGCTCCTTGTGCTGGAGGAGGGCCGTGGCCACATCCAGACGGACAAGGGCGCGGCTCCACTCGGAGTCCGACTCCTCGACCAGACCGTCGATCTGGTCCGCACACGACAAAACCTCTTCCGTGTCGTGGAGGGACAACCGAGCGGTCATGATGTTCGCCAGGGTGCGGGCCGGACTGTAGGGGGTGAATGAGATGCACGACGTGATCCCGGAGGAAAGGCCCGGCTGCCGGTCGGAAAGATCAAGCGCTGCTCCGATAGCGCGCTCCGCGCCCCTACGGTCACCGAGACGCGCCAGCGCACGCGCACGACCGTTGGCCTGGAGCCGAATGGCCTGCCCATCGCCCGGCGCCAGGTCGATGCCGGCTACCGCCGCAGACTCAGCATCTGCATAGCGACGCTGGTAGTACAGGCTCAGTGACCGCGTGCCGGCCACCCACATCTGGAGCTGCGTATCGCCGATGTGCGTGGCAAGGACCTCAGCCTCCGAACAGTACGCTTCGACGAGGGCCGGCTCGGCTCCGGCGTTGACCGCCATGTAAGCCAGAAGGCCCGCAGCACGCCCCGTCAGCCCGAACAGCTCGCTACGAATCGCCGGCAACTGCTGGCCGCCCAGTAGGGTGTGAAGCGTGCCCCTCAGCATACGAGCCTCACCGGCCAGCGTCTGGGGGCCTCGGGACTCATAGCGGTCAACGATCCCTTGTAGTTGGCCGCGGAAGTGTTCCAGTAACGCCTCGTCGATGCCAGGCCGGGTGAGGAACTGGGTCTGCGTGACCACAGCCATCGGGTCGTCAAATTCGCCCCGGGCCGATCCCTGCGGGAGCGCGGCCAGCGGCGCATTCAGACGTGCCGTGGAAGGGGACCTGGTCGTTGCCCGGTCCGCAGTGTCAGGGGTAGCGAACAACAGAGCGACGGGCTGCTGGAAGAGGTGCTCCAGGATCATCCGGGTATCGCACTGCGGCATACCCCTCAGTTCTCCCGCCATCCACCGGGCGAAGGTCCGGCGTGCAACGGAGACATCCGCGAGGCGACGGATCCCGGTCTGGCTGGCCAGTTCGCGTGCCGCTTTGGAGAAATGCGCGCTGAAAGTCTCGATCGTGGTCCAGCCGCGCTCCTGAACCATCCGGCGAAACAATGTCATCCGCACCGGGTGCACCTCCAGGTTCTGGCCGGATCATCGGTTCCCAAGGAGGGCCCGGGGCTCTACCCGAAGCCGGACTGGCACTGTCGTGTCCTGCCCCTGCTCTACGAACAGCTTGGTACAGGGGACCCCTAGGAGGTGTTCGAGAACCGCTCGAATACCCGCCTTTGGCATGTCCTCGGCCTCACCGGCCATCCACCGGTCGAAGGTACGACGGGGCACCGCAGCCCAGTGCGGCTTGGCAGAACCGGCCGTGCACGCTACGTCCCGGGCGGCCCGCCCGAAGTGAACGCAGAAAACAGCCCAGTTGTCCCAGCAACGTTCCTGTATCAGGAGAGGGAACAACGTGGTGCGGGCGGGCATCGCGGACCTTCCTGGGAGTGAAGGTGGGAGAGCGTGCATCCGGGCTACGTGAGTTAGGTCACCACACAACTATGCTCCGGCGGCTGACCTGTTGGCAAGCCACACTCTGCAACCTGCAATATTCGAGCAGCAGTCTGTCGCCGCAACGAGGGCCGTGACACACTGCACCCGACGACGCCGCGACGGGAGAGGGATCCGACGTGACTGAACCAAGGTCGGCCCCGACTGTGCTGGCCATCGTGCTCGGTCGACGGCTGGCCTCCCTGCGCGAAACAGCCGGCTTCACCGCGGCGCAGGCAGCCAAACGTCTGCGCATCGCCGCGACGACCGTCACACGGATGGAAAAAGCCGAGACCTCGTTGAAGTTCGCGACGGCCAAGACGCTCCTAGAAATCTACGGCATCGGCCAAGAAGAAATCGACGAGTTCCTCGCTCTACTCGATCAAGCGAGTACGCCCGGTTGGTGGCAGGGCTTCCGTGACGTGCTGCCTGCATGGTTCGGCGTCCACGTTTCACTAGAGTCGGCTGCAAGCCACATCCGCAACTACGAGCCGGCCGTAGTTCCCGGCCTGCTGCAGACGCCAGACTATGCGCGCGCCGTGCTGGAGCGCGGCTTGCCTCGCATATCCGCGGACGTCCTCGAGCGTCGTGTCCACTTGCGCACCACCCGCCAGGAGCTCATCACACGCTCAGATCCGTCTCCGCCTCAGTTGTGGGCGATCATCGACGAGACGGTTCTCCGTCGACCCGCGGGCGGCCCGAATATGATGAGCAAACAGATTGATCACTTGCTGGACGTAGCCGACCTTCCGAACGTAACACTGCAAATATGCCCGTTCGAGGCGGGTCTCCACCCCGGTGGATTCGGCCCGTTTACCATTTTTCGCTTTGAAATTCCAGAGCTTCCGGACGTCGTCTGCACCGACAGTCTGAGCCGCGCATCCTACGGTGAGGACAAAGAGGAAGTCGCACTCTTTCGAGAGGCCCTGGGAGAGATGAGCATGACAGCGCTTTCGAAAGAAGACACCAAGAAATTTCTTGGCGAAATTCGTAAGGAGCTATACACGTGAGTCACGTGCTGCGTGCTGCGTCAGAGTTGGGAACGGAGCAGTGGTTGAAGCCCTGGAGCGGCAGCAACGGCGGCAACTGCGTCGAGGCCAAGAAACTTGACGATGGACGGGTGGCGCTGCGCCATTCGACGGATCCGGACGGGCCCGCCCTGATCTATACCGTCCGAGAAATCACCGCCTTCATCGCTGGAGTCAAGTCCGGAGAAGCAGATTTTCTGTCTTCCTGAGGGCAGTTGTCTGTGGCAACAGAAAAGACTTCGAATAGAAAGACTGTCGGACTGGCCTCTTCGCCGGTGTAGCTGATTTTGCCGCTTACCTCAGCGGCCCGGACTGCTACACGAGGCCCTGCTCACTCCCTAGGTGCCCTTCAACTGCTTGACCAGGTAGCGCATCTGCGCAGGCGCCGACTTCGGGATGGGCCGCGTGAACGTAGCCTCCAAAGCCCTCGTGAGGCTCTCGCTGATCATCCCCATGACTATTCTCCGCTGTCCTCTGCCTCGTTCGCGACGCTTGTCTTCTTGGTGTGGTAGCCAAGGTCGAGGCTCGCACGTTCACCCTCAGCCCAGAACGGCTCTCGGTGTTCTCGCGCTTGACCACCTCCGGATTCATGTCCACCCGGGAACTGGGGGCCGCGGACTCGCCGATGCTGCCTGGCAGTACGGGGCTTATCGAACAGGCATACGGCACCCTCCGCAAGCAGCGCGACTGGGTACCGGCCAATGACATCGGCAAGCGTGAGCATGTTCGGTACATCGCCGTAGTGACGTGGCAGACCGGCCTCAACCCCTACCGCCGCCGCCACAGGCGATGAAGGGTGGCCACGTCTGCCTCCAGGACATCCCGTAGCGAGTCGGCATCCGTGGGGACGATCAGCCCGAGGTGGGCAGCGGACTGCCGGTAGGCCTTTACCGCCCCGCGGTCGCCGGCCGCGAGCAAGGTGGAGAGCACGTCACTACCGTCTATGTAACCCGACTGTCGAGAGAAAGAGGGCTGATGCAACGGGCCACCCACCCCCCATCCTGTGCAAGGCAGTTTTTCGGCAAGCAGCCAGCCAACGGGGAGCTTCGGTCCATCAAATCGCCCGCATCATCCACGTGCACTGTGGAGTCTCCGAACTTCGCGCTCACCGCCTGGCTCGCGGCCTGACCTTGAGGTAAGCAGCGGAAGACCTCAACCGCGTCGGAGCAGGCCGTAGAGACGCGCCGCGAACAGACGGTGATCAACTCGGGCACTGGGAGTCGGGTCGAAGGCCGCGCCGGAACACCATCGAACTGCTCTGCGACTTCGGTGCTGGTGTAGGGGCGGAAGTAGGAGGTGTGGCAGGCCCGCTGCACGCGGCGGGCGGCGTCCTCGTCGGTGCAGGCGATGGTGGCCGCGGCGGGCCGGCCCGTCATGATCTCGCGGGCGAGGTTTGGTCCGGACAGCACCGCGATGCGTTCCGCGCCGATCCCGGTCACCTCGGCGATGATCTGGCTGACGCGCAGGTGGCTGTGCCGCTCGATGCCCTTCATGAGCGAGACGATCACGGTGTCGGGTCCGATGAACGGTGCCCATGCGGTGAGGCTGGCCCTGATGGTCTGGGCAGGAACGGAGAGCACCAGGAGGTCTGCTCCAGCCAGCGCGGTGGCGGGTTCGGTCGTCGCGGTCAGGCTCGTGGGCAGGTCGATGTCCGGGTGGTAGCCGGGGTTGCGGTGCGCGGTGTTGATCGCTTCGGCGATCTCGTGGCGGCGGGCGTGCACGGTGACGTCGGTGCCGGCGTCCGCCATGATCTTGGCGACTGCTGTGCCCCATGACCCGGCAGAGAACACCGCGGCGCGAGCAGCGGGGTGGCGCACTCTGAGATCCTCTCGCCGACCGGACCGCCGCCCTGTGGCGAGCGGAGCCTGGACATCCTATGGGGGAAAGCGCGGGCAATCCGGGCCACGACAGGCCGCATGCGGCGTGTCAGGCGTTGAACATCCGATGCATGAGGAATGCCCACGGCGAGTCGTGGGCCGTCACCGCCGACGAGATGCGCCGACTGAAAGCGTCGTAGGCAGCGTCCTGTGCTGAATCCAAGGCCACGACCTGGCCGGTCGGTTCGTCAGGGATGCACGAGAGCAGGAGATCGTCGGGCTTGAGGTGCAGCACGTTCAGCGCACGCTCGAAGCCGTCGACGCACTTGGCCGGTGAGGACATCCCGCCGGGGCTGGACGGCGTCAGGTCCTCTGCGATGCGGCGCAGGCTGTCCATGAGCTCTGGATCGGAGTCGCGCTCCACTGCGGTCCGCAGGCGGTGGAGCAAGCCTGCCAGGGCGCTCAGGTCGTCGGGGTCAACGTGCAGGACGTAGAGCTGAACGTGCCGGTCGCCGCGGGCGCCGTTGAGCGTGTACCCGCCGCCGGCGGCATCGGGGAAGAACACCTCGCCGCGGCTGACGCGCAGGGCCAGTTCCCGCAGTGGCACGGGCAGGGCGCGGAAGACCCTCTCCCAGGCACGGTAGGCGTGTGTGACCAGCATCGGCCAGTCGAGGGCCTCGTACATCGGCGAGGGGTACAGGGCCTTGGCATCGAGTTCGAGGGAGTGGAGGAACGGGTCCTCCATCGCCATGAAGTGGGCGAGCCACACCGGGTCGGCGGGCACGAGCCTCCGAAGCACTGCGGTTCCTTTCGGTTCGGTGGATCCGTGGGGGATCGGGCCTTGAGGAGGCGTCGCAGTAACGGCGCCAGCAGTGAGGACTCAGCGGCCTGACTTCGGCCTCGACGGTAAGGAGCCCTCGGGTGCGCTCGTGAACAGGATCGTCACCAGGCGAGCGCCTGGTGCTGTGTCGAGATGTGCCGTCATGAACCGGGCCGTACCGAATCCGTGGACCGGGTGCCGCAGAGGCCAGTGTGTCTCCTGCCATCCGTTCGGCAGTTTCGGCGCGTTCAGGAGAGCCTTCTGCAGCCGCTCGTCGGACTCCAGTTCGGTCTGTAGCACCGCGAGTTGAGGGGCATACGGGCCGTGCGTGGCAGCGACCTCAAGCCGGGCGACCAGGTGAGGTGCCCAGGCGGTGTCCCAGTCGAGAAGCACCTGGTCCCGGGGCTCCGGGTCCAGGAGCAGCCATTGCCAGATGTTGGACGGCAGCTCCCCAGGGGAGAAGAAGGCCTTGAATGCCTCGTTGCAGGAGGCCAGGTCGCCGCCGTGCTTGACCACGCAAGACATGGCTGTCTGTCCGTCGACGACTTGCTGCCACAAGGGTGAGATCTCATCGCCGGGGTTCCGTATGTACGGCGGCCGCGTGTCGGGGAACAGGTCCTGGTACGCCCGGTAGTAGTCCGTTTCGCTGAAACCGAGCAAGGTGGCGACACGACGCACGTAGGCGGGCGACGGGAGGAGAGCGCCGGACTCGAATTTCTGGTAGACGCCGGCACCGCCCTCAAGGGCCTCATCCAAGTCCGCCTGACGCAGCGGCCTGCGGCTGCTGCCGGCATGCGACAGAGGTTTGAGTCCGATGTCCGATCGCGTCAGGCTCCTTCGGTATTGCCGGAAGAGGTCCTGGTACGCACGCTTGGCTGCCTTGGATGGGGACATCGAACAACCTCCCTTATCGTCAATACGCCCGAGAAGCCCGCCCCATGGAACGGCCGTGCGGGCTGGCGGCATGGGATGAGTTCCTGCCAGTGGGGCGCAGGCTCTGATCAAACCACGCACCTGGCCTGTTTGGTGAGAGGGAACCAGAATCACGTCCGATTGGTGCGGCAATGCGCCGTCGAAATCCGGCAGAGGACCCGTTCGCCGCGTCAGCGTGTTGCTGCCGGTGCGGCGGCGCCAGGTCATGCCGTCACCGGGCTGCGGGTTTGCGGAGGTCTGACGCGTGCCTGCGGTCACGGTCACGCGCCAGACCGGCCCGGGTCGACGGCTAGGTCACTTTGCCTGCCCGGCTTCATATGCCTGGACCAGTCCGAGGGAAGCGGCTTTCACCAGTCGTGCGCCGCGGTCGACCGCGAGGTCGAGATGGCTCATCGTCTCCGGCGTAGCGACTCCTCGGGTCAGGGTCTGGAACATGATCGCGGCCTCGCCCTCCAGGACGCCCGGGGTCCGTTCGTTGCGGAGCATGAGGTCGATGCCGGTGAAGGTGGCGACCCAGACGCGGCTGGTGTGCTCGTAGTGCACGCCGGGGAGTAGTTCTCCCAGTTCGTCGGCCTGCCTGAAGAGGTCGGCCACCATCGGGATGTAGCCCTTCCACAGGGCTCCGAAGAACTCGTGGTCCTGCTCGGTGGCCAGCCGTGCGGCTGCGCGTACTTCGAACTCGCGGGGTGTGCGGTAGGCCAGAACCATGCCGGCGTCGATGATGTCCTGAAGCCGGGGGACCTGTCCTACGACGGACTCCTGCTCGAACCCGGCCTCCACCACCGCGGCGGCGATCGCAGCCTTGGAGGGGAAGTGGTGGTACAGGGCGCCCTTTTTCACGTCTGCTTGGTCCTGGATGTCGCGGATCGAGGTCTTGTCGTACCCCCGGTCGGCAAACAACTGGGCCGCACCGCGGATGATCCGCTTGCGCGTTGCGATGCCGCGCGGCTGCGGTCCACGCCGTTCTATCACCTGCATGCTCTTCCTCCTGCTGCTGTGCTGTGCGTTGCGACCGGGCCGCGACCCGAAGTGCACCACGGACTCGGACTGGACCATCGTGGATCTCGGCCCGGTCGCTCACGCCCACGATGACTGCACCGGGCGAACTCGACGCGGTGGCGCGGGAGTCGATCGGTTGCTCGCCATTATCCGAACTGACGGTGTGCACACCACATCAACATTGCAAATCCGAGCCCTCCCGTGAATCATGATCCCGATCAAACCACGCAGCTGGTTGTTTTACGAGCGTGGAAAGGTTCCGACTTCATGTGACGGGGGTCACCATGGCGTCAACGTCTCGGGCTGGCCCGACGGTTACCTCGGCGCTGCCCTCGACTCCTGATCCACCCAACCCGGTCGACGCCATGAGCACCGGCCATTTCGATCAGTACCGAACCGAGGCATCCAACCGGCTGACCAGCACGAACTGGGGCGTGGGATGGTGCGCCTCCCACCATCCGGTCCTGGAGACCGCTGCAGTCGGCTCGGCCATGCTGGGCACCTCGAAGCTCGGCAGTTGCACGTCCGGTCGGATTCACCGTACCGACCGGACAGTCGCCCACATCAGCTGGCGCCCGCAGCGCGCACTTCCTGTAGCAGCCGACCTGCGCACCGCTTCCGGGGCGCCTGCTGCTACGGCACTGACCGGTCCTACGCCGTCCCAGGCCGCCGCACCAGCCGCTTGTCACATGTCAGGGGTGTGCGCCTGACCGATCACTGAGCCGCTGCAGAGCTACCCCCTTGGTCGTTCAGGCCCGTAGCGATCGATGCGACGCCACGGGTTCATGCCGTGCTACCCAGAAACGGATCATGCCGCGTGTCGATCGCCCCCACCGCCGACCGCGCTGACCAGCCCTCCATTGCACCGGCCGTACTGCCGGTGGCAAATGGCGATCAGTGGCTGTCCACGACCTCGGGGCGTATCGCGCCCGACGCGTACTCCTGGATGCAGGCCGTGTGCTGGGCCCATATCGCTTCCATATACCGCACCGCACGCGGTCACGGTCCTCAGCGCATCGGGAAGACGACCCTGCGAGTCGCTGCCGAACTTGGGCGTCTGTCCCCGTGCCGCCCGAGCGTGGATTACTTGGCGGGCGCCCTTGATGTGTCACCCCGGACTGTCCAGTACCACCTTGGCATCCTGCGCGAGTCCGGCCTCCTCGCCTACCGGACCAAGGGCACACGCGTCGCCGGAGCAGGCGGTCGGGCCTCGGAGTTCGTCTGGACGATCCCGAGGGCTTTCGACACCGCCCTCGGTCTGATCACCCGGCCCAGCGACCGCTACATCCGGGCTTTGACCGGGATAGCCGACCGCGGCCGCGCGCTGATGCGCCGGCTGTCGAGGATGGCGCGCAACCTGACCCGACGCGGGCGCCGACGTCGCTCCGCCCGCCGGCCTGCGGTCCTGTCCTCGGCAGCGTCGCCTTGCACCCCAATGCAGGGTGGTTCAGATCCTCTTGAAACTGCGGGTACTACCTCCCTTCCCCCTGAGAAGGGACGCCTGCGGGGGAGAAAGACTTCACGAGCACCCCGCAGGGCTGGCAGGCGGGGTTCCCTCAACAAGGTCGGCCGCCGCTACCAGCTGGCCCGCGAGCTCATTGCCCGTGTCGCCTGGCTGCGTGGCAGCTCGGTAGCGCGGATCGCCTGGGTGGTCCGTTCCGTGGCGGATGCTGGCTGGAGCGCGGATGAGGTGTGCGCCTGGCTCCTTCTGCGGGGCGAGCCCAACCGGGTCCACCGGCCCTCCGGCCTGCTGGCGACCCTGCTGGACGGGGCCGTATCCATCCTCGACACCCCGAGCAAACGCGCCCGGGCCGTGAAACGGTGGCACGCCGCTCTCGAGGCCGCCCGACGGCACGCCATCGTGCGGGTGCGGGGCCGCGGTGAACGGTTCGACGGGGACTGGCAGATGCCCAGCAGTCTCGCCGTCCGTCGTACGGTCGCCCTGGCGGTCAGGGAAAGTGCTGCCGCGGCCGCCGGCGGGGGAGAGGAGCTGCCTGCTCTTGCCGGCCCGCAGGATCTGACCAGCGAGGAATCGCAGTCGATGCGGCGCGCGGCATGGGCGGCTTTCCTGGCTGGCGACGGCTCCCTGGTCACCTCTGCCGTTCAGATCCTCGGTCGGCCGGCCGCCGAGGCCGTGTACGGACCTGCGCTCGTTCACCGGACCTTGCAGGTCTCTCGGGCGACGTCGCTCACGACGGTCGGGCGGGGAACGAGCAGGGCCCGATGACGTGGGCGGCCGGGGGGAGGGGGTGGGTGCGGCGGCGCCTCCACCGCACGGTAGGATCGCTGACCCGGTATCACGGGTTTCCCCGGCGTCGGTTGGGACACAAGTCGCGTACGCCACAGGCGTGTTGCGCATCAGCGCATATTCCGCGGGTAGATACCGCCATTCCGGCGGCGCCAATCGTGGCGATCATCATGTCGGTCAGGTCTGATCGTTTTGAGTCATCTCCGATAGCGTTCCGGAGCGTGAATCTCCAACTCTTGCCTGATCAGAGCACGTCGTCCATCGCAGCGCTCACCCAGTCACTGTTCGGCGACCGGTTCACCCAGGACCACGAGGGCTGGCGCGAACTGTTCAGTACCGACGCGTTCCGCTTCCAGGAGGGCCTCCTTCCCGACGAACGCATCGCACTCTCCTACGCCCGGCTCCGGCGGATCAATGCAGCCGTCACGGACCCGGAGACCTTCGTCCAGGACGTCGAGCGCTTGGCTGCCCTGCACGAGTGGGCCGGACCGGCCGACGCGGGAATGGCCACGATCGCTTCCATCCACTACAACCTCTTCCTCGGCAGCCTGGTCGACCACGACAACGATCGCGATCTGCGCTCCTTCACCGACATGCGCCGGATCGGCACCTTCTTGTGTACCGAGGCCGGCCACGGCAACAGCGCCTCACAAATGGAGACCACCGCCACCTACGATCCGGCGACCCGCTCCTTCACCCTGCACACCCCCTGCCCGGCCGCCCGTAAATGGATGCCGAACACCAGCTCCGCCGGCGGCAGCAAGGCAGCCGTCGTCGCGGCCCGCCTCATCACCGGCGAAGGCACCGACCGAGGCATCTTCTTGTTCCTGGTGCCGCTGAGCGAAGCCACCGGCCGTCCACTGCCCGGCATCCACATCGAGCGGCTGCCGCAGACGGCGACCAGCCCTGTGGACCACTGCGCCACCACCTTCGACAACGTCTGGCTCCCCTACGAAGCGCTCCTGCAGAGCGACCACGGACGACTCACGCCAGAGGGCGAGTTCACCAGCTCCATCGGCAGCCCCCGCAAACGGTTCCTCACCTCCGTCGGACGCGTCACCACCGGCAAACTGTGCATGTCCGCCTACAGCCTCGGCACGATGCGCCACGCCGTCACCGTCGCCGTCCGGCACGCCCACAACCGGCAGACCTCCGGAGCCACCGGCGGCAACACCGTCCCGCTGTTCGCGCACCGCAGCCACCACGCGCCACTGCTCGACGCCCTCGCCACCACCTACGCCGCCAACTTCCTGCACCGCACCGCCCTGCGCACCTGGGCCCAGGCAAACACCACAGAGCAGCGCGAGGACGGCGAACGGCTCACCGCCATCGCCAAGGGCTGGATCACCTGGAAGGCCCGGGAGGTCATGACCGAGTGCCGGGAACGGTGCGGCGCCCAAGGCCTCCTGCTGTCCAACGGCATCGCCTTCCAGCTGGCCGCCAACGAAGGGACGATCACCGCAGAAGGCGACAACCTTGTCATCTGGACCAAGGCGGCCGGTGAACTCCTTCTCGGGCACTTCACACCGGAACAGCCCAGCACGACGCCCCCCGCGGACCGCGACCTGGCAGACCCCGGCTTCCTCCAGGACCTCCTCGCAGACCTCGCCCGGATCTGGCACAGCCGGGCCCGCACCCGCCTGCGCAGCGGCGCCGCCGGCGGTCCCCTCAACCGCTGGAACCGCACCGTCAGCTCAGCCCTGCAGCTCGTCGACGCCTACGCCCACCACACGGCCGCGGCGGCGCTCCGCGACGCTGCCCAGAACGCCACCCACCCCGACGCCGACTACCTCCTCCACCACCTGCACCGGCTGTTCGCGCTCCGCCGGATAGCCGCCTTCAGCGGCGACCTGCTCGCAGACGGCCGCCTGACCGCGGACCAGGTCCAAGACCTTCCCGATGCGATCGAAAACGCCATCGAGGACCTCGCGCCGCACGCGATGACCCTCGCGGCCGGATTCGCGGTGTCCGAGGACGCACTGCTCGACCACCCCATCACCACCCAGGGAAGCGGCCTGCTCCCCGTCTGACCTGCTGCCTGGCGCTCCCGGACGCCAGGACACAGATCAGCCCGCCACGGATTCCGTGGCGGGCTGATGGCGTTGCAGCAGCCGGTCTCATCCTGCGTTGCGGTTCGCGGTCCGGGTCAGGTAGCCGCTGATGACGCCCGCGGTGTCCATTACGGAGTACACGTGCGTCTCTCGCCCGCCGGGCGACAGGACCGCGACGGAACCCACGACTGTCGTACTCCGCCACAACGGCGCCGCGGTGCTGTGCCAGCCCGGCAGCGGGGACCTCTCACTGGCGAAGCCCTGCCTGCGGATCTCCCGCAACATCGGGTCGCCGAGCTCGTCCAGGCACGCGCGGATGACCAAGCCGGATGCATCCGGATCGGTGTCCAGCGCCGCCCCCCACAGCATGTCCCGCCGCCCCACCGGCGTGACCAGCAGATCCCTTCCGTGCCCGCCGAGCAGCCGCCGCGTGCACAGCCGCATCATCGGCATCCCGACCAGCGAATGGAGCAGCACGATCTGACCCGTGCGGGCCTGCAGTGACGACAGCGCGGCGCGAACCGCCGGGGGTGTCCTGCCCGGGACCCGCAGAGGAAGTTCCTCCAGAGCCCCCAGAGCGCCGGACGGCGCCGCATCGGCGCACGCCACGTAATGCCCCTTGGGCTCCTCGCACTTGCGGACCCTGCCCTCACGCACCAGGGCCTGCAGATACCGGTGCGTCGTCGACACCGGAAGCCCCGCGCAGGCGGCGACGTCGATCGGGCCGTGCGACCCAGGCCGCCGCACCGCGTTCAGGACAGCCATCGTGCGAGATACGGCACTGCCACGCTCCGACGTCGGAGCCGCAGCAAGGGTTGTGACCACCAGGAGACCCCCTTTATCAACCTGTGGGCAGGAAAGATCAGTCTGTCCAGATGCTCCGCACCGGTACTGTTCACCGCGGAGCGCCCAGCGCCCCGGCCGCGCGCGGGCAGGGCGGTCACGCAGGCCGGCTCAGCGTCAGGGACCCCGTCCGCATGCAGCCAGCAACACCGCAAGCCAACCAGTTGCGTGGTTTGGTGATCTCATCATTCACGGCAGGCGCAGGAAAAACAATGTTGATCTGCTGTGCACACCTCAAGTTCGGACCCCGCCGTTCCGGAAGGCATGCCCCAATGCCTCGCCCGGTCAAGCCTCATGCCGGTGACCGGAACCGAGACGCTCACCGTTCCGGCAGGTGAGAAACCTGACCCCGAGACCGCCGCCACAGTGGCGGCACACGCCCGTCGACCTGTACGTATGAAGTGCCTCCGATCGCCCGGCTCGCATCTCCGGGCGGCCTGCCGGCGTCGTTGCCGACCCCCGACGACGCCCACGGCCGGGTGGGGCGCCGTCTCACCCCCGTCGACGACGCCCCACCCCACATCCGCGGACGCCACGAAGAATCCCGCCCGTTCAGCTTCCACTCAGTGAAATACACCCGCATGTGAGCCCGTTCACCTTCGCTCACGGCGACCGTGGCTGCACTGCACGGAGGAGGCGCACGGAGGAGGCGCACGGATCGCCGCCAACCAGCGGGGATCCGTCACCCGGCTTTGCTGTTTCCCCTGCTAAGCGCCGAAGCCATGCGGGAAGATGATTTTCTGGACAGAGCGAAGGAGAACAGCGATGGTAGAGAAGCGCACGAAGGTCACCGGAGCCGAGCGCGTCAAGCTCGCAACTGAGTTGAGCGCGGCATACCACGGTGGCGCCTCGATCCGGACGCTGGCCGAGAGCACCGGCCGCTCCTACGGCTTCGTCCACCGTCTCCTCACCGAGTCCGGTGTCACGCTACGCACTCGGGGCGGTGCCCCCCGCGCGAAGCGCGCAGCGTAAGAATCCCGCCCGGCGTGATGCTTGGGGGCCAGCGCCGCTTTCTGCCGTGGTGTGTCGTCAGACAGATGAAGCGGAACCCCCCGAGCCATCGGCACACCGGCCGCGCTCTCGTCAGCGAGGGCGTCGGTTCCATCACGCCACGCTTGGCACCGTCGCAACCGCACCCTCCAAAGACCTGGCCGCCTCGCCGGTCTCGGTAACAGCTCAGCACAAGCAGACCCGTCCAGGACAGCGCGGCCCTGCCCCAGTCGGTTGCCCGCAACGGCCGGCCAAACTCGACCTCGGCAGGGCACTCGCGCCACCACGCCGGCCCGGCCAAGGCCCAGCCGAAGACCGCCCACCGAGCCCTGAAGCCAGCGCCTTCCCGCTGATGTAGCCCCAGGCCGGTCCCGTGTGCCCTCACCCTGACGCTCACGGCTCACCCGCCATGCCCGTGTAGACCATGGAACCGTTCGCGCCAGGCCGCGCAAGGGACATCCGGGGCTGTCGGGGAGGCTGAGCACCGGTCAACGGCACTCGGGGCGACCGTGCCGCCAGGCTTTGGCTCCCTCACCGATTCTGCGGCCAGCCACTGCTGCCGCCAGGACGGTAGCGGCACCGCCGGGGGACGTAAGCACCGCACCCACCGCACAGCGGTACCCGCTGCGCGCTCTGCCAGACACCGCAACTGTCACGTGCGGAAATGCGGCCGCCATTCCGCTGAGTGAAAGCAACACCTTCAGGATTCCACTGGGTGAGAAAACTAGGCGCCGGAAGGCTTTCGTGATTGCCACTTCCGCGGTCAACAGGATCGAGTAGAGCCCGAGCGATGCCGCGTCCATGACGCCGTCGCTGCGTGCCTTGCCAAACGCTCTCGCCCGATCGCGGTTTCGAACGGCCCGAAGCACTGCACTCTTTCGCCTGATGAACAGGACCTGCACATGAAGATTGCACGGAATGTGGCTGCCGTCGCCGGAGCTTCCTTTGCTCTCGCGCTCGTCCTCGGGACGGGCACGGCCCAGGCCAGCAGCACCCACACCTACAGCCGCGGCATCGTCAAGTTCACCAGCGCCACCGACACGATCTACATCAAGGACACCAAGAACGACGGCTTCGGCCTCACGGTGTGGGTCTGGGACCAGACCGCCGACATCTCCTACCTTGCCGAATGCGGCATCAGCGGATACGGCAAGTCCATCAGCTGCAAGCACCCCAACTACGTCGAGAAGCACACCCTGCGCTTCGACGTGTACGGCTACGGCCCGAATTTCAAGGTCATCAACATCGGCCACTTCACCGACAAGCCGTAATCACCGGCCGCCCGCGCCTCTATTCGCCGGGCCCCGCTCGCCTCATTTCCTCGTGCCGTCTTTCCATGTGGGGGAGTTCCCGCGACCGCACTGCCGGTACCTGCGCCGCTCGCCCAGGCAGCTCGGCTGGCCACGCCCGGAGCCGTCACCGGGGCCTTTGGCTGGCTGGTCGCGACGGTCAACGTCGGCCTCGCTGCCGGCACCGGCCTCGGCGGCGGGATCGACCACGGCTACCAGCTGTGCGCGCTCGCGGCCGCGGCCGCCGCTCTGATCCTTCTCGCCCACCCCATCACCACATCCGTCCCTTCACGACACCACAGGGAGACCTGACATGCGCCTCCGCACCACGACCGCCACGCTCGCCGCGGCCTCGGCCCTCCTCGTCGGCGCCGGCATCGCGCTGGCCCCGACCGCGTCGGCCGCCGTCGGCTCCAGCGCCTGCACCGTCAACATCCGCGACCAGGACGTCTGGCCGTACACCGATGGCCTTCGGCTGCGGACCGGCCCGGGCACCACCTACAGCGCTCTCGGGCTGCTGTACCAGAAGGACCGGCTCACCGCCCGCTGCACGAAGGGCTCCTGGTACTACGTCTCCACCGACACCAAGACCCGCACCGGCCTCAAGGCCGGCACCTACGGCTGGGTCAGCGCCGCCTACCTCGACACCCAGACGTGCCTGCCGGAGAACACCGCCTGCCCGTACAACCGGTGACCTGATCCCGGCACCCCCGTGAGCCGGGGCCGCCGGCCCGGACGACCTGACCGGGCCGGGCCGGCGGCCCCATCGGCTCCCACGCCTTCCTCGATCCCGCGCCCCCCGCCGCGGGCCCCCAGCAGGAGAGATGACCAATGACCTCGCTTCACCTTGTGGTCGGCGTCACCAGCGCAGGAAAGACGGCACGCTCCGTCGAACTCGCCCGCCACCACGGCAGCCCGGTCCTGGCCCTGGACCGCGTGCAGTGCCATACGCAGCTCACCGTCGGCTCCGGCCGCCCCACCCCGGGCGAACTCCAAGGCACACAGCGGATCTACCCCATCCAGCGACCCGTGCAAGCCGGGGCGATCTCCGCCGCCGAGGCCGTCGACCGCACGGTGCACCACCGCAAGGCTCTGCACGACGCCGGAGTCGGCGCTGTGGTGCTGGAGGGCGGATCGATCTCGATCCTGCGCGAACTCGTGACCCGCCACGACTGGTGCGAAGCCGCGGCGGCCGTGCACGTCGAGTGCTGGCTGGAAGGCAGCGCCATCGGCCACGCGCAGCAGATCGCGGACCGGGTGGAACGCATGCTCGGCTACGGCACGCCGCCAGGCGAGCGCACCCTCGTCGACGAACTCGCCGACCTGTGGCCGGACCCCGAGGCCCGCACACCGCTGCGCGAAGTGATCGGCTACCGCGAACTGATCGACCTGTGCACCTGCGAAGGTCTCGACCCGGGCCAGCTGCGCGGACAGGCCGCACGCATGCGCCGCGCGACCTTCGCCGAGGCAGTCACCGAGGCCCACCTGGACTACGCCCACCAGCAGCGCCTGGCCCTGGCCGCCGCGCTGCCCGCGCTGGCCGACCGGGGATGCGAGGTCACCCTGTGCGAGAACTGACAGATTCCGCCCGCACCCCGGCCGCCGATCCGTCCGTGACGCAGCGTCCGCTACGGATCACCGTGTTCTGCGGTTCGTCCCCAGGCCAGGACCCCGCCTTCGGACGAGCCGCCCGCACCACCGGTGCCCTGCTGGCCGCCGCCGGAGTCGAGATCGTCTACGGCGGCGCCCGGATCGGCCTGATGGGCGCCCTCGCCGAAGCGGCGCTGGCCGCCGGTGGCCAGGTCACCGGCGTCATCCCCCGCAGCCTCAACCAGCCCGACGTCGTACACCCCGCACTGACCCGCCTGGAAGTCGTCGCGACCATGACGACCCGCAAAGCCGTGATGCGCGACCTCGCCGACGCCTTCCTGATCCTGCCCGGAGGACTGGGCACCCTCGAGGAACTCGCCGAGATGTGGTCCGGCGCCCAACTCGCACTGCACCACACGCCGATCGCCGTCGCGAACATCAACGGGTTCTTCGACCCGCTCCTGCACTTCCTGACCAGCGCCCAGCGGGCCGGATTCCTCAGCGCCACCGACCGCGACCTGATCACCGTCGACACCGACCCCGCCCGCCTGACCACCACCGTCCTCCACCAGCTCACCACAGCGGAGTTGACCTCATGGTGACCGCCCTCGCCCCCGCGGCCGCCGTCGCGGAACCCGCATCGCCCCCGGTGACGGCACGACGACTCCTCACCAGCTACTACGTCGGCCTCGGCGCACTCATGGCGGTCTGGGGCACACGGATGCCCGCCGTCCAGGCCGCCGCGCACCTCACACCCGGGCTGCTGTCCCTGGTACTCCTGGCCTCCGCCGCCGGCATCGTGGTCGGCCTCTACCTCGGCGGCCGCATAGCCCACCGCCACGGCCCGGCCCGGCTGCTGACCGCCCCGGCCATCGCGCTCTGCACGGCGCTGGCCGCCCTCGGAGCCTGCCGCACCCTGACCACGCTGATCGCCGCCGCAGCCTGCTTCGGAATCGCACACGGGCTCCTGGACGTCGGAGCCAACGTGGCAGCAGTCCGCTGCCAGGATGCCTACGGCCGCAGCATCCTGTCCGGGATCCACGCCGGTTTCTCGCTCGGCGCCCTCGGCGGGGCCGCCGCAGCGGCCGCCACCGCCCACACCTCGCACCGCACGGTCTTCCTGATCGCCGGACTCGCGGCCACCGCCGGCATCCTGCTCGCCATCCCGGCCACCCGCAGCATCACCCGCCTCACACCGGCACCCGGCACCGGTCACCAACCCGCGACCCAGCAAGGCGCACCCCACGCCCGGCTGTGGCTGCTCGGTGCGCTCGCCGCAGCCTGCCTGCTGGGGGAAGGCGCAGCAGCGGACTGGTCCGCGGTCCACCTCCACGACCTGGGCGCCACCGCCGCGGTCTCCGCCTCCGCCTACGCCGTCTACAGCGCCGCCATGGCCGCCGGACGCCTGGCCGGGGACCGGCTCATCGCCCGCTACGGCGCACCGATCCTCGTTCGCACGGGTGCGACACTGGCCACCGCAGGCCTCGCCGCCGGGCTGCTCGCGGACGCCGCACCCGCAGCCCTCGCCGGATGGGCAGCCCTGGGACTGGGCCTGTCGGCCACGGTGCCCGCTCTGATCACCGCCGCCGGCCGGCACGACCCGCGCGCCGTCGCCGCAGTCACCACCACTGGCTACCTCGGCCTCCTGGCCGGCCCGGCCGTCATCGGCGCACTCGCCTCCCTGACCGGCAGCCTCCCGGCTGCGCTGGCCCTTCCTGTCCTGCTCGCGGCCGTTGTCGCCGCCGCCTCCCGAACCGCGCTGGAGACCCCCCGATGACCCTCCGTCCCCCCGCCACCCGATACGACGCCGTGATCCTCGACTACAACGGCGTCATAGGCTTGCAACCCAAGACCTCCGACTGGGAACGGCTCGCCACCCTGGCCGGCTGGCCCCTCGACCGCATTGCCGCCTTCCAGGACGCCTTCTGGAATCGGCGCCCCGGGTACGACAGCGGCGCCTTCACCAACACGGAATTCTGGTCCTCGGGCTTGCTGTTGCGCACCGATCGCCCCCTGATGGACCTGCTGCCCGAGCTCATCGAGGCCGACATGGCCATGTGGACGACCGTCGACCCCGCCGTGATCCACCTGCTGCGCGCCGCCCACCGCGCCGGCACCAAGTTCGTCCTGCTGAGCAATGCTCCAGCGGCTCTCTCCGAGGCTCTCGACATGACCGAGTGGTCGTGCAGCCTGATGGCGAGCAGTGTCTACAGCTGTGGCATCGGCATCAACAAGCCCGCGAAGCAGGCGTACGAGGCAGCCCTCGCGGCCGCAGGATGGCCGGACCCCGAGCGGGTGCTGTTCGTCGACGACCGGGCCGAGAACACCGCGGCGGCAGGCCGACTGGGCATGAACACCCTGCACTACACCGGGAACCTCGGCGCGCTCGCCGCCCACCTCCCGCAGTTGTACCCGGCCCCGGCGGTCCAGCAGGTCGGCGCGGCAGTGGCTTGAATACCGGTCACCGCCAGGCACTGAGCGCGGCCAGGGCCCAGACCTGGCCGCGCTCAGTGCATCACCCGTGGTGTCGGACTACCGGGACGCCTACCAACACCACGGGGTCTGCCGGCCGACGTTCAGCGCGCCGGGTCGACATCAGGGGTACTGGGGAGCTCGCCGAGAGTGCCGCACGATCGGAGGCATCTAGACCCGTACTTCGCGGGTCGTTGATTCGTATGGTGTGACCGGTCTGGGAGTGTCCTGGGCCGGTCGTATGGCGTTGGTCGGGGTGTGTCGATGATTTCCCGGTCCCCGCGGCCACGGTCTGAGCGTCAGCGCCTTGAAGT
>NZ_JBEYWO010000037.1:0-79191 GCF_040644455.1 Streptomyces sp. NPDC046977
CAGCCCGCCACCCTGCGCGTACCTCATGACCGTGGTGTACCGCGACGATCACAACCTGTCAGCACCCCACGACATCACGCATTACAAGTCAGTAGAAGCATGCCTTTTCCACACTCCATAAGTCCAAGTACTCTTTCATATCTTTCCTATAGCCTGAGCACATGGCGACACTGAGACAGCTGGAATATCTGGTGGCCATCGTGGACGAGGGATCGTTCACGCGAGCCGCGGAGAGTTTGAACGTCACCCAGCCGGGCCTCTCGCAGCAGTTCCTGGCGTTGGAGCGCGAGGTCGGAGGACCGCTGCTCGAGCGCCTGCCACGCGGTGTACGGCTCACTTTGGCGGGTCGGTCGATGCTGCCGCACGCCCGTGCGGCACTCGCGGAGGCCGGGCGGGCCACCATTTCCGCCCGTCGCGCCGCTGGCGTATCTACCGGCGAGCTGCACTTGGCCACGCTCTACTCGATCAGCTCGGGCGTGCTGCCGACGGTTCTCGGTCTGTGGCGCCGGCAGCATCCAGGGGTGCGGATCAGACTGTTTGAGCATCGCCACAGCGACGAGCTGGCCCAGGCCATGGCTGCAGGGCAGGCCGATGTCGCCGTGGGGCCTTTGCCGGAGAACTGGGAGGGCACTGCCCGGCACGTTGGCATGGAGGAGTTCGTGGTGGTCACCCACGCCGGTGACCCGGTGGCGGCCACGGACTACGCTCCGGGCGTCCGCCTGGCAGACCTGGCGGAGCGGGAGTGGGTGCACTTCACCCCGGACAGCGGCCTGTCCGACATCCTCGAACGAGCCTGCGTGGCAGCCGGTTTCCGGCCCCGGATCGCGGTCCGCACTGAACAGGCGCCGTCGGCCATCAGCTACGCGGCGGCCGGGTTGGGCCCCACGATGGTGCCCGCCAACGCCCTCCCACCGCGCTTCGGCGGTGCCGTCCTCCGCCCCGACCCGCCCCTGCGTAGACGGCTGACCGGGTATACCCGCACGGCTCCGGACCCGGTGACCGCGAGCTTCCTGGATGCCCTCGGTGAGCACGCCCCTCTGATGCCTCGGCAAGTGGCCCGAAGACTCGGCCTGGTGGACCAATCGATGCGGCGTGCCGGGATGCGGCGGGAGTGACGCCCGTCCGTCCCCGGGGATACGCGGCTCCGAAGCACCGTACTGTCCATTGGACAACGCGATGCGAGGTGTCTATTGCCCAATGGACAACAGTTCGTTCTCCCCATGTCCATGAGGCGCTCCCCGATCTGGACGTGTTCGCCGACCTGGCGGGCAGCCGGGTGGCCGTGGCCACGGCGGAAACCCTCGCTCCGATCCCCGGCCTCCGTGTGGAAGAGCGGAGCGTCCCGCACCCGGATGGGCACACGCTGCCCCCTGCGCGTCTACCTACCGGATGCCCCAGCGTCCAGCCCGCGCCCTGCAGCGATGTGGCTCCACGGTGGAACCTTCGCCATCGGCGCGCCCAACGCGGAGGAGGGCCACTGCCTGCGGCTCTGTGCGGAACTGGGCATCGTCGTGATCGCGCCCGACTATCGGCTCGCGCCGGAGCACCCCTGCCCGGCTGGCTTCGACGATTGCTACACAGCACTGCCGTGGGCGGCCGAGAACGCCACCGAACTCGGCATCGATGCCGCGCGGATCGCACTGGGCGGCCACTCGGCGGGGGCCGCACTTGCCGCCGGCGTCGCTCTGGCTTCCCGTGACCGGGGCGGCCCGGTGCCAGCCTTTCTGTACCTGGGCTATCCGGTGCTCGACGACCGCCAGAACACGCCGTCCTCCCGGATGATCACGGATACCAGGCTCTGGAACCGGTCCGGGCCTTGGACGTGTGGTCCGCATACTTCGCCGACGCCGACGCCGACGCCGACGCCGACGCCGACGCCGACGCCGACGCCGACGCCGACGCCGACGCCGACGCCGACCCGCGAAGCGGCTACGCCGTGCCGGCCCGCGCCCGAGACCTCGGTGGCTCATGATCTGCGGTGTGATCCCGGTCGTGACGAGGCCCTGGTCTTCGGCGCCGCCCTGGCCGCGGCGGAGGTCCCGGTGGAGCTGCACCTCGTCCCGGGCGTGCCGCACATGTTCGATTTCTACCTTCCCGATGCTAACGTCACACGCAGGGCGGTGACCGACTGGACCCGGGCGCTAGCAGACGGCCTACACGTCGGGAACGGCGCGGGCGAGGTGGGCTGAGCGTGAGCCACAGCGAAGACGGGTCCGGCGGGCCGGTGGTGGCCCGGTCAGAGCCCACACCGTCCGGGGGAGCAGCGACGGGCCGGCCACAACAGGCCGCGATACGTTCCGTTTCGTCGCGCATCCCGGAGGTCGCCTTCACGCCGAGGGTTTGACGAGGCGACCACAACGCCAGGTTTCCGTTCCCGTTACGGACTGACGCAGGAACGAAACGCGTTCGAGGCCGTGCTTGTGCGGGGGAAACGGTGACATCGACTCCAAGTCCGCCGACGATTCCGTTGCCCGCCACTTCTCGTTGGGGCCGTTCGGGCAGCACTTCGAACTCGAATGCAGATGGTCGTGGCCTCCGGGACCGAGACATGCAGGTATGACCGACCTACGCGGGCAGCCTCTCAGCGGTGGTCGCTGCGGCTGCCGGGCAGCGCCGCATGTTCGGTCGTCTGCGTTTCGAGTAGGAGGGCATGAATGGAGGCGGTCAGGTCCTCGGTGAAATGCTCGGCGCTCATCTGCGCCAGAGCTCCGGCGCGGATGACGTACCGGCTGAAGGTGACGCCGACGAGCAATGCGGCCAGGAACGGGACTCGGTGCTCCAGCGCGTGCTCGCCGAGCAGGCTGCGGTAGGTCGCGTCGGTGCGCTCCTGCATGGCGACGTACAGCTCGGCGGCGGCGAGTTCGTCGTCCGCCGCGCTCCGCACCAGGGCGACGAAGGTGTCGGTGCCGTCCGGGTGCTCGAGGCGGCGGACGAACTCCCGCGCGATGCGGGCGGCCAGCGGCTCGCCGGACTCCTCGGTGAGGTCTTCGATGGAGCGGGTGCCGGGGACCGCGGCGAGGAACAGGTTCTGCTTGCTGCCGAAATGGCGCAGCACCAGTCCGTGGGTCACCCCTGCACGCTGGGCGATGTCCCGCAGCGTCGCCCGGTTGTAGCCGCGCTCGGTGAAAGTGCGGGCCGCGGCGTCGACGATGGCGCGACGGTGCAACTCCGGGTCGCGGACGCGGCGCGGGCGGGCAGGCGGATTCTGTGCGGCGGGCATAACCGCACCCTACCCACCCGTGGCGTCGGTGATGGCACGACGGTGCAGCTTCGAGGCCCGGACACGGCGAGGTTGGACTGACTCCCAAGGGAGTTTGGCAAGGGAGTCGGTGGCACTTAGTGATCAGGCCATTCCGCTACGAGTTCGCGTTGGGTTGGCTCGGTTGTGAGGGTGCGGCGGTCTTGGGTGAGGGCCAAGAGCGGCGCCCGGAACGTCCTGACGGTTCAGTGCCGGCGCCTGCGGTGTCAGGACGCCGAAGACTGCTCCCGGACGATCCGGCTGACACTGGTCAAGGCGGCGTCGCGCACCTGCTGCCACCGCTCCTTCGACCAGGGCGCCCCGCTGTCGGCAAGTTGCAGTGCCAGGGGCGTCAGGACGCGCACGTGGTGAATGGCCCAGATCACGGCGTACAGGTCGGCATCGGTGATCGCCCGGTCCCCACCGCCCTCCGCCATGGCCTCGAGGGACTCGCGGTAGTGGTCGACCTCGCGCTCGACGGGAGCGGGCCGCTCAAGCTGGCGCCACAAGGTCAGGCGCATGCGGTCCGGATCCGAGGCGTAGTAGTCGAAGACGTCGACCGTGAGCTGCGGGAGGTCGTCCCACGAGGCGGACACGGCCTGCACGCTCAGCTCCAGCCGCTCCGTGACGACCTGGTCGAACAGGTCCTCCTTCTTGCCGAAGTACTCGTAGATGGCCCGCTTGTTCGCCTTGGCGTTGGCGGCGATCCGGTCGATGCGGGCTCCGGCCAAGCCGTAGGCGGCGAACTCGCGGTACGCAGCCTCGAGGATGCGCGCCCTGGTTGCATGTGAGTCGTAGGCCATGCGCGCAGTGTATCCGAATAACTGAACGAACTGGTTCTTGACCAATCGCGGGGGGTCCACGTAGCGTAGAGATCGAACTAGTTTGTTCGGTTTCTTGGCTTCAAGATTGGATTGAAAGCAGCGTGTCAGCGCCCAAATTCACCCTTACCGCCGTTCCCACGGCCACCATCGCGGGTGCCGCACACCCGGCCCATGAGAAGTTCGACGTCGTCAACCCCGCTACCGGCGAGGTGATCGCCGCCGCTCCGAACGCCTCGGCGACCGACGTCGACACTGCGGTCCGGGCCGCCTACGCCGCGTTCGCGAGTTGGCGGAAGGATTCAGCCGCCCGACGTACCGCGCTGCATGCCGCCGCCGATGCGCTCAGCGCGGCCGCGGACGAGATCGCGCCGCTCCTGACCGCCGAGCAGGGCAAGCCGTTGGCCGAGTCCCACCGGGAGGTGGCCACTGCAGTCGCCTACTTTCATTACTACGCCGACATGGAGCTCAAGCGTGAGGTCATCCGCAACGACGAGACGGCTCTGGTGGAGATCGTCCGCCGCCCTGTCGGGCCGGCCGCGATCATCACGCCCTGGAATTTCCCGCTGATCATCGCCTCGGCGAAGATCGCGCCAGCCCTCGCTGCAGGCAATACGGCGGTCGTCAAGCCTTCGCCCTTCACTCCGCTGTCCACGCTCAAGATCGGAGAGGTTCTGCGGGAAGTTTTTCCCCTCGGTGTCCTGAACGTGATCAGCGGTGGCAACGAAGCCGGGGCGACCATGACGGAACATCCCCTGATCCGCAAGATCAGCTTTACAGGCTCCATCGCTACCGGTAAGGCTATCGCTGCCGCGGCTGCCGCCGACCTGAAGCGGACCACCCTGGAACTCGGCGGCAACGACGCGGCGATCATCCTGGACGACGCCGACCCGGCCGCGGTCGCCGCGGGCATCTTCCCACGTGCCTTCCACAACACCGGTCAGGTGTGCGTGGCCCCCAAACGCATCTACGTTCCGGAGTCGATACGTCAGGCAGTCGTCGAGGCCTTCGTCGAGCGGGCCCGCAGCGCTCGATTCGGCGACGGCAGCGACCCGCGGACGCAGTATGGCCCGCTCAACAACCTCCCCCAGCGCGAGCGCGTTGCTGAACTCGTCGACGACGCGGTGCGACACGGCGCGACCGTCGCCACCGGAGGGAAGCGGATCGAGGGCAATGGCTACTTCTACCAGCCCACGATCATTACCGACGTCAGCGACGGCGTACGCATCGTCGACGAGGAGCAGTTCGGACCCGCGCTGCCGATCATCGGCTACCACGATGTGGAAGACGCGCTGAAGCGGGCGAACGCAACCCACTTCGGACTCGGCGGCTCGGTCTGGGGCGCAGACCCCGAGCGGGCCGCGGCTGTAGCCGAACAGATGGAGACGGGCATGACGTGGGTCAACACCCACACCGCCATGACCTTCGACCAGCCGTTCGCCGGTATCAAGTGGAGCGGCGTCGGCATCGAGAACGGCCCCTGGGCCATGGAGGGCTTCACCGAGATGACCATCCTCCACCGCGCCCGCTGACCGTTCCAGCTCCGTTGGCGGCGCGCGTCCGGGACATGCTGTCCCGCCGCATGGGTGAGGTGCAGGCATCCAGGCACAAGCCGTCGGCCGGGCTCTCCACAACTCCGGTGAGTCCTGCCCGGCCGCATACGGCTGGGCGGTGCGGCCCGGTGCCACCACCCCACCTATGGCAGCCTGTGCGCCCTGTCGCCCGAACCGGAAGAAACGCGATATGAACGGCCTGCAACAGGACAGGCGCCACGACGAGCTGACTTCCTGCCCGGCCGCCTGGCGGATCACGGTGGTGCTGGCGCTCGCAGGTCTGCTGACCTCGATGGCCCAGACTGCGCTCGTCCCCCTCGTTCCTCTGCTGCCGCGGCTACTGGATACCTCGCCCTCCCGGGTGGCCTGGGCGGTGACGGCCTCCCTCGTGGCCGGAGCCGTCTCCAACCCGATCACCGGCCGCCTGGGCGACATGCTGGGCAAGCGGTCCGCGTTGCTGGGGAGCTTGGTCTCGCTGTTCGTCGGCTCCGTGCTCTGCGCCGTCGGTGACTCCCTGCCGGTTGTCCTCGCCGGGCGCGCGGCGCAGGGGTGTGCCCTGGGAGCCATTCCTCTGGGCATCAGCATTGTGAAAGAAACATTGCCCGCCGCGCGGATCGGTACGGCCACCGCCGTCCTGAGTTCCATGGTCGGCGTCGGCAGCGCGCTGGCCCTTCCAGGTTCCGCCTTGCTGATCCGTTGTGCCCCCTGGCACCTGCTGTACTGGGTGTTCGCAGCGGCGAGCGTGGCAGCCTTGCTTCTAGTGGCTGCCGTGATTCCGCGCTTCCCCGTGCCGTCGCCGACCGCGCCGATGGACGCTGGCGGCGCGGTGGGCCTCGTGGTGGGGGCGACCGGCCTGCTGCTGGCGCTCTCCGAAGGCGGCGCCTGGGGGTGGACGAGTCCACGCGTCGCCGGCCTGTTCGCCCTATCGGCCGTAGTGCTGGCCTGGTGGGGCCGGTGGGAGTGGCACCGGCCCCACCCGTTGATCGACCTGCGGGCGTCCGCCGGCCGGCGGGTTCTCGTCACGAACGTCTCTGCGGTGCTGGTGGGTTTTGCCACCTACGCTCTCGTCTACTCAACCAGCCAGCTGTTGTGTCTTCCCAGAAGCACCCACTATGGCTTCGGTCTGTCCACTTTGACCGCGAGCCTGTGCCTGACGCCTTCGGGCCTCGTCATGTTGCTGTCCTCTCCGCTCGCTTCATGGCTCTCCATTCGCTTCGGAGCGCGCACCACGTTGGTAACCGGCTCCGCGATCGTGGCGACCGGCTGGCTGCTGGGCTTGCTCATCATGCACGCGGTCTGGCAGTTGGTTACCGTCAGCTGTGTCATCGGGGCGGGCGTGGGACTCGCATACGCTGCGATGCCCATGCTGGTCATGGACGGGGTTCCGGCCGCTCGGACAGCCTCTGCCATCGGGGTCAACACGCTCATGCGATCCCTGGGCACTTCGGCCTCGGGCGCTGTCCTCGGCATGATTCTGACCAGCCGGGTCACCACGTTGCACGGTACTGAGATGCCGTCACACAGTGCCTTCCGCAACGTGTTCCTCTGCGCGCTGTTCGCATCCACGTTTGCCGCAGCCACCGCTCTCCTGCTGCCCGCACGCGGTCACATGGGCACCGGTCCCGCCATCGGAACACGAACCGTCCCGGCTGCAACCTCGATGGACGCGGCCGATCCTTTCGGGAAGACGCGCGACCGGCGATCCCGAGCAGCTGATCGCGGCGAGGCCCCGCACTGCCAGGGGGCGACGTCGGATATGAAATCAACCACCGATAAGGGGAATTGCCTTGAACACGACAACCGGTAAGGCGTGGCGCGCGATCAAGTTCGGCCCGCCGGCGGAGTCGGTGGAGCTCCAGCAACTGACCTGGGAAGCACCTCCGGAGGGACATGTGCTCATCCGCGTGAGTACCGCCGGAGCGGGTTTCCCCGACGTCATGATGACGGCGGGTCAGTACCCGCTGCTCGGCGATCCGCCCTTCGGGCTGGGCGAGGAGGCAGCGGGCGAGGTCGTGGCCGTGTCGACCGGCTCACGGCTGTCCGTGGGAGACCGGGTGACGGGCATCACCGCCTTCCTGCAGGGCTGGGGCGGCTTCGCAGAGTATGCCTACCTGCGGGAGATCTCCACGATCCGCATCCCGCCCACCATGACCGACGAGGAGGCCGGCGGCTTCCCTATCGGGTTCCGCACCGCCTACGCCGCCCTGGTCGATCGCACTCCCATCGAGGCCGGGCAGACACTGCTCGTGCTGGGCGCCGCTGGCAGCACTGGCACCGCGGCAATGCAACTCGGCAAGGCCCTGGGCGCGAAGGTCATCGCAGTGGCCGGCAGCCAGGACAAGCTCGACTTCTGCTCCCGGCACGGCGCCGATCACGTCATCGGCTACCGCGACGAGAACCTGACCGCGCGCCTCACAGAGATCACGGACGGACGGGGTATCGACCTGATCTTTGACCCGGTGGGTGGGGACACCGCAGCCACGGCGCTGAAGAGCATCGCCCGCAACGGACGCATCGCATTGGTCGGTGTCGCCAGCGGAAACCCCGTTCCGCTGAACCCGATGGACATGCTGCTGCGCAACTACAGCGCGGTGGGCGTGCTGGCCACGCCCGGCGATCCCGAGGCCGAGGCGCTGGTGTGGGAACGACTGGCGGAGCTGGCTGGCGCGGGTAAGGTGACCATGCCGGTTGGCCGGGTCTACGACTTCCATGACGTGCCCCGGATGATCACCGAACAATCGACCCCCGGCCCAGGGAAGTCGGTGGTCCGGGTCGCCTCGGCGTGACGTTCCAGCCGAGATGGCCGTGGGTCCGCGAAGTCCAGGTATCGAGACCGACATCCCGACTTCGCGGACCTCACACCAGCCGAAATCCGCCGTCCACTGGCCGTTTGACGTCACCGCCATCCTGCAGGCCACGATCATGTGCCGAGCTGGTCCCGCTGGCGACGCCGCCACCAAGGTCCATACACGCATTCGGCCCTCCACCTGGTCCGGGGGGTCGGTGACGGAGCGCCTGGTGCGGCTGTCGGGCCGTCGCGGCCGCCGGCGGTTGTCAGATTCCGCAGTTGGGTGCGGACCAGTACGGCGACGGGTCGAGGGCCACGTGGGCGTGGTCGTTGTGGTCGGGGTAGCCCGGACCGAGGATGTCCGAGAAGCCGTGCACTCGCGCCTGCTTGGCGAGCGTGCACAGGCTCGGTGAGCCGGTCAGGTCGGCGGCGTCGCCGTACAGGTGGCGGCTTCCGGACGCGCCGCCTACGGCGCTGTTGCAGGCGTAGGAGCGGAAGCCGCTGGAGATGGTGATCGGCACGTCACCGAGGGCGTGCCGCATCGCTTCCAGTTTCCACATCGTCTTCAGGGCGTTCGCCTTGGCGGTGGCGGCCGAGACGGCACCGCCGGACCAGTCGGAGTTGCACTTGTTCAGCTCGGAGTAGGCGAAGTGGATCGGGGTGCAGTCCGCGTCCTGGAGCGCGTAGATCTTGTTGAAGGTCTGTGAGCCCGCCACGCCGTCGGCCGGCAGGCCGTATGCGGACTGGAACTTTTTGACCGCGGCGGTGGTCCGCGCGCCGTAGACGCCGTCGTACGACAGCCGTTCGCCCGAGGTCACCCAGCCAGCGACGCGGATCTGCAGCTGCGTCACATCGGCGCCGGAGGAGCCCTGGGAAAGGGTGCGGCTCCAGGTGTAGCACTCGTCGGCATGAGCGGTGCCCGAGGTGGCGCCCACTCCGACGATCGCACCTGCCATGAGCATGACAATCACGAAGAGCATGTGCCCTGCACGTTTGAGCATGTCGGCCTCCCGACCGTCGGACTCGAATGGTGGGCGACGCCGCCGCACGGACAGCGGGCGCACCCAGGGTGACGCCCCTGTGCTACGCGCGTCAACTGCGCCTGGGGTATGGAATGCGGCAGCCTCTCTACCACGCTGGAGCCGGGTCCCGCGTTTGCACAGATCGATTCGCGGCGCCGTTCTTGCCCAGTGGGGCGAGGATCTCGAAACCGCCTGCACCGCGGACGTCGAAGTGCGGCTGGCGACGGACGGCTGACGCTGGGGCGGACCGGTGTTCACTCTTGCCGAGGTCGGGTCCTGATGAAGCGATGGTCTCGAACCGGTGAGTTTCGTGCGCGCGGGACGTCTAAGGGGATCCTTCGTGCAGTCGCCACACGTCGGGGTGGGCATCTGCCAGGTCGCGGGCGGCGGCCCGGCATGCGGCCACGAAGTCGGCAACGCTGCCCGAGTCGTCGTCCCCGCGCCACATGACGCTCATCCGATGGAACAGTCCTGGAATCGGTATGTGGACCACCTGGGGGTGAGCGGCGAACCGGAATGACGAGGGGACCGCTGACACCCCAAGTCCGGCCGCTACAAGGTCGGCTACGGCGGAAGGCGCAGTCGGGATCACCGTGAGTTCGGTGCCCGAGGCAAGTGCGGCGACTCGCAACCGTTCCCAGCAGTGGCGGCGTTCCTGCAGCGGGAACAGGAAAGGTTCGCCGGCCAGATCGCGCACCGTGACCTCCAGAGAATCTGCCCTGGGGTGTCCCTGCGTGAGCAGCGCGCTGGTGCGTTCCTCCACCAGGATTTCGCTGGCGAAGCCGCCCACATTGGACTCGTCCCAGGTGAGCACCGCGTCGATGCGGCCCTCGGCGAGCGCCGCCGACTCGTCGCCGTCGTCGAGGCCGGTCACCGACACCCGGACGTTGGGGTGGTCCCCACGAAAACGCCGCAGAGCCTCCGCGAGCAGGCTTCCGGGCGGGCCTGGCAGCGGGGCGGAGAGGGTCAGCAACACATCACTTCCCTCGGCCGCCGACCGGGCGGCGTGCAGGATGCGCCGGTTCTGGGCCAGCGCCCGTTCGGCATGGGGGACGATCAGCCGTCCCGTCGCGGTAACGACGGCACCACGAGGCGTGCGCTCGAAGAGCACCACGCCGAGCAGGCGTTCAAGCTGCTGCACCTGTCGGCTGAGCGCGGACTGGGCAATCCGGAGACGATCCGCTGCGTGCCCGAAGTGACCCTCCTCGGCGACGGCGAGGAACGCCCTCAACAACCTGAGTTCGATATCGGGCTCCGGGTGGGCCACCTGTGGGGCTGTTTCAGGCATGTACAAGGCGGAAGCACCTTTGCGGTCGGGCTGCTGGATGCGGCGGGACGATGTCCACTCCCGTAGCGCCGCAGGCGCGACACCCCGTGATGCCGCGGCGACATCGGATGGTGCATGAACGGTCTTGGACTGTGGGGGATTCCCTCTGTTCATATGGTCGGGCGATAGATCGGAAGCGAGGAATGAAGTGACATCCCTGTCTGGCAACATCACCACCCCGGTCCTGACCGACCCCGATACGCAGAGCGTCGTGAACTTCCTGGGCGGCCTGGTGCGGATGCGGGCCCGTGCAGCGGACACCGCGGGAGCATACGCGCTGCTGGAGCACAGCGGCGAGCGGGGCTACATGTCGCCACTGCACCTGCACGAGAACGACGAGGAGACGTTTGTTGTCCTCGAGGGCACACTGCGGGTCGAGGTGGGCAATGAGGTGCGCAGCGTGGGCTCGGGCGCGCTGGCCATGCTGCCCAGGGGCCTGGCACACGGCTTCGTCGTGACCTCGCCCCAGGCACGCTTCCTGACGCTGCATACCCCCGGAGGCGGCTTCGACGAGTTCGTGGCCAAGGTAGGCGTGCCGCTCGTGAACGGTGAGCCGCCGCAGGCCGGCCCGGGTCCCGACCCCGAGGAACTCACCCGTATCGCGGCCGTTCACGGCATCCAGATCGTCGGCCCGCCACTGCTTCCCTGAGGCGCTTCCCTGCTGCGGGCCCGCGAGAGCGACAGGCCCGCCTCCAGGCGGTTCGCGCACGACCGTACGGCTTGACGCGCCCACCCCCGGCACGGCGGGTCCGGCTGGCAACGGTTCGGCGGCGTCTCGGCGAGTTCGATCGACCGGGTGTCGGGTACCGCAGCGGGGTTCTGTTTGCTGCCGAAGTGACGCGCCCGCCGCTGCCCCGGCGCGGCGGGCGATGTCCCGCAGGGCGGCCCGGTTGTCACCGTGCTCGCATGTGGGATGCGCCTGCTAATGACCATTTGGTCATTAGCCTGATCGGGGTCTAGCATCACTAATGACCAGATGGTCATTAGTAGCTTGTGCGCCCCCAACAGGAGAAACCCCATGTCCACATCGCCCCGGGCCGCCGCCCACCGGGACTCCTCCGATCAGCAGGTCGTCATCGTGGGAGCCGGCCCGGCCGGTCTCTGGCTGGCCTACGAACTCGCCGTGGCAGGCGTCACACCTCTCGTACTGGAACGCGCCGAGCGCCGCTCCCCGCACTCCAAGGCGCTGGGCATCCAGCCGCGCACCATCGAGGTGCTGGCCCTGCGCGGCCGGCACCAGGACGTGATCGCCGGCGGCCGCCCCCTGCCGAACTGGCACTTCGGCATGCTCGACTCGCGCGTGGACTTCCGCGGCCTGCCCACCCCCTTCCCCTATCTGCTGGCCCAGCCACAGACGGTCACCGAGGAGCTGCTCGAGGACTACGCCGCCCAGCGGGGCGTCCGCGTCCGCCGCGGCCACGAGGTCGTCTCGCTGACGCAGGACGACGGCCGGTCGGTGACCGTGCACGTGAAGGGCCCCGACGGCGACTACTCGATCGGCGCCGACTACGTGGTCGGTGCGGACGGCTCGCGCAGCGTCGTCCGGCGGGAAGCGGGCATCGACTTCCCGGGCTTCGAGACGTCCGTGTACGGATTCCTCGGCGAGGTGATCCTCGACCGGCCGCCGCTGACCCCCGGATTCACCGCCCTCAACGAAGCCGGTCGCCTCCTGGTCATCCCGCTGCCCGGCGGAAGGTTCCGCGTCACCGGCTACGACCCGCGGAACCAGACCCGCGAGCCGCTGACGCTGGAGGAACTGCGCGACGCCTCGCTGCGGATCGCGGGCACCGACTTCGGCATGCGCGACCCCTCCTGGCTGTCCCGCTTCGGCAATGCGACCCGGCTGGCGTCCACCTACCGCAAGGACCGCGTCCTGCTGGCCGGCGATGCCGCGCACATCCACTGGCCGGCCGGCGGGGTCGGCCTCAACGTCGGCCTCCAGGACGCCGCGAACCTCGGCTGGAAGCTGGCGGCGGTGGTCCAGGGCCGCGCCGACGAGGGATTCCTCGATACCTACCACGCCGAGCGCCACCCCGTCGGCCGGGAACTGGCCGAACACACCCTCGCCCAGACTGCACTCATCGTCGGCCTTACCCCCGAAGTCACCGCCCTGCGCGCCCTGCTGAACGAAGCGATCGCCGGCACCCCCGCCTTCACCGGCCTGCTGGCCGGAAAACTGTCCGGACTCGACACCGCCTACCCGTCCGAGGACGCCGACGCCCACCCGCTCACCGGCACCCGCGCCCACGACCCCGAGGGCGACGGCCTGTTCCCGCTCCTGCACGACGGCCGCGCCGTGCTGCTGATGATGGGGGAGGGGCCGGTGGACGCCGAAGTGACCGCGGGCGCCGCCACGGTTGGCATCGCCGTCCACCCCAGCCAGCTCGCCGAGACCGGCGGCCCCGCCTGGTCCGGCGTCACCGCGGCCCTGATCCGGCCTGACGGGCACGTGTGGTGGGCGACCGGGACGCCGCGCTCGGGCGCGGAGTTCACGGCCGAGGTGCGCAAGGCGCTCGAGTCCCTGCCTGCGGTCTTCTAGCTAGGACCAGGCCCGCCAAGAGATCCGGCACTGACGCGGTGCCGGATCTCTCCGTTGCACACGATCGAAACCCTCGATCCAGCGAAGGGCCGAACGCCTCCGACCGTCACACCGATGCGTTCGGCGGCCCCGAAATCTATCTCCGGGGCGCGTACACAAGAAGCAGGAAAGAATGAGCACACTCATCCCGTTCGCCGAGGCCAACCACGACCCGTCCGGACATCCCCTGGACAATCTTGCCTGGACCGCTCTCACTGGGCCGCACTCTCTGATGGCAGAGAGATACGGAAGGGCCGCGCGTTATCCCGTGGATGTCGCTCCGTTCGCGGCCCTGGAGGACCCGGACGACCCCGGTGCCTGGGCCGACCTGGCCAGCCTCATTGGACCCGGAGCCGTCACATTCCTACCCGGCGTCACCAGGGCTCCCGCGGGGTGGACCGTGGTGCAGGCCATCCCCGGCGTGGAGATGGTGGGTGAGAACGTGCGTGGTACGACGGACCCGGAGGCGAGTCGACTCGGACTCCAGGACACCGCCGACATGCTCGGGCTAGTGGCGCGTGCACAGCCCGGCCCCTTTAAAGAGCGAACGGTCACGCTGGGGGCATACTTCGGCATCTGGTACCAAGGAAGACTGGTCGCAATGGCCGGCGAACGGCTCCGTGGTTCGGGCTGGACCGAGATCAGCGCTGTCTGCACGGATCCGTCCCACCGGGGCCGCGGGCTCGCCGGCCGACTGGTGCGTACGGTGGCCGCGCACATACAGGAACGAGGCGACACCCCCTTCCTGCAAGCCGCTGCTGTCAACTCCGGAGCGATCCGCCTTTACTCGTCGCTGGGCTTCACTATGCGACGGCACACGCAATTCACCGCTGTCAGCACTCCCAGACGGTGAAGGCCGGATGTAAGGGGGTCCTGCGGCCTACCGCCGCGCGGGGCCAGCGTCCACGGGGACGCGGTAGAGAACGTAGGGCTTGCGTCGAAGGTCGACCCCGGAGTTGTAGGCGGGCTGACGATTGAGCTGGTTGGCCATCACGTACAGGTTCCTGTCGTAGCCGATCGAGAGGGTGTCGGGCCAGATCAGCCTGTGGTCGCGGACCAGGGTGCGATACTGCCCGTCGGGGTCACGGACAACGAGTGCGTTGCGTTCGATGTCCCCTCCGTAGACGCGGCCCGCGGCGTCGGCCTCCAGGCCGTCGGACATGCCCTTCCGGCCGAGGTCGCGCACGGTCTTCGCGATCTGGGAGTTGGGCACCCGGCGGTCGGCCAGGCCTGTGGTGGGGACGGAGTATAGGGTGCGGCTGGAGAGCGGGCAGTAGTACAGCGTCTTGCCGTCCTGACTCAGTGCGATCCCGTCCACTCCGATGTTGATGGGGCTGGTGGGGCCGTGTGCCGGGCGGTTGAGCATCCGTTTCCCCTCGATCACGGGCACGAAGTCCGGGACGGGCCGTGTCGAGGGCTGGTTGTCCAGCCGGCGCCATGACGTTCCGGAGGCCAGGTCCACGACGATGAGACCGTTGGGGCCGTCGGGCGAGGCGTCGGTGAGGTATGCGGTGCCCGCCTTTCCGCGGGTGAGGTCGAACCGTACGTCGTTCACGAAGCTGCGTGGTCCGGCCACCTCGCGTGGCAGGACGATCGTCCGGACGATCTTGTCGGTGCGCAGGTCGATCGCGACGAGTTTCGGGCCGCCCATCGGTGCGTAGCCGAATTCGATGCGGCCGGCGTGTCGCGCGTCAGACTTTGTGGCAGGGCTCGTTTCTTGCGGGTCCTGTCCCGTGAAGGAGTCTGATCGATCATGGTGAGACCGCCGGCGGTGCCGCCGGAGGAGAAGGTCCGGATCGTGCTGTCGATCCTGGCCGGTGAGATGACCGCGCCGAGGCCGCGCGGCGGGCGAAGGTGTCCGAGCAGTCGGTCGGGAACTGGCAGCGCCAGTTCCTGGAGTCCGGCCGGGCCGAGCTGGCGGCGGGGAGGTCCGGCCCGAGCAGCCGTGAACAGCAGCTCGAGGCCCAAGTCGCCGACTTGACGCAGGCGCTGGGTGAGGCCCGGGCCGATCGGTTCGGTGGCGAACGCCGCTTTGCGCCGCGCCGCGAGCTGCCGACGGTACGAACGTATCTCCAGTCCCGGATGTTCTGACCGCACGATCCTACGACGCGTCAAAGAGTGGGCTGAGCTGGGAATACCCGGGCAGGTGCACGCCCTCGCGCTGGAGGCGTACGACCGGATGATTGGCCTCGGGCTGAGCGAGATCTCCGTGGACGGCCGCATCACCGAGGCCCCGTGGCCGGG
Organism: Streptomyces sp. NPDC046977; assembly: GCF_040644455.1. NCBI lineage: Bacteria > Bacillati > Actinomycetota > Actinomycetes > Kitasatosporales > Streptomycetaceae > Streptomyces > Streptomyces sp. NPDC046977. The sequence goes on from NZ_JBEYWO010000037.1 coordinate 15,572, forward strand.
CGCGAGGCCGCTCGCCAGGCTGGTGAGGGCCCGGAGGATCTGTTCCGCCTGCCGGGTGAGGCCGTCCGGCACCGTCAGCTTTTCCTGCCGCTCCATGCCGGTGAGGGGCGCGATGGGCAGATACAGCGAGTCCACGCTGTAGCGGACCGGAAGCAGCTGGGACCGTGTCGGTTCGAAGGCCGCGGCGCGGATCACGAGGTGACGGGCCGTCGCCCCGGAATTCAAGTCGATGTCGCAGCGGAAGTATGGGTCGCTGTCTCCGGTGTAGTGGAGCACGCCCGCGCGCAGTGCGGTCCGGGTGACCGCCGCGATCCCGTGCAGTTCCTGTTCATCGAGGTCTTCCTCCGTCCAACGGAAGATCGGTGCGGCGACGTCCATGAGGTCGGGCCGGAGCATCCAGGTCGCGGCGTAGACCTCGGCGTATCCCTTGACCAGGACACGCGGGGGCTGGGCGGCGATGTAACTGGAGAGAGCGCCGGCATGCGTTGCACCCTCGGACTTGACGGGCCACAGCGCCAGGGCCGCGACGACGCCCGCCGGGATGTCCATGCGGCTGCTGCCGCAACTCCCGTACCAGGCATCGGCGATCGATTCCCCGAGGTCGGCGCCGCTGCGCCGCGTGATGTGAAAGCGGGGTGGGTTGCTGACTCCGGCATGCCGGGCGCACCCGGGATCGGCGCAGTCGGGGCTGTCGGCGGCCGGCGCCTCGTGAACGAGGGCGAGGGCGGGAGTGGGGGTGGGGGCGGACTGCCGGACGGAGGACAGGGCCTCAGTGAGACGGGCAGCGAAATCAGGCTGGGCCATGAGAGAACTGACTTTCGTGCTGTGCTGGTGAATCGCGTCGGGATCAGAGGGCGCGGCAGCTGTCTGCGGCGACCGCGATGTCAGCAGGGACCTGCTGTGATCCGTGTAGCGGGGGCGACCGTGGGCCATACGACGGTGCCGGGCGTGACGTGCGCGCGCTCCCGGCTGAAGTGCCGCCGTGCCGCGAGCTCGGCGGCATCGGCGCGGGCCCCCGTGGTCTCGTAGGACGACAGGCCGCCGGCGTACAGGGCGTTGTAGAGCGCGTCGTAGGCGGCGGCGTTCTCGTCGGGGGTGCGATAGACCGCGAGGAGAGCCATGCGGTGGCCGTGATCGACGAACGCGACGGTCCATGCGTCGAGGCCTGCCGGCGGGTATCCGGCCGCCTGTGCGTCGTCGAGAGCACGCGTGAAGGCCGTAGTGTCGACCGATGTGTACTCGTGCCAGGGCAAGGTGCCGTGTCCGAGAGCGAACTGGCCTGCTGCGTCGGGCGTGCAGCGCTCGACGACCCTCGGCGGGCGGCCGCGGTCGAGGATCTCGGCGGTCCCGTCGGCGAGCCGGATCCTGGGGTCGTCCGGTGTGACGGTTCGGGCCTCATCGGCGATCTGGCGCATCACCTGAGCCGTGAAGCGAGGCCGGACGATTCCGTCGCGCCGGTGGCCGAGGACCTCGGCGTCGTAGGGCCCGAGCTCGTTGTAGGTGACCGAGGAGGGAAACCACTCGGCCACAGGGCCGGAGGACTGGGGGTTCATTCTGGTGGGTCTCTGTCGAGGAGAATCCGCGGGCCTGGGCGCCGCGGCGTGAGGTTTGTGGACGAAAGGCGCGATCCGACGACACGTCGGCCGGAGGCTCTCGCTACAGTTCGCTAACGGTACCTATATATTTCCAATTATGCAAGCAATCTGGTGTCGCCGACCCAGAGAAGCCGGAACGCGGCCTTGAACTGCTCGTGACGGGCCGGCGCATCGGGAAGCGCACGCCGTAGCCGGACCCGGAATTCCGGCCCGTGGGACCGGCCGCGCGGACGGGTTCCGTGCACCAGCTCGTGCACCAGCACGTACTCCAGGAGGAGCGGCGGGAGCTGGAAGACGGCCCAGTGCAGGGTCAGTTCATGGGCGTGCTCCTGGTAGATGCCGCCGTGCCGGCGGCCGATGTCCCGAACCGCGAGTTGCGGCAGCGGGCGACGGGTCCGCAGGCGGGACCAGCGGGCCGGCGCCGCGGTCTCCAGCCAGGCGCGACCGGCCCGGGTGTACCAGTCGATGATCGGCCGCGCGCCCAGCCGCACGATGTCGCCGCGGTAGGCAACGAGCAGTCCTACGCCCACGCCTTGCCGGAGGTGAACTGGGACGGGGGTGTCGACCAGGTAGAGGCGGACCGCAGTGCCCAGCCAGGTGAGCTTGCAGCCGTCCGCGAGGTGCTTGTCGGGATGCAGTGGGCCGCGTTCGGCCATGCGCTGGGCGTGGAGTTCGAGGAGCGAGGCGTTCTGTCGGACGAACCGGATGATCTCACCCGGGGTCGACGTCGGCAGGACGCGGACAACGCGTCGGCCGTCCGGCCGTGTCGTGAGCGCGTGCTGGGTTCGCCGGTGCGACATCACGACATCGAAGGTGCCGGCGTTGAGGGTGCCGTCGGCCTCCAGGGCCGCAGTGATGTCACGGATGAGGGTGTTGGCCTCGGACTCGTCCGGGGCGGCGGTCGGTGTCATGGAGAGGTGTCCTCCGTCAGGCTGGGTGGTGGACGCCGGCGCCGCCGGCCCACCCCGCAGTTGTGCACCGCCGGGCAACGCGTGCGGCGGCCCCGGCGGAAGTCGAAAACTCTCGCCAGGGCCGTGCGGCTGGATGATTATCGGGGATTGGGGATGTTGCCCCAGACGTGAACGGGGCCCTTGGCGGGCCGTACGGGCATGCCCTTGGGGCCGTTGTGATGACCGGCGATGATGCGTTCGGCGTGGGTGCAGCCGTCGGGGTGGGCTCGCGTGTTCAGACACCGGTTGGGACTGCGGTAGGGAGCGACCTCCCAGCGGAAGGCCGTACTCGGCGCCATGCGCGGCTCGCTCGCCTGCTGGTCCTTCTGGGTGGCATCCGGCGAGGGTCGGTGGCGAGGCAGCAGCCGGACGACGTTGACGTCGCCCTCACTCAGTCCTTCTCGGCGGTCGCGCTTGCGCCCCGCCCGGTCGCGGTGGACCACCTCCTTCTCCGTCCACGCCTGCTTGCCTTCCTGGGCCATCAACTGCCACGCGGTGTAGACGATCTGCGCCCAGGCGCCCGTCGTGCCGAGCGGTGTACTGGAATCGGGGAAGCGATCGCCCTTGAGTAGTACCGTTTCGTTGTCCCATATGAGATCCGGCTGCTGACGGTAGAACTCGGCTATGTCGCCCGCCCGTACAGCGCTGTGCTCGTCCATAGGCAGCAGTGCGTCGGGGTCGAGCATGTCGTAGATCCGCCCGGCCGTGTAGAAGGTCAGCCAGATGCCCTGGCGGCCAGGTGGGATCAGCCGCCTGCCGTGCACTGAGTGGGCGAACCACCGAACGGCTCCCTCCAGGACCTGATCCGGGCTCCACAGGGACCAGGAGACACCGACGATCGGAGTCGGCACGCTCATCTCGCAAAGGTGCTCGGGAGCATCCGGTCCGCCGGCTTTGCGGTCGTAGGAGCCGATGGGGTCGGAGAAGACCATCAGGCCACTGGGGGACGGCAAACGGTCCGTGGTGATCTCTTCCGTTGGTGCCGTCTGCCCGACGGCGACAGCCAGCCCGGTCATGTCCTCGTCGGCGAAGTAGAGGCGGGCCTCACGGAGCCGCTGGGACTCCTGCCCACACAGCACAAGCGACGCGGCGGAGTGAGGGTCCGGGGCGCCGGGGAGGTACGGATACAGAGAGAAACTGCCTCCCCGCAGCGACTCGGCCATGTTCAGCAGCCCGAAGCGCGTGCGCTGATGCTCCTCCATGGCTTGGCGCAGCTCGGGAAGGCGCTTGGGCTCAGGGGGAGTCCAGGCGCGAACGACGGGAGAGGGCAGTGAGCCGAGGGTGCGCATGATGCCTCGTCAGTAGCGTGTGCGTGTGCGAGAGAGCGAGGGCGGATAGGCCTCGCCAGATGCACTAAGCTACAGCGATAAATCCAATTAAGCAATGCATGTGTCTGGTGTGATTCTACGGAACACGCCTCTCTGCGAGCTGCCTTGGGGCCCCGTGGATTGCCCAACACAGTGGCGAGCGCGTACATGAGCCCCCGCGGCTGGTGGCTGATGCTGTCACGGGTGATCCAGTCCCGTGCCGCATGGCATCGCTGTCGCGCTTCGGCGATCTGCAGGGCCAGATTCTGAGCGACGTACGCGAGCGCGCGGCCCGCACAGGGCGTCGACGTCCGCTGCTGCTTGCTCTTCCGGCACGCCGGCGTCGGCGCGCCTGCCGATCACCGCGCGGCGCCGGCTCATCGGTCGGTCGCGGAGGGCGCTCAGCCGCCGCGGACGGTGACAGTCATTCTGCTGGCTTTCCGGACGGCGGCGGCAGAGGCCTGTTCGGCTCTCCGCCGCCGGAGGAGCGCAGGGCGTCTGCGGCCACTCAGAACACCGGGATGACCACTCCCTGTGCCTCGTCGCCGAAGACGGCCGCGTTGACCAGCGTGGGAGCCACCCAGCGGACCTTCTTCCAGATCCGGCCGGGCCCGTGGAGGAACGTGTGCGGATGACCGCGGCGGATGTGAGGCAAGACGGAGCCGCCCCGTGCGACCGCGTGCTCACGCAGCCGAGCGACCTTGCGGTTGAACGCTGCGATGGCTGGCCCCAGCCTTCAGCCGACCTGGTAGACCGTCGCTGGGCGCCCGCCCTTGGCCCCGTGGCGTCCGCGCATCGTGGTGGCCGACGGCGTCGGCATCGCATCGGGCCGGTCGCTGCACATATAGAGCATGTGCGAGATGACGAGCACCGCCAGGCGCCGCACGTAGTCGAGGGTGGCCGTGTCCGCCGGTCGGGGCCCGCCCTCGGCCAGTTCGGTCAGACTCACGCTGTCGTCGACCATCTTGCTGACCGTCGTGGTCCCGGCGGCCGCGTTGGCGAACAGCAGCACCGAGCCGAGCCGGCCGTGGGCTGGGCGCACCAGAGCGCTCACCAGGTACATGGGGGTGTCGTCCGTGATCTCGGAGGTGCTGCATACACCGCGCAGAGCCGGGCGGCCGACGACGAGGAAGCCCAGGACTTCAGATGGCGCGCCCTCGCTGTCGGCGACCACGGCCGGTTTCCTGAGCATGAACAGCGGGTCGGGGTGGGGAAGATGCCGCAGAACCTCACCGGGGAACTCCGTGTCGACCTCCATGTCGACCAGGCTCTCCGACAGATCGGGATCAAGGTCATAGGCGACTTTCGTCCTGCGCCACTGCCGCACAGTGGCCACCATCTCGGCTCGGCCGATGAACATCTCGTCCCCGAGACCGCCGCGCGGACGCGGCATGCTGGAGGTATCGCTGTCCTCTCCGAGTGCCATCGGGACCAGGCCCAGCAGTCCGGCCGCGCGCAGCGCCTCGCGGTGGGCCGACTCGATTTGTGTCGTGATCCGGTCCGCCAGGGACGAGGCCGACCGGAAGTCGGTGCGCGTGTAGTGCGTCCGTGGGGCCTCGGGGCCACTGCGGGCGCGCGCCAGGAGCGGGATCAGTTCCGCTTTGGTGTAGTCGCTGGGTGGGGGGAGCAGCTGGGATGAGACGGCGGGGAGGGCGAAGGTCGGATCAGGAGCCGGGCCGGAGGACGAAAACGTGCCTCGGTCGAGGCGCGGGGATGGGAGAGTCACAGGACAACCTTGTCAGGATCGACGCAAAGGGGTGCTGGAGCACCCAGCGAATGCCCAAGGCTACCGCGGTATATCCAATTACGCAATTCACATTACTGTTCGACGCGCGGTCTCGGCTCTCTTCTGGGTGACGGGCGCGGTCGCCTTCGCTATGCCCACGTACGCAGGCATCTCCTCACGAATGTGGGGGCCCCCGTTGCGTCGGCCCGTGCCGGCCACCAAGCCGCACTTTCTGCGCTCGGACCCGTTGTCGAGCACCTTGAGGTAGAAGTGAACGCACTCTACGCAGCGCATCCCGGCCGCGAGCGGGCGCAGCGTCGCCGGGTGGACGCCGGTGTCCAGGACCTTGCGTATGGAGCCGCGGCCTCCGAGCCGGATCCCCGGGTGGCCTGCGTCTGAAGGTTCGAGGCAGTGGGCGTATTCGTCATGTCATTTCCTTACTTCTGCTCTGCGATGTCGTGAGCGGCCTTCCCTGCCTCTCGCCGCGGTCGCGAAGGTGAGGAGTGATGCCGTGGCGGCGATGCCGTATGCCGAATATGTGGCCACCCGGGCCAGGGAGCCGATCGCGACAGCGATGCCAGGAGCCTGCGGCACACGCTGCGAGCTGTGCGCTGGGCCCGCCTGCACCCACTGCTGAGGCGCACCTGGCGGCCCAGCACGCCGCCTGCGAGGAATGCGGGCGAAAGCTCTTCCACATCTCCTCTCGCGTGGGTGCGACAGGCGCTATGTCTGGGGTGATCCCTGGCCCGCATGACGTCTCGCGGTAGTGGAGCCAGGCCTGTTGTACGATCTGCGGCAGGCAAGTCGCGTACGCCTCCCGCCGTCACCCGCGCCCACGCCGCCAGGTGATCGACCGGCCAAGGTCCTCAGGGGCCCGTGTCCCTTCGGTACATCCTCTCGTCCGACGGGAGCGTGGGAGACCGTCAGAAACGAGTACGCGATGCCCAAGAGGCAGACCACGGCCGCGCAGATGACCCGCTTGCGCCAGGCCGAGACGGGCGAGAGATACACGGAAGCGCTGCGGGCTGTGTTATCTCCCCGGGGGTTCGAGTTCGAGCAAGAGGTTTGCTGTCTGCCGATCGAGGTTGTGATCTCGGACGTACGTGCCCAGTTCGACCAGGGCGGAGTGCCAGCACTGCTTGAACAGTTGGAGGAGCTGCGGGAGTCGATCGGGCGGCGCAGTCCCCACCACGACGTCTTCAGCGGTCACGCGGTCGTACTGGCCGTGTACCAGGTGCATGAGTCGCTGCTGTATCGAGTGTCGCAGCAGGGCGTCGCATCGGAGCCTCCGTTGCTGTCCGAGGCGGAGCGGCGGCAGATTGCGCGGGCCGTCCGCGGCTTGGAGGACGCCCTCGCGAGGATGGTCGCCGAGGAGCACCGCGACTGACGTTTCCCGCGTGCCGGCTCTCGGCACAACGGCATCACCAGGCCGGAGCAGCACCCCGCGCGGGAAACAGCCCCAGGTTGCACGCTGTCCGTATGCGCGCGATCTGGAGGCTGCCGGCGTGGGTGTGGCTCAGTCCGCGTCGGCTGCGGACCGCGCGGCCGGGTGCGCAGCGGACCGCTTGACCTGACGCATCACGCGCACGATCACAAAACGCGTCGGCAGGTGAGCTGCCGCCAGGATGAGGACGCGCGGGGGATCGATCAACCCAGCATGCGACCGGGCTAGGGTTGCGCTCGGTGACCGGTTCGAGCTCAAGGCATGGCACGTGGCGGCGCTGTCGCTGGGCCCGCTCGGCCTGAACCAGTAGCCGTCAGGTGCCGGTCAAGTCGCCTGGACCGTCCTGCGCGCTGTCAACACCGGCGTGGGCGCGGGCCTGCTGGTCCATGTCACCCACCGACGTCGCCACGGCCAGGGCAGCCTTGTGGTGGGTCAAGGCGTCGGGCGCGTTGCCGGACTGCAGCGCGGCCTCGCCAAGGCCGTTGAGCGCCAATGCCTGGCCGTGCCGGTCGCCGGACTGGCGGAACAGCTCCAGTGCGCGTTCGTGGTGCTGCACGGCCAGGTCCGAGTCGTCGGACTGGGTATGGACGATGCCGAGCCGGTCCAGGGCATAGGCCATGCCCTGCTGGTTTCCGATCTTCCGGAACAGGTCGAGGCCGTGGCGCAGGTGTTCGGCGGCCAGCCCGAGTTCGCCCAGATGTGTCTCCACGGTGCCGAGATTGGTCAGCGCGAACGCGATGCCGGACTGGTTGTCGGCCTGCCGGTGCAGCTCGAGCGCCTGTCGGATGTGGTGGGCGCAGAGGTCGTAGTCGCCGTTTTGCCGCTCCGCGACGCTGAGGCTGATCAGCGCCCGGGCCTCGCCGGTTCGGTCGCCGAGTCGTCGGAACGCTTCGAGCGCCTGCGCGTGGTTTCGCACGGAGTGGATGAGGTCGCCGAGGCGCGCCTGCGCCGCACCGAGATTGGCCAGCGCCCGGGCCTCACCGATCGAGTCGTGCACCTGCCGGAACAACTCGCAGCTGCGTTCGAAACGCGCTGCGGCCGAGGCGTACTGGGACAGTTGGATGTCCGCGCCGCCGAGACCGAGCAGTGCCTGCGCTTCGCCGGCCAGATCGCCGAGCCGGCGCGCTGCGTCGCGGGCATGCCCGTGCAGGACTGCCGCGTCGGTGGGTAAGCCGCCCGCGAGGTATCGATAGAGGATGACGGAGAGCCGCATGGTGTGTTCCGCCCAGCCGGCTGCGCCAGTTTGGCCGCTGATCGCCACCAGGTTGCACCGTTCGGCATCCAGCCAGCGGCGTGCCGCGCCTGAATCGTCGAGCGCGGGGACGGCGGCGCCGGTCTCCGGCACGGCGAGCCTGCCGTGGCTGTCGGCCGGGTACAGGCGGTTCATGGCGGCCGTGGTGGCGGCGAGGCAGTACCCGAACAGCCGCTGTTGCGCGGCCCGACGGTGAGCGCTGAGCTCGTCGGCGCCGATCAGGCTCGTCGCGTAGGCGCGCAGGAGATCGTGCATGCCGTACCGGTCGGCATCGATGCGGTGCACGAGGTGGACCTGGGCGAGCTGGTTCAAAGCCTTGCGAGCCCGCTCGGGGTCGACGTCGGCCAGCGCGGCGACGGTGTACGCGTCGGTGACCGGGCCGGGGTGCAGGCCGAGCAGGCGGAAAATGTCTGCGACATCCTCGGACAGGTGCCGCAGCGACCAACCGAAGACGGCCCCGACGGTGGTGTACGGATCATCGCCGACCTGGAGCAGACTGAGCCGGTGCTGTTGGTCGGCCAGTTCCGTGACGAGCTCGGCCAGCGTGCTGTCCGGCCGGGTGACCGCGAGCTCGGCGGCGACCCGCAGCGCCAGCGGCAGTCGGGCGCACTGCGTCGCCAGCGTGCCGGCCGCGACGGGGTCGTCGCCGACGCGGGATCCGATGAGCGTGCGCAGGAGGGTGTACGCGTCGGCGGCCGGCAGCAGATCGAGGTCCAACCGCCGAGCCCCATCCTTGACCACCAACCCGGCCAGCCGGTCCCGGCTGGTCACCACGACCGCGCACGATGGTGCTCCGGGCAGTAGCGGCCGGATCTGCTCGGCGGACGCGGCGTTGTCGATGACGATCAGCATCCGGCGGCCGACGACCTCGGTCCGGTAGCGGGCAGCTCGCGCGTCGACGTCGATCGGGATGTCCGCCTGCGCGACATCCAGAGCGAGAAGGAACTGAGCAAGGGCGTCCGCCGCGGTCATCGGCAGGTCGGGGTCGTAACCCCGGAGATCGACATACAGCTGGCCGTCAGGAAACCGGTGGGCAACCCGGTGCGCCCAGTGCAACGCCAGGGCGGTCTTGCCGACGCCCGCGGTGCCCTCGATCGCCGAGATCACCACGGCCTTCGGGGCGGATTCGGCGTCGAACACCCGTCGGTCGAGCTCAGCGAGTTCCGTCTCCCGGCCGGTGAACGCCCGGACGCCGGCAGGCAGCTGCGCCGGCACCAGCCGCCGCGGACGGGCCGGCGGTACCGAGGGCTGCTCGAGTTCGCCCCGTAACAGGGCCTCGTGCAGCCGCTGCAGCTCCTGCCCCGGGTTGATGCCCAGGCTCTCCGCAAGAAGCGTGCGGGTCAGCGCATAGCGATCCAATGCCTCGGCGGTGCGGCCGGAACCGTGTAGGGCCTGCATCAACACCGCCGCCAACGGCTCGACCAGCGGGTGCTCGGCGATGAGGTCGGTCAGCGGACCGACGACGGCTGCGGCGTTGCCTAGCCGCACCTCGGCCTGCGCCAGGCCGATCATCGCGTCGAGGCGCTTGCGGTGCCACACCCAGCGCATCCGGTCGGCCCACGCGCCTTGAAGATCGGACAGTGGCGTGCCCTGCCACAGGTCGAGCGCGTCGTGCAATAGCTGTGCCCGCTCGCCCTCGGCGAGCTCGGGTCGGTTGGCCTGGTCGACAAGGCGCTGGAACCGGTGCACGTCGACCTGTTCCGGGTCGATGTCGAGCTGGTAGCCGCCGGCCGGTCTCAGCACGGTCGGCGGTCTGTGGTCGCTGCCGCCCGCCTTGCGCAACATCCGGCGGATCCGCGAGATATGCACGTACACCGTCTGTGCGGCTGGCGCGGTGCCGTCCCACACGTCGTCGGCGATGCTCTCCAACGGCACCGGTTGGCCGGCCTCCATAGCCAGCACGGCGAGCACTGCGCGTTGCCGGGGCGATCCGGCGTCCAGCAAGCGGTCCGCCGCCCATACCTTCACCGGCCCGAGCAGGCGAATCTGCAGCACCGTTCCCCCTGGGCTACACCGATCTCCGATTCGCGTGACGTGGTTGCCTGCAAGGTTATCGCTAAGGTCAGCCAAATACGGTCACGGTTGATGCGAAAGGTACTCAGGGAGCGTCGTCGGCCGACCGTCCCGGGCGCCGAGGGACCCGGACATGGGGGAGTGTTGGTGGCACGCGGGGATCGGCAGGGACATGGGCGCGACAGCGAGGTGATGGTCGTCTTTCCCGGCCTGGTGCTCGCGATGCTCGTGGCGGCGCTGGACCAGACCGTGGTCGCGACCTCGCTGCCGTCGATCACCTCGGACCTCGGCGGCCTCACCCAACTGTCCTGGGTGGTCACCGCGTATGTGCTGGCGGTCAGCGTTTCGACGCCGCTGTACGGAAAACTGGGCGACATCTTCGGTCGCAAGCGGTTGTTCCAGGTGGCACTGCTGATCTTCCTGTTCGGCTCGATGCTGTGCGGGACGGCCCATTCGATGCTGATGCTCGTGGTCTTCCGTGCCCTGCAAGGGCTCGGCGCGGGCGGCATCGTAGTCAACACTCAGGCCATGGTCGGTGATCTGGTCCCACCGGCGGAACGAGGTCGGTACCAGGGCGTGATGCAGTCCGTCTTCGCGCTCGCCACGGTCTTCGGCCCGCTGCTGGGCGGCGTCGTGGCGCAGGGTCTGGGCTGGCGCTGGGTCTTCTACGTCAACGCGCCGGTCTGCGTGCTCGCGCTGGTGATGGTCACGGCGCGGTTCACCGCGCCGGTGCGCGAACGGCGCAGGCCGCACATCGACTGGTGGGGCGCCGCGCTGCTGTCGACCGGGGTAACCGCGCTCATTCTGGTGACGACCTTGGGCGGCAACGCCTATCGATGGTTGTCGGTGCCGGTGTTCGGCCTCGCCGCCGCAGCGGTCGTGCTCCTCGCCGCCTTCATCCTGGTGGAACGGCGAACCGTGGAGCCCATCGTGCCGTTGCGGCTGTTCCGCAACGAGGTGATCCGGCTGGTGACCCCGCTGGCTTTCCTCGTGGGGTTCACCACGCTGGGCGCCACGGTGTTTGTGCCCCTGTTCCAGCAGACGGTCGACGGTGTGTCGCCCACGATGTCGGGCCTGCGCATGGCGCCGCTGTGGTTCGCGTGGGCGCTGTCGTCGTCGCTGTCCGGGCGGTTCATCACCCGGACGGGAAAGTACCGCCGGCTGCCGATTACCGGCACCGCTCTGCTGGTTCTGGGCATGCTCACCTTGTCCCGGCTGGGCATCGCCGACACCTACGCCTTCCAGGCGATCGCGCTGGCCGCCATCGGCCTGGGCCTGGGGATGATCAGTTCGGTGATGGTGCTGGCGGCGCAGAACGCCGCGGACCCGAAGGACCTCGGTGTCGCGACCTCGACGACGACGTTCAGCCGCACGATCGGCGGTTCCATCGGGGTCTCGGTGTTCGGGGCGATCTTCGCCGCGTCGCTGCACCAGGCGCTGCCGGACGGCCAGCAACTCGACAGCCTCACCGTCAGCGCACGCTCGGCCTATCTGACCGATTTCGAGTCCGCGCTGCACCACGTCTTCCTCAGTGGCGCCGGGCTGGCCGCCGTCGCGTTCGTCATGGCGCTCAACGTGAGGGAACTCGCACTGCGGCGGCGTCGGAAGGGAACCGAGGAGCCCGGGACCGAGCCCGGTGACTCCATGACCTTCGGAGCCGAGGAGCCGGCGACGGAGTAGAACAAGTGAATCATTTGTGCAATCGGAAGGGGTGCAGCAAATGATGGAAAGTTCGGAAACGGCGGTCGCGTCCGACCTCGTCGACTCGATCGTGCTGGTGTTCAGGGCCGTCCTTGACGCGGACCTCGCCGCGGACGTCGACGCGGAAACGGATTTCTTCCTGGCCGGCGGCAATTCAATCCTGGCCGCCCGCGCAGTCGCCCGGATCGTTATCCCAGCGGAGGCTTTCCCTCCGCCTCCGACGCTCCTCGTGAGAGGCGCCGGCGGATCTCCGAATAGATCGTCTCCCGATACCACATGGGCTCGAATACCTCAGGGCGCTTCCGGTCTTTTGGAACGCGATCTGGGGCTGCAATCTGTTCGCGGAGCAGATATGCCTGCATCGTGCGCCGCTGTGCAGGTTTTCCGCTGAGCGCATTGCCGCGGATGACGCCGTATTCGCTGATTCCCAGCAGGTCCTTGGGATGCCCCTCGGGGAGGGGCTTCACGAACAGGGGTTTACTTCCGGCGTAGGCCGTCCACACCCGGGGCCTGTTCGCGCGCACCCACGTGTCCACCGCCGTCGTGTCCCAGCGCCCCTTCGACACGGGAGGAGGGAAGGCGGTCGCTACGACTTTGCCCTTCGCGTCGTGCCGCTCCCTGGCCTTGGTCCACACATCCACGGCCTGGTAGCTCATGTTGAAGCGCTTGGCCATCTCCGAACGGTTCTCGGTGGCCGGCGAAGGAAGGGCAGCTGCCGCTGGCTTGGCCGTCAGTGAGCCAGGAACCCTGGCCGATGGGACCGCTTCCGACTCGGTGGGCGGCCAGTACTGCGGCCGCATCGCCTGCACCCAGGCGTCGACACGGTCGACGTCGCGCAGCCCATCGTCGTCTGCAGTCGGAAAGTTGACCAGTTTGATCCAGGCAGCAACGTCCTTCGGTGATACGCCGTACCGAGCACTGATTCCCGCGTCGTCGATGCGGCGACTTGTCATGGACGGTCCTTGATGAGAGGGCGGGTGGTCGTCGAACTTACTGGTCGGCGCCCTGCGGGCCACCGCCGGCCGCGGCCTTCGCTGCAGCACTGCGGCGGCCGAGCGGCCGGAGCAGGTACGGCAACGCGGTCTCGGACGACCACATCGGCTCATCGACCACAGGTGACTTACCGTCGTTCGGGAGCCGATCGGGCCGCGCCAGTACGCCACGCGAGATGTACGCCCGCAGAGTGGACTCAGCGGTGGGCTTGTCTCGGCCTTGCTCGCGCGCGTCGAGTTCGGCGATCACCTTAAGGGTGAGGGGGCCTGGGTTCGTCTTGAGGTACCGCTTCAGGGACTCGCTCGGCTCGCGGAGCTCGTGTGCGGCCGGCGTAACGGGAGCCGCCTTCCCTCGCGACGCTTGCCGCGGTGTGGCGAGGAAGGGCAGGGCGGCCTCCGGGGTCCACATCTGCTCGTCGACCGCGGGCTCCTTGCCATCGCCCGGAACACGGTCGGGCCGTGCCAGCTTGCCCTGCGAGATGTAGACACGCAGGGTCGACAGCGCCGTCGCCTTCGGCCGGCCCTGTTCCCGGCCGTCGAGCTCGGCGATCTTCTCCAGGGTCAGCAGGCCCGGGTGCTCCGCGAAGTACCGCTTCAGGGACTCGCTCGGCTCCACCTCGGCAGCCTCGTCCGTGGCGGCCGGCGCCGGGCTGCGTCGACTCGCCGGTCGGCAGAGGTACGGCAGGGCGGTCTCGGGCTCCCACATCCGCTCGTCGACCGCGGGCTCCTTGCCGTCGCCCGGAACACGGTCGGGGCGCGCCAGTTTGCCCTGCGAGATGTAGATCTTGAGCGTGGTGAGCGCGGTCGGCTTACGCCCGTGCTCCTGGCCGTCGAGCTCGGCGATCTTTTCAAGGCTGAGCAGGCCCGGGTTCTTCGCGAAGTACTGCTTCAAGAGGTCGCTGGGCTCACGCTGTTCGTCGCTACCGCTCTTCCGTCGGACGTTGCGCCGACGGGTGATGTAGGCGTAGGCCGTCTCCCGGAACCACATATCCTCCTTCACTTCCGGCTTGCCCCCATCGTCGGGGCGCCGATCGGGCCGGGCGAGGTCGCCCTTGGAGATGTAGGTGCGCAGGGTCGCGATTGGCGTGGCCTCGCGAGAGAGGAAGCGGCCCTCAAGCTGTCCGATCAGCCTGAGCGGCAGGAGGTCCTTCGCATCGCCGGCAGGCAGCGCGGTGGCCTTCTCCTTCTGCCTGGGGTGAGCCGCGACCCAGGCCTCCGGCTTGTGTTCCAGGAGCCACTCGTCGACGGCTGTCTCGTCGTACAGCTGGGTCTTGCCCCAACCCTTGTCGAGGAAGTCGGGAAACGTCGGCTCGAGCGACCAGGAGGCCGCGGTGGAGCTGCCCACCTGGTATCGCTTAGCGATCCTCTCGAGTGTGGTCTGCTTGATCTTTGAGTTTGCGGGAATCATCGTCTGCTCCAGGGCCTGCGTGGCCTGATCGTCTCCTGCCGGCGGAGTGAGGTGCCGACGGGTGATGCTGCTTACGTGGCCAGCGGCCCCTTCCCACGTTCCGCCGGTAGACCGGAATGACGCAGGGAGAGACCAGGCTCACAACGTACAGCGATACATGCAATTAAGCAATTCACGGGTGTGTCGGGGTTGACCCGCCATGCGGGACGGCGTGCGAGCGGGCCCGGGAGCGCATGCTCCCGGGCCCGCCCCAGGTGTCGTGCCGACGCGGCGCGGTCCTGTGCCGGCCAGCGCGGTTCGTTTGAAGTGGAAGGTCAGGAAGCGAGGTCAAGGGCGGCTTCGGCGGCGCGCCTCCGCTTCTCCGCGAGCTTCTTGTCCAGCGCTCGCTGCAAGCTGGAGAAGGTCTCGCTGCCCTGCCGTTTGAGCAGCATCGGGATCCGGTTGGCTGGGATTCCGACCATGTGCGAGTCGCTCAGCACGGACAGAAGGTCCGATTCCGTCTGATCGAAGTAACCTGATTCCTCCAGCTCCGCGACACTGGGAAATACGTCGGCGTGGCGATCGATTTCCAGATCGAGCAGCTTGTCCTCCTTTCCGCCCAGACTGTAACACCACAGAAAATTCTTTGGCGGATTCGGCTCGACCGGCCGTCGGAATCGGGTTACAGACTTCGTGTAGCAGTAGAACCAGATGTTCTCAGGCGCATTCCGCATGATTCGCAGCCACGCCTCAAGATATTCATCGAGAAAAAATCGCCGGAATCGTGCAGCCTGATCCATTTTCCCTGGTACCGCTTGTGGCGGAGCTCCTCCGTCATCTGGGCTTCCCAGTCGGCGAGAGCGTGCTGCACCATCCACATGTTGCGCTCGTGTGCCGCCAGCACGACCGGCCACCGGTAGGTGCCAACCCGGGCATAGCACAGCTTCGCGCACGCCCCGGCCTCAGGGCAGGCGTTGTATGTCGTGCCGTCCTGGAAGCGACCTCCCCACGCCGGCAACGGCCAGTTGAAGATCCCTTCGGCTCGCAGTTGCCGGTTCTGGGTCAGGAGCCACCGGCGCGGCTTCGGCGTGTTCGCGCGGGATTCGTCGGTCGTCGTGTTGGCGCTCATGTCGTGCTTTCCGTTTGATAACAATCGCCGTCATTGGCGGGGCAGTTGGCATGGGGCGCGGCGCAGGCGTGCACCCCGAGCGTGGTGATGCCGCCCGGCGTCATCAGTGCCAGGTACGCAAGGCCGAGGTCCAGTTGGGTGCCGGTCTCGGCGGTGTGCTTCGTCTTCTGGAACTGGAGGGCGTCGCCACGGCTGCCGATGGCGGTGGCCGCTTTCGCCCGGAGCGGATCCAAGGCGTGGACCGGCATGCGGCACACCTCGAGCATGGCGATCGGTAGCGCGAACAACAGGTGCTCGGTGAGCCCGTCGTGGAAGACCTGCTCCTTCTCGGTGAGCCGGCGGGGAGCCGGCACCGGGACGACGGTGATGTGCTGTTCGGCCTGCGGGAACGGGGAGGACGAGCGGGGCATCGGTACTTCTATCTGGTTCAGTGCGCGGTGCACGGGTCCCCGTACACCGCGGGTCGGGCTGTTGTTCGTGGGCCCGGCTACTCGCGCGGGAGCGGACAGCTGCCGCGATGGGCGCGTGACGTGCGGTAGTGCGGGGATTCAGCGAGGTTCGGCGCGCTGTTGAGCCAGTCCCCGTAGTCGGCCAAGCTGCCGATGGACACCGTGGGCACGGGCGCCGCGCACTGCGGGCATGGAGCGATGACGCTCAGGGCGAACCGCCGGTCGCTGTCGTACGCCGCGAGGAACTCGCGGGGGTCCGGTCCTTCCGAAATCCGTAGCCGAACGGCCTGGCCAATGGAGCCTTCACCCAGGAGGTGGAGATCGTCCGCGCTGCTGGTGACCGCGACCCACTGTCTCAACCGGAGCGCCTGGCGCAGCATTCTCCTCGCCCGCTCGGCGGTTGCGAAGGTGGCGTAGAGAGACGACCCGCTGCCGGCATGGCCCGCTCGACCACCTCTCGACCGCTGACTGGCAGCGTGGATCGCTGCTTGGTCGAGCCGGGCGAGGCTGCGCGTGCTCATGATGAACTGCAAGGTCAACTCCGCTGGGCGTGAGGTTGGTTGAGGGGGCGGGCCCGGGCGGCTGGGGGAGGCGCGCCCGGGCCCGGAGCCTCCGCCGCGCTGGGAGGGGGAGGCGGAGGCTGAGCCGCACAGGGCGGCTCCTTCGCAGTGGTACGTGGGGCGACGGTCGAACACGATCCGCCGCGACACCTCGACTCTACAACCGTAAATCCATTTAAGCAATACGTGGTCGACGTTCGATGGCGCCGCGCACGCGATGGCGGGGCATGGATGGTCGATGTCGCTAGTTGCGTAATTGGAAATGATGCTGTAGAGTTGAGAAATCGACGCCGGGGAAGTTCACCGGCGAGCAGTACAGAAGGGTGGCGAACGCATTGTTCCCCACTGAGCAGAAGCCCGTCTTCGTCTACGGCACACTCCGTGCCGGACAGGGCAACTACCTGGGCATCCTCCAGGGGACCACGGTTCAGGAGCGCCCGGCGACCCTGAACGACTACACCCTCTTCGGTGCGGGTGTCCCCTTCGCCGTCGTGCGCGAGGGCCGCATCGTCGTCGGTGAGGTCATGGACGTGGACGCCGAGGTGTGGACCACGGTGCTCCGTCGCCTCGACCAGCTCGAAGGCTACCGGGGTGAGGGACGCGAGAACATGTACGACCGCAAGGTCCGTACCGTCACTCTCGCCGATGGCAGCACGGTCGAGGCGTATGTCTACCTCGCGGGCGAGTCGTCCCGACGCTGGTTCACCGACGCCGACGAGATCCCCGGCGGGGACTTCCTCAAGGCGGAATCCCGGCAGTCCCGGCACTACCGGTAGTCCGCATCGCCACCGGACGAACCTCTGTCCGGGGCGGCGGATGGCACAAACCACCTTGAAACACCCGTCAGGCCGCGTTTCGCGGCCTGACGGCTTAAGCAGTACGCCTCGGCCCCTTCTGGGCGCCGAGGCGAAGTAAGGAACAACCATGTGCGGTCTGTTCGGAGTTATCCGCAACCAGACCTGTGACCCCACTCGCGCGACCATTATGTGTGTTGCCCTGGGCCATCTGGCCGAGGAGCGGGGTAGGGACTCGGCGGGGCTGGCATGCGCCACCTCCGCTACCAAGAAGCTGGACCGGCGCCCGGTGACCAACCGTCGCGACGTGACGGCGGGCGGCTGGCGGATCATCAAGGGACCGGGGCGGTTCCGCGACGTGTGGAAGCCCGCCTACAGCAGCGTGCTCGACGCGGCTACGGTCGTTCTCGGGCACGCGCGCTGGGCGACCCAGGGCGGGACGACGTTGGTCAACTCCAGCCCGTTGCAGGTGGGTCAGCTCATCGGTACGCACAACGGAGACGTGGACACCTGGCCGCTCCGGTCGGTCTTCGGTCTCCCGCGTCCGACCGGGGGCACCGACACCGAGGTCCTGTACCAGGCTCTCGATCAGGCGGGCGGGGTCATCCTGCCCACCCTTGAGGTCCTGGAGTCCACTGTGGGCCGGGCTGCGCTGGTGTGGATCGACCGGCGTTGGCCTCAGCTGGTCATGCTGGCGCGCACAGCGGTGAGCCCGCTCTCCGTTGCTGTCGACACGGACGGAAACCTGTATTGGGCTTCCAATCCGGGGTGGTTCGACAAGGCCGCCCGTGCGGCGGGCGTCTCCATCGCGGAAGTCCTGATGGTTCCGGAGGGAACGCTGATGATGGTGGACTATTCCTCTGGGGCTCCGGTCCCGATCGACCAGCGGAAGTTCACGGCGACGGCCCGTGCCAAGGACGATCGTCTGGCGCACATTGTCGCCTACCGGGGCTTCAGTCTGGATGACCAGCTGGCCGACGAGGAGGTGTGTGGCCACCGGACGCTCCGGGAGCCCCAGCGGTCGCGGTCCGTGCCGCCGACGCTCTGGCTTTCGCCCAAGTAGGTCCACCGACTCGGAAAGAGGGGCTGGGGCACCGCATGTTGCGGTGCCCCAGCCCCTTTTCCCGTTGGGCGCTCAGTACTGGCCGTTGTGCCAGCGGGTGCCGGCGAACAGCGCGGCGACCTGCGCTCGGTTCTCCTCCCGGCTGAAGATCCGGTCCACCATGCTGCGGAACGACCGTGTGGTGCTGGACCACGCCTCGCCGGTGAGCCGCCCGCGGTGGCCGGCCACCGCCGCGGCCTGGCGGTGGTGCCCGACGCGTTGCCGCGGCGGCGGCGCCGTGGTCCCGGCCTCCCGGAGGGCGGCGTTCGTCAGGCCGAGCGATACGTTGACCTGTGCCTGGATGGTCCCCGGATCCAGCGATCCGTCCCACATCCGGAACTCGGCGTGGTCGCTCTCCTGCCCGTTGACGGACTGGAAGTTCAGTCCGATGTGGTGACTGTTGTTGTACCGCTGGACGGCCGCGACCGAGGTGTAGGGCCTCGACGGCTGGTTGTTGGGAGTGCACCACTCCAGGCCGCGGTGATTGTCGCTGGCCGGGTTCTGGGCGATCCGGTAGATGACGTCCTCGTACCCGGCCACGGTGTTGATCAGCTGGTTGTGGTTGGCGACGGTGTGGTCGTAGTCGGGGACTGCGACGTGGACATGGCCGCCGGTGCGGGCGCTGGCGATGCCTCCGTTGCGCCGGACGATCTCACACACCTGGGCCAGGTTGTTCCACGTCTGCGGCTCGTCGTAGAGAATCGGCGAGACGATCTCACCGGCGACGGTGGAGTCGTGCTCCAGCCGCCAGGCATTGGGGGCGTCGGTGTATCCCTCGCGCGCCGAGGCATGCCAGCCATTGACGTTCGCGTCGGGCGCGATGCCCGCCTCGTGCAGCTCGCGCGCGATCCGCTGGCTGGCTTCCTGCCGCTGGGAGTGGGACATCGACGACGGGTAGTCGAACTCGATCTCGACGCCGAAAGCACGCCCGCCTTCGCGTGCGCCGAGGCCGCCGGTGGCGTTCTCCGTCAGGTACGGCACCAGCGCCTCGCCTGCCGCCCTGCGTTCGCGGGCCTGGTTGTACGCTTCCTGGAAGGCGTCCATGTCTTCCGAGTAGGAGCGCACCGCGGGTTGGGCCGCCCGCTCGGCGCGGGCTTGGTCCTGGGCGGCGATCGAGGCGGCATGTTCGGCCGCCACCTCGTCCAGGACTTCCTGGGCGGCGACGCGGTCGATCGCCGAGCGGCCGCTTGCGCCGAATTGCTCCTGCACCAGGTTGGCCACGGCCGCCTGGTGGATGCAAGTGCCGTCCTCGTCGCCGGCGTGCATGTCGCCACCGGTACACCGCAGGCTCTCCGGGCTCACCTGGATCTGGCCGTCCGGGCCGCGGGTGACCCGGACGTCGCCCTCGATGAAGTGGCGCCCGTCCTCGTCAGCAACGCTGGCACCGAGGGTAACCAAGGCATCCTGCTCGTCGGTGACCTGTCCTTGGATGGTGTCCGGGTTGCGCGGCAGGAACAGCAGGTGGTCATCGCCGCTGACCACGTAGTTCTGCAGAATCGGAGCGTCGACGGGACTGGTGTCGAAAAAGCGCACCTCAGCGCGCTCCGGCCGCTCCTCAATGGTCAGCGGCGCGGCCTCGGCGACGAGTGTGTCCGCGCCCCGCGTCGGCGCGACACTGTGGTGCTGGTGATCTATTCGGCTTCCCGACCCCACGTTCATTCCCCCCGCACGTTCGGCGGCAGCGCGCCCTGCTCGGCCGCCAGGTGGATCACACCCGCCCGGTGCAGCGAAACGAGCAGGCTCCACTCGTCATCGGGCTCGATCCAGATCAGCGCCTCGTCCCGACCCTGGGGACGGGGCAGCCGGCCGGCGGGCTTGTAGAACGTGGTCACCAGGACCAGCGGGACGGGGGCATCCCAGCGGCTGACCACCGGGGGCGTGTCCCGTGGGGCGAGAATCGCCTGCTGCTGCTCGGGGCTGCACTGCGCGAACGCGTCCGACGCCGCGAGCGCTGCCTGCAACTGCACCTGGAGGCGCAGGGCCAGCCGGATGCGTGCGGCAGCCTTCTCCTTCGGGCTGATGAGTTCGGGGTATTCCGGGATCAGGCCTTCCATGAGCTCGGTCGGGGTGTCGGCGTAGCCGCGCCAGCTCCCACCGTCGTAGATCATCTCGAAGACGTAGTTGCCGCCGCTGTCCTTCTTCGGAGGGTCCAGCGGAGTGGCGGCGGAAGAGGCGTTGCGGGTACGGATGAAGGTCATGGCATCTCCAAGGGATTAGTGCCGCTGCCAGCGGGTTTGTTGGAACAGAGCGGTTGCCTGCGCCTTATCCTCAGGGCGCCGGAACAGCGAATCGACCATTTGTCGGAAGTTCGCGGTGGTCGTACGCCAATCGTCACCGGACAGCCGCCGGCGCTGTCCGACTCCAGCCTGGCGCCGCTGCTCGCGATGGCTGCCCAGCTGCATACGCGTGCCCGGAACGGCGGTGTCGTCCCGAACGGCTGCGGCCGCCATGCCCAGCGAGAGCTTGACCTGCGTCTGGATCACAGAAGGGTTGAGCGAGCCGTCCCACAGCCGGAACTCGCCGTGCGCGCTCTGCCCGCCGCGCCGCGCGCCACTCAGGTTCACCGCCATGCCGTGGTACGACTCGATCTGCGAGATCGCCGAATACCCCTGCGACGGAACCGGGTTGGGACGACACCAGCGTGTACCGCGGTGCCGATTACCCTCCGAAGCGGGGTTCTGGGCGAGCCGGTACAGCACGTCCTCGTGCGCGGCGTACGTCTGCATGAGCCGTGTGTGATTGGCAACGTCGTGGTCGAAGTCGTGCATGCCCACATGGACATGCCCGCCTGTGCCGAACGAGGCCCGGCCACCATTTCGCTCGATGATCTCGCAGGCAGTCGCGAGGTTCTGCCAGGACTGGGGCTCGTCGTACAGGATCGGCGAGACCAGCTCGCCGGCCACCGTGCAGTCTTGCTCCAGCCGCCATGCGTTCGGCTCGTCGGTGTACCCCGCGCTCTGCTGTGAGTGGTAGCTGTGCTGCCGGGCTGAGCGGGAAAGGCCCGCGTCTCGCAGTTCTCGGCCGATGTTTGCGATGGCCTCACGCCGGTCGACGCCGGGCTCGATGTCGAACTCGATCTCCACGCCGAACCCACGACCACCCTCACGGGCCCCAAGTCCGCCAGTGGCGTTCTCCAACATGTACGGGACGACCTGCTCCCCGCGCTCCGCTCGCTCGCGTGCGGCCTCGTAGTCTCGCTGGAAGGCGCCGAAGTCGTCGGTGTAGCTGACGGCCTCGTTCTCCGGCCATTCCTCGCGGGCCTGCTCCTGGAGGGCACTGGCCGCCTGATGCTCGGCGGCGACCTCGTCCAGGACCTGCTGGGCGGCCGCACGTTGAACGGCACGGTCGTCGGCACTGCTCCAATCCGTAGGAAGACCGCGCTGGCTGGGAACCGACACGGCGGCGTCAGACCCCCCAAGCTGTGCGACCGGGCCGTCAGGATGGTCCTCGGATCCAGGGCCGAAATCATCCTGGAGTTGCTGGCGGAGCCGATAGAACTCGGTGGCTTCCTCGTCGGTAGCGGCATTCTCGGACACTCTCGTGCCGAGCCGTAGTAGTTCGCCGATGAGCTGTTGTGCTTCCAGGCTTCCCAACGCGTCGATGGCTTCGTCGGGCGCGGTGATGGTGGTGCCCGCCGTCGTGGCGACGAGATGGTGCTGGTGGTCGATCCTGCTGCCGGACCCCATAGGTGTGGCCCCTTTCCGTACTCGGTTTCTGTCCGCCGCCCTCAGCGAGGGCGGCGGGAGTGGGCTGAGACGCTGAGTGCTACCAACCCTGGGATTCGGGCTGTTGCCAACGGGTGACGGCGTAGAGGGCGGCTGCCTGCGCTCGCTCCTGCCGGCGGTGGAAGATCTCGTCGGCGAATCGACGGAAGCTGATGCTGTTGGCCTCAAGGTCCCTGACGGTGAGCCGCTGATCGGGCCCCCACTCCTGGCGGTGTCGGCCCAGCGACATCGGCTCACGTCGCCTGGATGCCTGTGATCCCCCGCGCACTGCTGCGGCCACCATGCCGAGGGAGACGTTGACCTGCGTCTGGATGACGGCAGGATCGACCGAACCGTCCCACAGCCGGAACTCGCCATGGTCGCTGCGTTGGCCGCGTGCCGCCGAGAGATTGACGGCGAGGCCGTGACTGATGAGCTGAACATCGGCCAGGGACCGGTACCTTTCGGCGGGCACGAAATTGGGCTCACACCACTGCGTCCCCCGGTGCCGAGATTCCGGGGCGCTGCGGTTGGCGGCGAGCCGGAACAGGACGTCCTCGTAGTGGTCGTACATCTGCATCAGGCGGTGGTGGTTGGCGACGTCGTGGTCGTAGTCGTGGAGGCCGACGTGGACATGGCCGCCGGTGCGCTCGCTGGCGCCGCCGCCGTGTCGTCGGACGATCTCGCAGACAGTGGCGAGGTTCTGCCAGGTCTGCGGTTCGTCGTACAAGATCGGCGAGACGATCTCGCCCGCGACGGTGCAGTCGCTCTCAAGACGCCACGCGTTGGGGGCATCGGTGTATCCGGCGTGCTGTTGGGAGTGGTAGTCGTGCATGTACCGGTCCCGTGCCAGGCCGGCCTCGTGCAGGTCACGACCGATGGCGGCTAGCGCTTCGTCTCGGTCGTCCCAGTCGCCATCGGTGTCGAACTCGATCTCCACGCCGAAGCCGCGCCCGCCCTCGCGGGCCCCCAGACCTCCGGTGGCGTCTTCCATGAGGTAGGGCACTGCTTGCTCACCCTGGATCTCCCGGTTCCACGCCGCGTCGTGGATCTCGCGGAAGGCCTCGAAATCGTCCACAAAGCCTGCCTCAGGCTCAGCCGGCCAGCGGTCACGGGCCTGCACGGCGAGTGCGGCCGATGCCTGGTGTTCCTCAAGTACTTCGTCCAGGACCTGTTGCGCCGCGGCGCGCTGCAGGGGAATGCCCGCCGGCGGTTCGCTGGCCCGAGGAGGGAAGGCGGGGCTCTCGCCCTCGGCCTCTTCACGCTCGGCATCTTGAATGAGGCCGTGGCCGTTCCACAGGTCGTGTTCGTGTCGGAGCCGATCGCGTAGGCCCCAGTACTCCATGGCCTCCTCGAGCGTGGCTTGGCCGTTGTTCGCCTCCCAGCGGGCCTGGATCTGCAGGGCCTGGTCGATCAGGTCACGCTGCGCCCCGGGCATGAGGTCGACCTCGTTGGCCGGCGCCTCGATGGTCAGCCCCGCCGTGGTGGCGACGAGGTGGTGCTGGTGGTCGATCCGGCTGCCCGAGCCCATCGTTAGGCTCCGTTCCGTGCGCTGATCGTGCCGTCGGCGAGGCCGGCGTAGAAGCGGACGTTGGCGGTGAACAGGTCCTCGGTGCGTGCCGGGGTGTCGACGCGGCCCTCCTCCGTCATGACCGCGCCGTGACGGGCATACTGCAGCGGGTTCTGGCTGATCAGGTACAGCCGTCCGGGGAACAGCGCCTTGAGGGTGGCAATGCGGTCGGCGCGGCTCGCCCCGGTGAGGACCATGGGCAGGTCGGGCGGCAGCGTGGCGGCCAGGTAGGTCAGCCCGGGCACCGCCATTTCCTCCCAGTCGGCCTGGGTGCGGAAGGTCTGCAGGTTCATGGCGAGGGCGGGCGGGAGGGCGGGGGACTCGTCGAGCCAGTCCAGGTAGCGGTCGAGGTCCTCCAACCGCTGCCAGTAGATGTTGGGGACCGCGGTGACCCCTGCGGAGGAGAGTTCGGCGGCGAGCATCAGGTTGCGCCGCATGTTGATCAGATTCTCGGCGCGGGGCTGATTGAAGTACATCGACGCGTTCGGGGTGAGGACGAGGTCCCACTCCTGGGCGGCGAGCATGTCGGCGAAGCCGTCGGCCTTGCGCCGCGTCCAGTAGGCCTCCACGAGCGGGTCCTCCGCGTAGCCGCTGAGGATCGCCTTCTGCTCGGGGCGCAGGTCCAGGAACTGGTGGGCAGTTTTGCCCTCCCACCGCGGGAACAGCTTGTGCGTCTTGGGACTGATGACACGGCGCAGCCCGAGAGCATATGCGGGCCACCTGAGCTGGGCGTCGAGCGTACGCACGTCGTGCCCGTCGACCTGGGGGGTGAACAGGGGCAGGTCGGGAAGGGCGCCCGGCGCCCGGAGCCCGGTGAAGTGCATGGTGCCGCCGATGTCCTTCATCCAGGCTTCACGGTCAGGCCGGGTGCCGCAGCGGATGGGGCAGCGGGTGCAGGCCAGGCCCGGCTCGCTCCCGGGGACCGGGTCTTCGGCACGGGCACAGCCGCAGTACTCGCAGCTGGAGGTGCAACCGGAGCAGACGGGTTCGACCGCACGGGGGTTGTCCATGAAGAAGGGACAGTTGTTGCAGTCACAGCCGGACGCGGGAGCTGGCACCGGCTGCCCGATTCCGGGCATGGGCAGGGAGACGGTCATGCGGCAGTCCTTTCAGCGCCGGCGCTGGTGTGGCGCTGGAGGTCGGTCAGGAGCATGCGGAGCGAGCCCGCGTCGAATCGGTGCAGGGTGCGGCCCTCGGCCAGCTGAGAGTTGAGGGCCCGCAGCCCTTCGAGGGCGGAGGCGAGGATCGGCGGGTCGACGGGGTCGGCCGTGTCTTCCGGCTCGTCGCCGACCGGCGCCTCCTGGTCCAGCTCCGGTCCGGCCGGCTGCACGGAGGGATCCTGCTGGCCGGCCAGCCCGGGAGAGCCGGCATGGACCAAGGCATCGAGTGACCTGCCTGGTTCGGCCGTCATCCGTTGGCCGGCTTCCTTCGGCGCCGCGAAATTGTTCTCGTCGTCGCTGTTCTCGGGCGTCGGCCGGGTCAGCGCTGCGGCGCGCTCGGCGTTGGCCTGTTCGTACGAGGTGACCGCGGCCGTGGCAGCGGCCTCGGCCGGCATTTCCGGATTCGTGGCCTGAGTCCGGGTGGCGGCTGAAAGCAGGTCGGTGCGGCCCAGACGCTTGACGGCTTGCCACAACTCGTTGGCGGCTTCACGGCGGCCGCGGCTGAGTCGGGCCAGGTTCGTGCGCGCGGCCAGCGCGACCTGGTGCTGATCCATGTCCGCGGACAGCTCCCG
Source organism: Streptomyces sp. NPDC046977 (assembly GCF_040644455.1). NCBI lineage: Bacteria > Bacillati > Actinomycetota > Actinomycetes > Kitasatosporales > Streptomycetaceae > Streptomyces > Streptomyces sp. NPDC046977. The sequence goes on from NZ_JBEYWO010000037.1 coordinate 40,979, forward strand.
CGGCAGAGTCCTGAAGGCTGCCACGACCTCGCGTGCGCGCCGCGGGGTGATCTGCAGGCCGAGCCGGCGCAGCACGAGGTTCCACGGAGCAGCGAGGTTGGCGTCACTGCCGCGCAGCTTCTCCATGGCTTCGAACCGGGCCACGGGGTCTTCCAGCCGCTGGATCTCTTCGCTCACCTCGATGCCGGCGTTGTCGAGCTGGGTACGCAGGATCGCGCTGCGTTCGAGTAGCAGGGCGCTGGCGAGCTCACCAGGCTGGAGGTCCTCACGCGCGAGGTTCTCGACCAGTTGCCAGGTGCGGCGGTCCTCGTCGCTGATGGGCCCGGGGCAGATGACTGCGGGCAGTTTCTCGAAGCGTGGGTTGTCCGGCTGGTTCACGGCGCCCCAGCGGCAGGCGCGGTAGCGGCGCTCGCCGATCACCAGGCGCCGCTGGACGCGGTCGTGGGGGCCGGGCAGCTCCTCGACCAGGACGGGATGGAGAACGCCGACGGCCGAGATCGAGGTGATCAGATCGGCGAGGCCCTCGGGGCTGGTGCTCGGGCCGGGACCACGGCCCTGCACGTCGGTGTAGACGGAGCCGTGCATCGGCAGCATCTCGAAGCGACGCTGGCGCAGTTGATCCGAGCTGTCCAGCGCCTCGGCCAGGCCCACAACGGCGGGCGTGGGGGCCGGCATTTCTTCAACGGCAGTGTTCATCGGCGGAGTCTCCTTTCACAGCTAGTCGTCAGACGGGGTGCGCCCGACCCCGAGGGATGGCGAGTGACAGGTCAGCGGGGTTCAGGCCGGGCCGGCGGATCGAGCGGGTGCCGCGGCGACCGGATGACGCAGGAGCATGTCGGTCGGGGGGTGCCGATCCTCGGGCGTGCCCCGCAGCAGCGGGGTGAAGATCCGGCCGAAGGGGCCCTGCTCACGCAGTTGCTGGAGGGTGGTGACCCCGACCGAAAGATGCCGGGCGACCCGCGCCAGGCGCGGGTCCACGCGCGTGAGCGTGTAAAGGTCCTCGGTGCGGTCGGCGAGCCGTCTGGCCAGGGTGGGGCCGGACGCGCCGTCGAGGATGATCAGCAGGCGCGGGAACGCCGGATAGGTGTGCTGCCACACCGGCCGGGTCGACGCCGCGGAGCGCCGCGCACGGTCGGGGTGCTGCGGTACGAACTCATACAGCCGTCCGTACGCGGACACCTTCTTGGCGAGGTCGGCCGCGGTCATGGTGGCCCGGTCGAGCTCGATGAACAGGTTGAGCATCGTGCGCGCCCCGCGGTGGACGTGCACGTAGTGCAGGACCGAGTCGGAGATGACGTGGTCGTCCTCGAATCGCCGCATGCCGTCACGGATGCGGTGGGCGACCTCCGGAGTCCAGGACAAGGGCGTGCAGTCATGGCCGAGCCGACGAGCGTGGGTGACGAACGCGATCCCCACCTCGTTGACCGCCAGAGTGTGGGCCTGGCGTGTGCTGGCCGCCGAGTCGGGCGTGACCCGGTAGCGGCGCGAGAACACTTCCGCGGCCTGTTCCACGGCGTCGGCGCCCTCGTCGGTCAAGAACCAGACGTACGGCTGGTTGAGACGGTTGCTGCCGTTGGACTCGCCCTGAGCACGCAGGCGGTGGACCATGCCGGCTTCTTCGAGAGTCCCGAGCTGGCGACGCAGGTAGGACGAGCCGCGGGCGCCCGGAGTGAGCAGCCGGTGCAGCTGGTCCGTGGTCATCAGGCGGTGCTGGTAGAGAAGCTCCAGAGCCGACTTGGCGAGCGCCTTGAAGGACTGGCCGCGCTGCGGCTGAGACTGGGGTTCGAGATCGGTCAGCGTGCTCATCCCACTCGTGATCCCTTGTTCTTGACGAGGAAAGTGACATTGTCGGGAACCGGCGCCTCCTGGGGCGGTGGGCCCGGGTCGTCGTCCGGCGGCTCCGGGCCGTCGTTGACCGGCGGCTCATCGGGCCCCGGGTCGTCGTCCGGCGGCGGGGGCGGCAGCGTGGCCAGGAACAGGCGCAGGCGGGTATCGAGCTTGCCGAGGTCGTCGAGGATGTCCCGTACCCGGCGACGACGCAGGTTCGCGTTGACCGCGGTGTCCAGGTGGTGCACGTCGTCCTCGCGCTGGTAGTCGCCGTACAGCTCCTCGACGCTCGCGCCACGCACCCGGAAGGGATCGGACTGCCCGCCGTCGAGCGTCACGGACATGACGTAGTGGTAGCGCTGCAGCTGGGAGATCGTGTCCGGCGCAACCTTCTTGCCCCACCTGCGCGTGACCAGCTGCGCCTCGTCGATGTCGCTGGCCGTCGTCGACAGGATTGACAGGTTCTGCAGGAGACCCTGCCGGGTCGTCGGCGAAAGTCGCTGCGACATCTGGGTCATCGCGAGGAGCTTGACCTTGTACTTACGGAGCTGTTCGGCGATCGCGGCGAGGGTGCCCTTGCTGGCGCCGTCCACCGCGGTGAGCTCGTCGATGAACGCGTAGAAGTCCTTGCGGTCGGCAACCGGCATGGTGCGCCGAGACAGGCCGGCCCGGAACAGGTCGTAGATCAGCAGACACGAGACAATGCGGTCGGTGTCGCCGGTGCCCGACGGGCACACGAACACAATCCGCCCGGTGTCCATGGCGTGCCGGATGTCGTACGTGCTCAGTGACGAGCCGAGGAAGCCCTTCAGGCTGTTGGAGCTGTCGAGTCGCTCGATGATGTTCGTGACGACAGGAGTGGCCTCGTTCGAGTACTTCGGGTAGGTCTGCACCCAGAAGTCGCGCAGCGTCCTGGGCAGGTACGGCACGATCGCGTCGCGCCACACCTCGTCATTGAGCAGGGTGCGGATCTGGAAGATCGTCGGTGCCAGATCGGGCCGGCCGGCCTGCGAGAGGATCCACGACAGGCGGGCGAGCGTCTCGACCGAACGCGTGAGGATCGTCTTGGCGCGGCCGGCGCTGTCGGACCAGTTCAGCGCACTCGCGAAGCCGGTGACGATCGCATTGACGATGTCGGGGATCTCCGACTCCCCGCGGTTCTCCATGGACAGCGGATTCCACGAACCGACCATGGCGTCCAGGTCTGGCGAGGTCAGGTCGATCTCCCACAGCCGTGGGGCGATCTGCGGATGCGCGAGGTACGGACGTGCGCGTTGCCAGCCGTCGCCGTGCGGGTCCAGGAACAGGATTCCGTGGCCGTTGTGGGCGAGTGCGATCGCCTGCACCAAGCTCATCTCGGTCTTCCCGTAACCGGCCTTTCCGAGGAAGAGCCCGAACAGGAGGTAGATCAAGGGCAGGCCGGCCAGCCGTTCTCCGCCACCCGGCTTGGCCACCCATCCCAGCGGCAGCAAGTCCGGCTGCCCAGTCCAGGTCGGCAGACTCGGGGGCGGCGGGGGGACCACGCCACCGGATCGGGCCACGTTCGCGGCCATGTTGTGCTTCGTGGCGGGCTTGAGTAGACCGGCGAGCTCCGCGCCCGTCACCCAGCTGGCTCGCCGCGGTGCGAACTCGCCCGTGGCGAAACGGCGGTCGAAGCTGCGCCGGTACAACCTCGAGTCCGCGCGAAGCCGCGTGATGAGCAGGTTCAGCCCGACCGGGCGCAGGTGGTTGTCGCCGGCCCACCCTTCGAGCGTCGCCATGATCTGCTCGAGCAGCATGCGCGGTCGGGTCGGGTCGGAGGAGCAGGTCCGGATCAGCAGCTGCAGAGCGAACACCGGATCGGCCCCGGGACCGAACTTGCCCATGGCGGCCTTGACGTCGGAGACGCTGGGCATGCGCTGCCTCTGCGCGGGCCGTTGGCCGCTGCGGCCCTGCTGGCCGCGCATTTCCGCGGCGATCTCGTTGCCCAGGGAGGCCAGGCCACCGAAGTTAGGGCCGCCCGAGGCCTGCCTCGGAAGACCGGGGATCGCCGGCATGCTGCTCGGGTTGCGGCGCACCTGCGCCAGCAGGCGGCCGCGCCGGCGACTGACCTTGGACGGTGATATCGGCACCAGATCCAGCACGATGTCCGCCCGCTCGCCCAGGTCCTCGCGCACGTCGGCGACGGCGGCCGCGAGCGCCTCCAACGGGTCGGGCTTAAGCGGCACCTCCCGCAAAGACAGGTAGTCCGGCAGAGCCAGAGACAGTTCGGCGCGGGCGACGTGCTGCGTCGGCTTGTCCTTACGGGGCTTGGGCCAGCTCGGTCCGCGGCGCTTCGAGCCGGTCGACTTCGAATTCTTGCTCACCACAGCCTCCTTCTGCTTCGGCACGTCGCCTACGTGGTCTGAGAGTTGCTGTCGAGGTCTGCGCCGAGCCGGATCTCAAGACGGTCGGCGTCTATTACGGCGGCGCCGACCGCGCGCATCTCGCACTGGCTGTAGCCCTGGTGGCGCAGGATCGCCGCCGCCCGAGCCGGACCCTCGACGCGCATCGTCAGAAGCCCGCTTTGGGACAGCAGCCGCACGCGCACCGCCGTCCCGCGTACCGGGGTAAAGGCCCAGCGCGACACGCTCCTCTGCGCCTGGGCCAGCTGCTTGGTGAAGCGCAGAACGTCCTCGAGTACGGGGTCGAAGCCGGTGGTCGGCAGGACCTCGAAGGCCTGCCGGTCCTTCAGCCGACCCCGGGCGAAGCGCCGGCGCCCCAAGGACACGGCTAGGACGAAGGGGGCGACCGCCGCGGGCGCGACGGTCAGCAGCCACACGTTGTCAGCCACCCAGGCGTAGGCGGCCTCGCCGTACGCCGGCATGTCCTGTCCGATGTCGATCAGACGGTCGATGACATCGTTCGTGGTCATCGGGTGGCACCGGGATGCGAGGCGGCGGGGAACCAGGTGAGAGACGGCATGTCGAAACTCCAGGGGCGAGGGGGAGTACGGGTGCCCATAGAGGTGTGGAAAGCGGAGACGGTGTGACATGACTTCGGGGTCTTTTTGATCGCGGAGCGGGAGTTGTTGATGTCCCTCTTTCCACTCAACGGACTTTGAGCGTTCTTACCGAACCCTGATCGGCGGGCTCTTCTCGCATCGAACGTTGAGCCAGTTAGCTCAGAGCCCGCCAGTCGTCCAGGATCTGGCCAACTTCGGGGTACCGGGTGGGCCGACCTGGCTTCATGGGTAGGGGCCTGCGTCGTGTGCTGCCGAGATGAGCAGGCTCGTAGCTATAGCCATTTACCGGAAGGGGACGCATGGGGCTGCTGGATCAACTGCCCGCACTCATAGGGGTCGTAGTCGGCTCGGTGGGGTCGTACGCGACGCAGAGCCTGACCGAGCGCCGCAAGTGGACGAGGAATCGCGAGGAGCGCTGGGACGACAAGCGCTTTGAGACGTACGGCCGCTACGCCAACGTCCTCAAAGCCCAACTCCGCGTTGCCCAACGTATCAGCGCAGGTGTCGGGTTCGCGGACGTGGCCGACCCTCTGGAGCCCGCCGAGGGGTGGCAGCTGTTGGCCGAGGCGGAATCACAGCGCGCGACCCAGTGGGAATCAGTGCTGCTGGTCGGACACGCCGAGACCATCGCGGCGGCACGCCGCTGGCACGAGACGATCTGGAACATCGAACTGCTTGTGCGGGAAGGCACGATCGACCCGGAAAAGTGGACCATGGCCCATCATCTGGCGAGCGCAGCACGCGATGACTTCTACACAAGCGCGCGCCGGGACCTCGGTATCGCTGGCCCTCCGCCGCCGTCTGGACAGTGGCCACGCACCTGGCGGGCCGAACTCTCAGGGTGAGGCCAGAGGCGTGCAGGATGAGGCAGTGACGCCACTCAGACTTCGAGGAGAATGTTCAACCTTCACTGCGAGAGAACAGCCGACGTGGCCCAGCCGGACCAGATCATCCGAGACGGGACAGCTGGCTCAGAGATGGAACTTGGTGTGCTGTGGCAAAACCTCGGCGCCCGGCGCTGGCAGCAACAGTTCGGAAGAGGTGAAGGTCCGACCCCCGACACGACCTACGAGTGAGCGGACCGGGGCTGCGCCCGAGCTCGCCGGACGCGTGAAGGCAACGGCATTCGACGCGGACACCGGCCGCCTGGACGTCCTTCCCGACGCTCCGGCCGTCGGTACGCAGCTGCACTGGAGCGCACCGAGCTGATCGAGGCGGCCAAGACGGCGGTGTCCGGTGGGAACGTCCGCGCCGTGCACGTCCTGGCGCCGCGCTAGGGGCGTGAATTGCGAAGTAGCCGGGTCAAGGGGTTCGCGTGGCCTCGGATATGTCGTCCAGGGTGTCGAGGAGCTCGCCGAAGGTGACCTTGGTGTCGTCGGACGCGAAGGCCATAGCGGCGGAGAGCGCCTCCCACCGGCCGGTGCTGCGCCCGCAGCGCTCCAGCAGAATTGTCAGTGCGATCTCGGGTTCGTTGCGGGAGAGGACCTCGTCGGCGGGAAACTGGCGCAGGTGCTCCAGGGTGCGGTGCCGGGACTTGATGAGGGCTCGGTAGACCTCGGAGCGAGAGAGGCTCTCGCCGACGTCCAGGGAGTCGAGCCATGACTGCAGGACGGCGGCGGGGGCGGGATGCTGGTCCAGCTCATCGTCGCCCAGCAGCCGCAGTACACCGTCGTCTTCGTCCTCAAGGGCCAGGACGGCGGCTGCCGCTTCCAGGAGCCAGCCCGGGCCGTCGACCTTCTCGGCGATCCAGGCCACCTCTGCGGGATGCAGCACGTTCAGTGCGGCGCTGACGGCGGCCCGCGGGGTGTGCGGGTTGGCGGCGAGCCCGGCCAGGGTCTCGGCACGGCGCTGCTGACCGTGGCGTTCCAGGACCCGGGCCGGGCGGTCGTAGTCGGCGGAGAGGCTGTCGTCGAAGACGCGGATCAGGGTCCGGCTCGGGGTCGGGGAGACGACGGCTGGTTGGTCCAGGGCGGCGAGTAGGGCGCAGGCGCCCGCGAGGTGGTCGGGGTTGGCGCTGAGGAGGGACAAGTCCTCGGCGAGGCTTCGTACCCGCCCATCGAACTCGTGGTCGGTCTCCTGTTTCTCGGGCAGGCGCGGCAGCCGGCCGCGGTTTACCGCCGTGTCGGCTGCCGCGTGCAGCTGCTCGGCGGCGAGGTGGGCCAGGCGCGGGTTGGTGTCGACGCGGCGGGCGATGTGGTGCAGGGTCCTGCGGGCGGTCACCGGCGGATTGGGCAGGTCGGCCAGCTCGGGCAGGCAGAGCGCCGGGAGGCAGGCCAACAGCAGCTCCTCGCTGAGCGCAGGGGCCGACTCGGCCGCGGGGAGCCCTTCGCTGGGGTCTTCCTCGCCGGGCGGGTAGTCGACGGTGCGGGGCCGGGCGTCTTCGGCGGCCCGGATCTCGGCCTGGTCCAGGAGCAGGTGCTGGACGGCCGGCCCGAACGTGGGATGCGCGACGAGCTCCGCCCACCGTTCGGGGCACCGGGCGAGCATCGCCCAGGCGCTGGGACCTCCCAGTTCCAGCGACCAGTCTTTCCCGTACGCGGATACGGCTTCCCAGCCCTCTTCGGGTTCCGGGTGGAGCAGGTACGCAGCAAGGGGAGTGAGGGACGCCTCGAGGACGGCGTCGAACAGGGCCTGCGGCACCGGAGGGAGCGAGGCGGCTCCCCCGGCGCGGGTGTGCCGGTCGGGGTCCCAGTCTCCCACGACCCGCTCCGCCTCGTGGTCGGCGAGGCGCGGCAGGAGTGCGACCGCAGCGTCGAGTTGGGCCGGGTGCCGGGCCAGAGCGGAGACCAGTCCGGGCCACAGGCGGCGGTGTCGCAGGATGGCGGGCACGTCGTCGGCGGTCACCGTGCCGTCGGCCGCCAGGGCGGCGAGCCGCTTCTCGTCGCCGTGGGCCAGGAGCCGGCCGCGCAGCCGCTTGGCCGACGTCCGCGCCAGCAGCGTGGGCAGCGCCGCTTTGAGGGCTTCGTCCCTCCACTGGTCGCCGCGGGCATCGAAGCCGTCCGGGCACATCGCCGGAGCGCACAGGACCTCGATCACTGTTTTGAGGGCTTCCTTGGGGAGGTCCTCGCTCATCGCGAGATCCCGCCACAGCGGGTATGTACGGGCATTGACCATCCCCGGATCCTCCCCCACACCTGACCCGGCGTCACCGCCCGGTCGCCATCGGTCCCACGACCGTACGGCGCACGTGGGGCCGAGCGGGGCACGATTCACGAAGTCGCCTCGGCTACTGGCTCGCGGTGCGGGGCCGCAGGGCGATCCCGTGGGCTGCGGCAGTGTCTCCCGGCCGCAGCGTCCGGGGCACCGACTCGTCCGTCTCGCGGAACTCCGGCTGCGCGGTGTCCTTGCCGGGGGCGGGCACGGCCTGGTCGTCGTCGACGCCCCAGAGCGCGCGGCCGAGGAAGTACAGGGCGACCGGGGCTCCCACCGGCCTTGCGCCGTCGGGCAACATGAGCCCAAGTCCAGCGGGCGTCGCGAAGCTCAACCAGGAACGACAAAGACACATGTAGGTTCCGTTTCCACGTGTCATCTCTTCGTCCTGTGACCTGCGGCTATGAGCAGGCGTCCGGGCGAGATGTCGGCGGGTTTGTCCATGTGATCTGTCGCTTTCTGGGGTGGGTGGTGCGGCGTTGGTGGGCCCGCCATGTCGGAGGCGGATGGCAGAGTGTGCCCGTGGATATCGATGCCTTCTGGGCGCGGATCGAAGAGTGTGGGCGGCAGGCTCGGGGCCGTGAGGAGCGACTTGCTTGGCTCCGTGACGAGTTGGCGCGCGAACCGCTGCGGGAAATAGTGCAGTTCCAGGTGTGTCTGGATCAGGTCACCCGGGACGCCTTCACGTGGGATCTGTGGGCTGCTGCCGAGCGGATCTTCGGTGGATGGTGTTCGGACGACAGCTTCTGTTACTTCGGTTTGTGGATGGTCGGGCTGGGGCGAGATGCCTTCGAGCGGGCGGTGGCTGACCCCGACGCTCTTGCTGGCGCGCCCGAGCTTCAACGTCTGGTCGGTCGTTCCCGCGACGAGTGGAGCGACGATGACTGGCCGGAGTGGGAGTTGCTCGACTACGTCGCGCGGGAGACGTATGAGCAGGTGGCCGGCGGTGTTGACGACTGCGGAGACGCGTTCTATGAGGCCGTTGCGGCCGAGCGGGTCGGGGGCGCGGTCGCGCGGGGGCCTGCCGGGGAGCGCTGGGACGCTCGTGGGGAAGAGGCAGCGCGCAGGCTGCCGACGCTGAGCAGTCTGTTCCCGCTTCCCGCCCGCTCGTGACTCGACCTCAGTCGACAGGGGTGTGACGAATGGCTGATCGGGTGACAGCGTCCGCGGCGATATATGGGTAGCATCGCCCTTTTGGTCCGAGGTTTCTTGCGGGGTTCCTTCACCAGCTTCGGAAGCCCGCTGTTTCGGGAGTGATCGTGTGGCCCGGGTCTCGACTTCGTGGACGGCCGCGCGTCGTCCGTCGGTCGTGAGGGTGTAGTAGGTGCGACGGCGTCCGGGGCCGCGGCCTGGGGTTCCCCGTCGTAGCCATGCTTCGTTGTCTTCGCGGTGGCCGGTGAGCCAACCGGCCTGTTCGAGCTGGCGCAGTCGCGTGGAGAGGGAGCCGTTGCCGATGCCGGTTCGGGCGCTGATCTTGGCGCCGTAGAGCTCCTGATCGGGGTTGGTGAGGAGGTCTTGCAGTAGCAGGAGGGTTTCTGCGCGGACGCGGATGCGGGGGACGGTGATTCCGTCGTAGGGGCTGAGAGGACTTGGCGGTCGCCGCGCGGTCACGGCGGTTGCTGCGCGGGTGAGCGTGGCGGTGTCGGGCATGGGGGTGAGCTCGGAGAGTGCGGCTTGCATCCGATCTTGGACGGCCGTGCTGCTCAGCCTCCGGAGCAGGGCCTGACCTCGCGAGGTGGGCCGGTGGGGCTTGCCGAAGGCGGAGCGGTGGAAGAGCGGTTCTCCGATGTCGGATTCCAGGCGCTGGAATTGTGTGACTAGGGTGTTTTGGTGGGCTCCGAGGTAGGCCGCGGCGGTTTGCAGGTTCGGGAAGATCATGGCGATCTGGAAGCGGTGCAGTCGCTGCCACCCGTCCAGGCTTCCTTGGACGGCCTTGCGGATGTCGTCGGGGAGGCGGCCGTCGACCTTGCTGAGCATGGCGGTGCTGCTGTGGACGCCGGAGGGACGCAGGGTGATCCCCAGGCGCTGGAGTCGGCGGCGGACGGTCTCGTCTTCTGCGCCTATCTCCCGTGCGATGTCCTGGGTGGTCCGCTTGCGGGTCAGGTATTGCTCGCGGAGCCATTTGGGGTCGATGGCGACGGGGCGTCGGGTGCGGTAAATGGTGATGCCGAGGGTTTTGGCGTGCTCGACAACCACGTTGCGGGGGAGGCCGACGGATCGGGCGATCTGGGTGAGGTTCCGGCCGCCTTGGGCGTATTCGCGGTCGAGGAACTCGCGTGTGAGGATGCGGCCGGCTCGTTGCCGAAGACGCCAGGCTTCCAGCGGGGAGGAGAAGTGGCCTGCGACCGGGGCGGGTTCGATGGTCTCCAGGACGAACCGGACGTGGGCCAGGGTGGTGCCCAGTTGGCGGGCGGCGTCGGTGGGGCGTTGGCCTTCGTCGATGACAAGGCGCCGGACGGCGTCCCGGTCGATGTCGGTGATCTCCGGCCCTGGAAGAAGCAGTCCGTGGGCGCAGGAGGCTGGTGGTTCCCAGACCACCGGTTCGTCGATGTGCAATTGCTGGAGGAGATCGCGGGCGTGGTCGTGCAGGGCCGCTCGCTGGGTGACGGTCAGGGAGGCAGGGAAAGCCAGGTAGCGCGACCGGTCCGCGGAACTGCGCCAGGCCAGTGGATGGTCGGGATCGGTCAAGTCGCTGCCGGTCAGCAGTTGGTGCAGGTAGCGCTGGGCGTGGACGAAGCGGGGCGCGTAGTTTTTGTCGGTGGTCTGCTCGCCGGGGTGGGAGCCGGTGCGGAAGCACAGCTGCTGCCAGGAGCGGTGTGTGATCGGCTCGGCGGGGATGACTGTGCGGCGCCGGTGATAGTCGATGGGGCTGTTGTGGCGGTCGAGGTAGTTGGCGAGGTTGCAGAGGGCGGTGAGGACATCGGGGTGTCCGGCTCGCAGGATCTGCTTGAGGGTGCCGGTCATGGAGTTGCGTAGGTAGGGGTGAAGGCGGTCGGTGATTCCCCGCGAGCTGAGGACGGGCTCTCCCGGCACCAGCAGCAGCGCGGACGCGGTAGCGCGGAAGTGGACCTCTTCGGCGCCCTGGAGGGGCATAAGACGGACTGCCCATCCGGGCCAGAGCAGTTGTGGGATGTTACGGATCCGGTGGGTGACTGCGTCGCTGCCGGGGTCGGGCAGCTCGGCGTGGGGCGTGCAGGTGCGCAGGCGGATGCGGTCCAGAGCCGCAAGTGCCGGGTCTGCTGCCCGCAAGAGCCTGCGGCGGGTGCGGGTGGACAGTTGCGGCCACTGGAGGTAGTCGATCCCGACGGGGATGATCTTGTGCTTGGTGTCGTGGCGTTGCCGCAGGACACGGGCCGCTTCGACGGCAGCGGCTTCGTCGGCGCAGTCGAGGATGGGTCGCGCGGCGTGCGCGAGGATTCCGCGGACGGCCGCGCTGAGCGGCTTGATCCGGTCGGCTCGGACGCCGACGGTGTCGGGCCGGTGGCGCCAGTAGTCGATGACGGCCGGGCCCGTGTCGTGCACGTCGGTGTCGTTGATGGTCTGCATGAGCCAGCGGGTGCAGTTGTTGAGGTCCCCGAAGAGGGAGGACGCCTGTTCGTGGTCGGGCCGGGTGAGCAGCTCGTCGATCCACTCCTGTGTGGCCAGCAGCGGATGCCCCGGTGACAGGCGCGTAGGTTCTGCGGCCGACAGGTCGGTGCCGCAGATGGCCGGGCCACTGCCGTCCTTGGCGGTGCAGGTGGCCGGCGGGCGCTGATGGGTCAGACGAGGCAGATCCAGCCGGAAGGGGGCCGTGCAGCGGGGGCAGGCGTCCTGGAGAAGGGCGTTGTGGGTGGTGCAGGCGATCGACCAGGGCATCCACCATTCCAGGCGGGTGCGGCCGTCACGATCGGCCAGGCACTGAGGGCAGAACCGGCAGCGTTGCTGACGCCGAGGCCCGAAGGGAAACCCTGCGGGGAACACGGCCCGGTCCAGCCGCCCCTCCGGGATGCCGGTGCATGTTTCCAGGGTGCGCAGGATCTCGGGGGTTGTCGCGGTGGCCAGCGTGCGGGTGAAGAACGGCTGCGGGATGCCGGCCATGTGCAGGAAGGTGGTCAGGGGCAGTCCGCTGCGGCGGGCCAGGGCTTCCAGCCAGCTGTCGAGTCCTTCGCCGGGCAGGATCGGCACTCGGATCGGCAGGATGCGCAGCCCGGTCATGACGCGTCGCCCAGCGCTGAGGGGAGGGTGCCGTGGGCGAGCGCTGCGGCCAGTTGCCGGCGGGCCTGTTCGGATGCCTCGTCCAGCCGGACGGCGTCGAGGACGTCGCGGGTGAGGGCCTCGGTGCCGGTGCGGATGGCCCGGTAGCAGCCCCTCATCAGCAGCGTGAAGTACGACCCGATGTGCCCGCTGGTGCGTTCGAAGAAGTAGTCAGCCAGCGACACCAGCATGCCGGGCCGGTGCTCGGCCAGCACCAGGCGGCGCTCGGTGGCCTTCAGCAGGCTCCTCCAGCGGCGCCGCCCCAGATCGGTGTCCAGACGGAACGGGTCCACCCCCAGGCGGGTCCAGCGGCGGGCGGTCTGGGCCAAGGCGACGTTCTTGCCGGTCAGGCCGTCGGCGAAGAACCGCCTCTCGGCCAGCCCGACTCCGACGTAGATGAACGTCACCGGCAGCTCGTTGGCCAGCCACTTCAGGTGGTTGGACACCGCCATGCCGTCACGTCGGTCGAGGTCGATGAAGTGGATGTCGTCGATGACGCCGAGCTGGGTCTCGCAGGACAGCACGCAGTCCAGCGCGTGGCTGGCCAGCGTGGCGGCGTTGGCCCGGTCGGTGGCCGGGTGACCGTAGAACTCGCAGATCATCCGGTTCAGCGTCCGCAGCGTGGTGTTCGAGGTCAGCCCGACGCGGAACACCGGGATACGCTCGTGCCCGGCCGCGGTGACGGTCGGCAGACGTCGCATCTGCTGCCGGTGGAAAGTGCGGGCGAACAGGTTGGCGATGGTGGTCTTGCCCAGCCCCGGCAGGGCGTCGATCACCGCGGCCGAGCGGATCCGGTCGCCGTCCTGCCGGTTGCTGGCAACGATCTGGTCGAGATCCTCGTGGATGGCGTCGAGCTGCGGAGTTTGCACGATGCCGAAGTTGGCGTGCCAGTCGTGCCGGCTGTCGTGGTAGTCCTCGGCAGCGTCGTCGCCAAGCGCCCGGATCTGCATCCGGGTGAGGGTCTCGGGCCGCTGCCGGGCGGGTGCGTCGGCGAAGCGGCGGAAGCCTTCCTTGCGCGAGAGGCTGAACAGGTCGGGCTGCTTCACTCCATCACCTCGAAAGCGTCGGCGTAGAAGGCGTCGCCCTCGGGCGCGTCGAACAACTCCTCGCCCTGGTCGCTGTCGCCCGCGGGAAGCTCCGGCACCAGGTGCAGGTCGGGAGCCGCCAGCGGGCCGGCCTGCTCAGGCAGGACCGGCAAGGCCAGTGCGGACCGCTCGGCCGACAGCCGCACCGCCATCCGCCGCTCGCGGCGGTCGGTGACCATGCCGGCATCCCAGCGGCCCAGCAGGTCCGTCAGGGCCTGGGCGGCGTCGATGTGCCCGGCCCTGACGGGCCGCGAGGCGGCGCGCGTAGGAGGCCGCCTCACCGCTGAACGGCATGTCCAGCACCGCAGCGTGCTCCCACTCCAGCGCGTGCCAGGACTTGTCGTGCGGGTCCTGGAAGTAGACGAACCGCACGTCGTCGGGATTGACGTGGATCGGCCACTTCCCGCCGAAGACCGCACCGTAGGGGCTGGGAGTATTGCGGTAGCCGTCCAGAGCAGGGCCGTTGTAACGCAACCCGTCGACGTCGACGCCGTAGTGCTGGATCTTGCGGGTCTCGACGGCAAGGAAGTCAAAGGTCAGCCCCGGAGATGCCGGCATGCGCAGCAGACCGGCCCGCCCCAGGCCGATACGGAGCATCTCCATCGGCGACAACGTCAGCTTTGGCCAGTGCGGGATAACCAGACCGTCGTGCTCGCGCCGGTGGTAGACCTCGCTGATCCACTCGCGGATGATCTCCTCGACCTCGTGGACGTAGAAAAACGCGGTGTCCTCCACCGCCAGTCCGCGGCTGTGGATGTCCGGCCCCTTGTAGGCCGGAAGGTGCTGGATCAGGCTCTCCCGCAGCGTCCGGAAGAACCGCTCGACCGTCGGCTTGTCCGTGGGCTTCTTCGGCTGGGCTGGCTGGATGGACATCCCCAACCGGGTGCAGACGCCGATCACATGGTTGGACAAGAACGCCCGCCCGTGATCGATGACCAGCGTCTCCGGCGGACACAAGCCCCTCCCCGGGACGAGACCTTCTTCGGTGAAGACCACCTCGTCCCACAATCCGTGGAACGGGGCCAGTGCCGGCCGGACCGCCTGGTCCACCGGCGGGCAGACCGCCTCGAAGAGCACTCCGGCGACATCGACGGCCTTGGTGGAACAGGCCGTCACCCGCAAACCCACGATGCAGCGCGTGAACAAGTCCTGCGCGACGGTGAGTTGCAGCGGAACCCAGCGGCAGGTCACCGGTTCCATGCCGAAGATGTCCAGGTCCTGGGTGTCCAGGATCACGTACTCGCCCGGGCGGCTCGCCCGCAGCCGGCCGTAAGTGCCCTGCGGACGCTCGGCGATGGACCGGCGGGCCTTCGCGCTGCCCGACACCGCGTTCGTGCCCTTGACCAGCACCGCCAGCCGGGCGTAAGCCGCGCTGCGGCCCGGGACCGGAACCGTCCCCTTCCCGTACTCGGCCACCAGCCGGTCACTCGCCCGCCGCAGGACGGCAGAACGCGTCGGAGTCGAGGCGTTCACCGACTCCGCAATGACCCGCCGCACCGCCTCTTCCCACCGAGGATCGACCCGCGGCGCGTTCGCCCGCACCACCCGCGCATCGGCCAGACCCGCCTCACCGCTCTCGCGGTAGCTATGGACCCACCGCTCAATCGTGCGGACAGAAACCCCCAGCTCAGCCGCTTTCGATGCCACCCGCTGCCGCAAGGGAAGATCAGGAGCGAACCCTGGCCGCGGCTCGCCGGGAAGAGCCCTTTCGGCATCCCCCGAGCGGTAGCCGCTGAGCACCTCACGGACGTGACCTGCCCGCTCGCAAACGGCAGTGCGCTCCAAGGACGACAAAGCCGCCAGCAGAACCCCGATTCCCTCACCGACCTCCGGCTCAGCCGGCCCCATGGCTCGTGCCCCGGCAGCAAACCGACCCAGCGCGACGGTGCTGAACTCGGCCGTCCGCTCGTTGCGCAGCGTCACCCGCAGCCCGTCAAGGTCCACTACCTCCACAACGTCGCCATCGAAGAACAGCCGAGCACCCGCGAAGACCTCCACCGCCGGCATACTCACGCCGCCACCCGAATCCCGGTCATCCCACCCAGCGGACGGCGCAAGTCGGCCACCAGAGCCCCTGACCACAGCAGGTGCAACACCACCGGCCGTACCGCCTCAGCCGGGAAACTCGGCGCCAAAGCCGCCTCCACCCCGCCGATCGACCGCTGGCCGCGAGCGGTCTCCAGCACGGCCTCGATCAAAGACTCCTCCAGCAGATGGCGCCGCCGGAAGCCAGCCAGGAAACGCACGTTCTCCAACACCGCCGGCTCGACGCCAGACCACGTCTCATACGCCCAGCCGCGGCGCGAACACACGCTGCGCGTCCAG
This sequence comes from Streptomyces sp. NPDC046977, assembly GCF_040644455.1. Classification (NCBI taxonomy): domain Bacteria; kingdom Bacillati; phylum Actinomycetota; class Actinomycetes; order Kitasatosporales; family Streptomycetaceae; genus Streptomyces; species Streptomyces sp. NPDC046977. The sequence goes on from NZ_JBEYWO010000037.1 coordinate 56,582, forward strand.
CCGAACTGTGCGATCACCTTGGGATCCTTCATGCGCCAGGGAGCTTTGACGTCCACGACCGTCACCAGACCGTCGGCGTGGACAAGGAACAGGTCAGGGACGTGGCGACGCTGGCGGACACCGTCCCAACCGGACATCTGGAACGGCTGGGCAGCAATCCCCACGACACCCGGATCGAAGTCGGCCAGCAAAATCCGGGCCAGCTCCAGCCGGCTCTCGTAAGCCACCAAGCCACCCGTCGTCGAAGCGGCGTACCAACCCGAGTAGTGCTGGCGGCCGCGGTACCACCGGAACTCGCGTACCGGCTGCCCGCTGGCGACTTCGTCCACCAGCAGGCGGTCCCACTCGACCTTGACCAGGTCTCCACTGGCCGCTCGGTAGGTCGCCTGGACCGTCCGGCGTTCTGTCGTGTCATCTTCGTTCGGATCGACTGCCATGGCTGCCCCTTCGTGTCCGATGTCCGTGACACCAAGACACTGGCCTTCACCAGGAGTAACCTGACGAAGAAATAGGGCAAACCAAACGAAAGACTGGACCTCGAACCCCGCTGGTGACCACGGTCCCGTACGGACCGCCACCACCACGAAGACCGGCTGACCGACACATTGACGACAAGTCGCGCGGACACCGCCATCTTCAGCCGGAAACTACAACACAGGTCAGCCGACACGCTTCATGACCAGAATCTGGGGCTTCCAGTACGAGATCGGCTTCAGGCGCACCTTGAGGCCGGTCCTGGGGGCTTCGATGACCTGGCCGCTGCCCACGAACATGCCGACATGCTCGGGGCGAGAGGCGGTGCCGCGGGCGAAGAGCAGATCGCCAGGCTGGAGATCGTCAGTGGATCGCACCACGGTCCCTTGATTCACCTGGTCATACGTGGTCCGCGGCAGGTTCACACCCACGCTGGCCCACGCCATTTTCACGAGGCTTGAGCAGTCACAGCCGTGTCCCCCGGTGTACGGCGCGCGGCAGTCCCCACCGAACACGTAGTCGGTGTCCAGCGCCTTCTGCGCCGCGGCGACGACTTGTCCGGTCCGTCCGCTACCCGCAGGCACCGGGCCGCTGTGGGTCAGGGCGTCGGTCCACTTCTCGGCGAGACTGCGGATGATCTTGACGTAGTTCTGGGTCTCCGGATACGGGGGGATCCCACCGTACTTCTTCACCGCGTACGGCCCGGCGTTGTAGGCCGCCAACATGTTGTCTGCCTTGTCACCGGGGACATTACGGACGTCCTTGGCGATGTCTCAGTCGTAGTCGACGGCAGCCGGCACCGCGTCGGCAGGGTCGAAGACGTCCTTGTCGCCGTCACCATCGCCGTCCTTGCCGTGCGTCGTCCACGTCCCGGGGATGAACTGCGCGATGCCACTGGCGATCGGCACCTTGACCTGGTTCCCGTCCTTCTCGACAGTCTTGAAGGACTGGATCTTCGGGTCGAATCCGCTCTCCTGATACAGCTGAGCCGCCAGCAGGGAGGGCGTGACCTCGGGACAGCCATACTGGCTTATGGCCTTGTCGATCAGCGTCCGCAGCCAATCCGGAACGTCAGCGCCTTGGGATATCCCACCGCCGAAGCCCGCGTTCTCGATGTCGTTGCCCGTGTTGTCGCTTCCGAGCTTCGTTGCGACAGCCAGCACGGCGGCGACGATGAGGGCGCAGCAGCACAGCCAGGTGATGCCGAGGCCGATGAGGATCTTCTTCACCGTGGTCTCCTCACGCGTTCACGAGCGCGCCGACCCGCCACGCGCCTGCGGAAGCGAGGTGCATCTCGAGCGCGAGCTGATCGGGGGAGCGGGTGGGCTGGTGGCCGGCTGAGTAGGTCGTGCAGGTGTAGAGGACTCGTACAAAGGCACGGGTCGTGGTCGGCGCCGGCGCTCCGTCCGGCGTGGCTACGCGGTCGATGACGCAGGTATCGCGGGTTTTGTCGGCAACCCACTGCTGCCACAGCCGCGTGGATCGATCGCCCGGGTCTCGCAGTTGAGCGGCGAGGTCCGCGGTGGCATAGGCCGCGGAACGTCGCCCGGCGTCGCTGAAGGAGGTGTCGTGTCCTGGGCTCGCATCGTGGGAGGCCCACGCGATGACGAATTGGCGAGCCGTCTGCGCAGCCTTCGGCGGCACGGACGCCGGGGCAGGCACCTCGTCCGGCGCTGCGGTGCCCTGCGTGGAGGGCACCGCTGAGCCGGTCGGCTCGGGCGGAGTCGGCTGCGGCTGGGTGGTGTCCGTCGACGAGGCCGCCGGCGTGGGCGAAGCCGCACGCGAGGCCGGATGGCCGCGGTCGACGACGAGAAGCAGGATCCCGCTGATCGCCAGGAGGGTGGCTGCGGCGAAGAGCGCGACAACCTTTACGGTGCCGGTGGTCACGGACTCGGGCACGGGGCACCTCCTGCGGGCATGGCCGAAAGGGCCGGTCAGGGATATCGGGGCGCGGGGGTGAGCAGCAGGTGCCGCTCACCCCCGCGGTCAGTCAGGGGCGCCGGGGCGGGCCGGCTGGCCGCGTCGCTCGGCGGATGGGGCGGGGCGGCGATGATGCGGGCGGTGCGGGCGGGGCGCTGTCGCCACCGGACGGAGGCACGGGCAGCACCGGTGCGGGGATGGAGGCCGGTCCCGCCGCCGAACGGCCGGTAGGAGCGGTAGCCTCCGAAGACGGCGCGGGCCCGGGCACCGGCGGTGAACTGGCGGCGGCGCGCACACCAGGAGGACTCGACGGGCGCGTTGGTCCGGAGATCGGTTCGGCCATGCCGAGCTGGGCATTGGCCGCGTGACGTCCCACGAACCGCCCGGCGGTCTGCACGTTGCGCCGGTACTCGTTGCCGAAAGCGCGGGCGCCGTCGACCTTTGCCGTGACCCGCGCGCCGGCCCGGTTCTTCGCTGCGGTCAGCTGCCCCTTGACGGCGTTGGCCCGGGCGGCTGCGGCCGTCCCGCCCCGCTTGGCGGCCGCAATGCCCCGGGGGACGCCGACCGGGGCGCCCACTGTCGCGAGTGTGGCGAACTTCGTGGCCTTCCAGCCGAACCGTGCTGTCGCGGCGGCGCCCTTGCCGGCCGCCAGGGTGGCCCTGCCTCCGCGGGACTGCGCCATCTTCTTCGAAGCGGCAGTGGCGAGTCGTCGGCGCAATGCCTGCTTGGCGGCTCCTTGCACGGCGACCTTCGCGGCTGTCGAGGTGCCACCGGTGCCCACGGCGGCCGCGGCATTGGTGGCGAGGCGTGCGGCCGAGCGCAGGCGGCCACCGCGTTTGCCGCGCTGGGGCGGTCCCATCCACATTTGCTTGGCCGTGCGCCCAGCCTTGCCGATCGGCCTGCTGATCTTGCGGGCTTCACCGCGGGCCTCGCCGAACAGCTGCTTGATGCCGGGGGCTGTCTCGGCGTACCGGCCGAAGGAGTTGAAGACGCTCTGACGGCTGCCACCGACGCGGGCGTTGGCCAGGCGCCGGTTCAAGTTGACGCTGACCTGCCGCGCGGTCTCCTTGATCTTCTTGTGGCCGACGATTCCCGCGACGGCGGTGAGGTCCAGGCAGATGAACTTGACCGCGAGGATCTCACCGGTGTCCGCGTCGATCAGCGCGACGATGATCACGATGAAGACGGTGAGAAACAGGATTGCGAGGATGACGCCGAGAATGGCCTTGACGATGGCCGTGGCCCAGCGCCACAGAACTCCGCGGCCGCCGCCGGGCAGGATGCCGGCCACCAGTGCCCAGTGCCCCTTGATGCCTTCGAAGGCGAGCCAGCCCTGCGCCACGAGAAAGGTGCCGGTGACCAGGACCATGAGCACCGAGACGATGATCGCCGCGAGCGCGACGAAGGCCGCCGAGAATGCCATGTCGGCGGACGCCTTCTTTGCGTCGCCCTCCTTGACCTTGCACACCTTGGTGAAGTGCTCGCCCGCGTTGGTGAGCTGAGCCGCGTACGTGGCCTCACCGGTGGGGTTGATCCTGCTGGCCTCGAAGAAGTCGAGGCCCATCTGGTCGAAGTTGTACTTGACCAGCGACGCCTCGGCGAACGCTTTCGAGCACGCGGGGTCCTTGAACGTCCTGCCGTAGAGCATCAACTGGGTCGGCTTCACAATGAACGCGTCGACCAGAGCGTCGGTGATCGGCCTGGAGACGTTCTCCGGCTTGGCATCACCCTCCGGGTTCTGCGACAGGACGACCGCGCCGACCTCCAGCGAGAGATCCTTCGCCTTCCCGATCAACCCGTCGTCGCTCAGCAACATCGTCGAACCGCCCGGCGAGGGCTGGTCGTGGGTGCCCAACAGAACCTGCGCCGGTGCGAGCAGAACCGTGGTGGCGAGGGCGGCGACGACCAGCGACGTGCCGGCTTCGGCGAAGCCCTTGCTGCGGTTCTTGAAGAGGATCTGCCAAGCCGCGTACAGGCCTGCGAACAGAAGGAACAGCCCAGGCAGACCAAGTCGGTTGATGACTTGGTCGCGCAAACTGGTGGCAATGTCATCGGCGGGCTTGACCAGGATCTTCGCGAGCCCGAAGTTGAGCGCCCAGTCGATCAGCCAGCACGAGAACCCCACGAACCACTTCGCGATCCCGAAGAAGAACTGCGCCAGCAGGTTCCAAATTTTCAAGTCGATGTCGGACCAGTCGCCCGTGTCCGAGTCGACGCTGTACGCCGAGATCGGGACGCCGTCCTTGTCCTTGACGTTGAACGGCTGCAGCAGGCCGTCGGAGCCGTCCTTGGGCGATTTGCTCAGGTCCTCGACCGGCTTGTCCTCGTCACCCGGCTGAGGCGCAGGCGGTGTCACCCCGGGGCGGGGCTCCATCGGGTTGTAGGTGCCCTCCGGCTGGGGCTTCGTCGTCGACTTGTGGTCGCCGCCCGGCTCCGCAGCGGGCTTGGCGTCCGGAGCGGTGGGGGCCGTGCCGGGGCTCGGGGTGGGGACCGTGTCCGCGAAGGCGACCGCGACGCTCAGCCCCAGCAGCAGTGCCAGGGGCACGGCGATGAGCCAGATACGCAGGGCGCGGCGCCGGCGGGGCGCGGCACGGGAGGCGGATTTCATGCCAGCGCCCCTTCGAGCGGCACCGCGACGGCCGGCTCGTCCTCACCCATCTGGCCGGGCGTCGTGTGAATGGCATCCGCAGCGCCGTCGTCGGCCGGAATGAGGACCTTCATTCCCGCGATCCGCTTGCGCAGGTCCCGGTAGAGGCATTCGCCGGCGCGCAGACCGCGCTCGGCGTCGGAGACATTGAGCGGGCTCAGGTTCTCCGTGATCAGCTTGATCATCTCCTCGTCGCAGGGGTCGAGGTCGATGAACTCGAGGCACCGGGCGGCGAGGGTCTTGGAACGGTGACGGAAGACGAGGATGTGGGAGAGCAGGGCCCTGATCTTGTCGCCGATCTCGCTCTTCGGACCGATGTCGTACGGGTCGTGGCTGCCGGCGAAGGCGCCCGCATTGTGCTTACGTCCGTCCGCGATCATCTCCAGGAGGAGATTGGAACCCTCGGCGGACGAGGTCAGCCACCAGCACTCGTCCAGGAAAACGCCGGTGAACTCCGAGGAGTTGGCGAACGCAATCTCCCGGCACAGCGCGGTGATGAGGTACATCAGGCGCCAGCCGAACCGCTTCTCCACCTCCAGGCTGCGCAGGCGGTGCTCGCTGAGCTCCTCCTTGGTCGGCAGGCCGAGCCGGTCGACGGCGAAGACAATGGAATCGGCGTTCGTGATGCGGACGACCGGCAGGGCGGGGTCGAAAATCGTGCGGCCGAGGTCCTTCTTCGACAAGGCCCGCATTTTGCGGACGAGTTCGGAGGCCGCGGCGCGCACGGCCTGGTCGTTCGGCTCATCTGCGTCCGGCGTCTTCGCACGGGCAGCGAGGTTGGCGATGAGTGCGGTCATGGACGGGGTCGGCCCACGCCGGGTGGCGTCAATGGTCTCGGCGAGCGTGACGCCCTCGATGGACATGCTGGCGATGTCCAGCAGGGGCGTGAGGAACGACTCGCAGTACCGCGCCGCGCGCGGCCCGCGGAAGATCCGCAGCGGGTCGAGCGAAACGCCAGCGGTCTCGTCGACCCGGATGATCTGCGTCTCGCCCGGGCAGGCCAGGGCGAACCTGGTCCATTCCTGCTGCGGCGTACGGTCGATGACCAGAGCGCGGCCGCGGCTGCGGGACTCACTGGAGCGGTGGCCGGTGGACAGAATCGAGTACATCGCCGTCTTGAGGGCGACGCTCTTGCCGGAGCCGAGCTCCCCCACGAAGGCCGCGCTTGCCGAGGCGTTGACCCGGGGCCCGTGACTGAAGTCGATCAGGACCGGGCGGACACCGCCGCCGGACAACTGCAGGCCGTACAGCGAGCCGGTGTCGTCTCCGAGACTGGCGCCGCTGAACGGCATCGCCATGGCGAAGTCACGGGCGAGCAGGTACTGGTTGAAGTCGAGAAGGGGCCGCGGGGTCTTGGTGCCGGGCAGCATGGCGTGGAAGAGGGAGACCTGGTCGCCGACCGGCCTCACCAGGGTGTAGTCGTTGCCGCCGAAGTGGTGCTTGAGGGAGTTGGCCCGCTCGTTGGCCTCTTCCGAGCTGGCGCCCCACACGCAGGTGACGACGGATGCGCGGATCTCGACCTCGGTGGAGGAGGCGGTCAGCCTGTCCCGGTATTCGTCCAGTGAGAACGACGCCTTGTCCAGGGAGGCCGGAACGCCGGAGGTCTCTCCGTCGTACTCACCGCGCTGGTGCGCGAGCTCGCGCTGCTGCCTGCGGGACTTGGGCTCGGCCTTCGAGCCGGCCTCGATGTTCAGCCGGACCGCCCAGTCGACCGGGAAGCCGAAGCCATCCAAAGCGGCCAAGTACTCCGAGCCGGGGAAGCGGAAGGATTCGGGCATCTCCGCCAGCACGCTGAAGGCCTGATAGCTGCTGCCGAACTCAGTGGTCACCTTCGCGAAGCGACGGCCGAAAGGGTTCGAGAGCCCCCTGCGGCTCTGCCCTGCGCGGCCGCCCTCGTCCAGGACGACCTGGGTGTGAGCGGCGACGGTGCGCCCGCGGCCGCGCAGGCCGCGCGGTGCACCCTCTTCCGGGAGCAGCGGCTCGTCAAGACCTCGGCGCGCCGCGTGTCCGTAGATCCACAGGATTTCCGCCTCGGTGGCGGCCTTGAGCTGGATCCCGGCCGGCCAGGATGCGGCGATCCGGTTCGCCTGGAGAAGCAGCTCGGCCTCCTCGCCTGCGGTGACGGGCGGCACCGGCAGCCCGAGCGCGGACATCAACTCGGCCTGAGCCGAGGAGGCGACGGCCCTGGCGGTCTGCTTGAGGTCCAGGTGGGGCAGGGGTATCGCCAGGAAGTCGACGCGGCCAGTCAGTTCGAGACCTTCCAGCTGGTCGAGAACCCTCAGCGACAGGTCGACGTATTCGGGACTCTTGTCCCAGTCCACCCCGGCCGTCATCCGCTGCACCACGGTGGCCGCGTCGACCTGCGGGCACAGGCTCAGCAGCAGGACCTCACCGCGAAGGCTCTTGAACAGCGCCTCCAGAGCGTCGAGCCTCTCCCTCTTCGTTGCCTTGGACGCGTGGGTGTAGTTCTCGGTGTCGACCTTCCATACGCCCCACGTGGCGGCGTTGGTCGTCCAGATGAGGTTGCCGCTGATGTGCCGGACGGGGAGACGCATGGCTGAAGTCCTTCGTGGATGAGGCGCAGGGCGCCGCTACGAGCGGGGGTGCTGGTCCTCGAGCGAGGCGAGGAGGCTCTGCAACTGGCTCCGGCCGCTCGGGCGGGGCGGCGTCACCTGAGCCGGTCCGGCGGCACCGGCCGGCCGGGCGGAGGAGTCGGCGGCCGAAGTCGGGCGGCGTGCCGGGCGCGACTGGGGCGCCGCCGCCTGCGTCCGTTGCGGCGTCGAGGCGGGCTCGTCGGGGGCAGGGCCCCCGACGGTCCGGACGGTTGCGGTCGTCCGCGACAGCTGGGGGCGCGGGTGCCGCTGGGGGCGGCCGGCAAGCCGGCCGCCCCCAGGCGCCGAGGCGTAGATGAGCAGGGAGCGCAGCGCGCGTGCCGGATCCCGGCCGTCGATGCGCGCGTAGCGCAGCACCCATGCCAGCCCCCAGGGGAGCGCGATCATGATGAGGATGTTCGCGAGGCCGAAGTGCGCCCAGAGGGCCTGTGTGATGGCCAAAAGCCCGAAGACGACGACCATGGTGACGATCTGGGTGATCGTGTACGGGCCTCCCGGGAGCCGTCCGGCTCCCGGGAGTTTGCCGATGACGAGCGGATGCTTTCGGGCCCGGGTGTAGGAGCGCCCGACAAGGTCTTCCTCGGACGCGCTCACAACAGGGCCTTGGAGTTGCCGACGTCCGGCCCGGGCACCTGCGGGGCGACGCTGGAGGCCCGGTCGTCGATCTCCGAGCCGACCTTCGATTGCAGGGACGGCAGGTTGGCGATGCCCCACAGGACGAGCGCGCCCAGGAGGAACGCGACGAGGGTGGCGACCCAGGACTTGGTCTTCCAGTACGCCGTCGCGACGGCGGCCAGGACCATGACGCCGACGACCAGCTTGATGAGGGTGCCGATCTGGTTGGTCTTGAGCGTGGCCCAGTCGAGCAGGTCGCCGGCGACGACGACGGTGTGCGGGTCTGCGGTCAGCGGGTGCATGAACATTTCCTCTTTCGGTAGTGGGCGACGGTGATCAGCTGCCGGAGGATGATGCGGCGCTGCCGCGTGCGGCCGGGGCCTGGGCGTTCGGGGCGCTGGACGGCTTGCTCTGGGCCGCGGTGGCCGGGGCGTCGTCGAGGGAGGAGACCTCCCACCGCCCGGCGCGCGCGGTCAGGCCGAGCGCGTACATGAGCGGGAAGGTGTTGCCGTCCGCGTCGGTGGCGTCGACCGAGACCAGCAGGCGCCTGCGGACGCCGTCGCCGGGGACCTTGTTGTCGGCGCTGTCGGAGGAGTCGTCCTGGACGCCGGTGAGCTTGATGACGGAGTAGGGGGTCGGCGTCACGGGAGAGAGGCGGACGCCGGGAGCGGTGTAACGGTCCAACTCGCCCTGGCCGGCCACGTACGCCTTGAGAAATGAGGCGGCGGCGTCCGACGCGGGGTCGGCGGTCCCGCTGCCGCGGGACGTCGGGTAGCCGAGGTCACCGGGCTTGAGAGAGCGCGGCGAGGCGACCTGCGCCGGCAGGGAGACGGCCGTGTACCCGGGGGTGTCGTTGCCGGTGGTGGAGCCGGTCGACTGCACGGCGACGCGGAAGTACTGGACCCCGGCGTCGGTGTAGCCGCCCTTCTTGGACTTCGCCGCGACGTTGACAGCGACAGTGACGGACCAGTAGCCGGAGGAGACCTCACGGGCGTCCATCACCTGAGTGCGCAGGGCGCTGCGGGTGCCGGCGGGGTGCGTGAGCGCGATGCTGCCCGAATAGTACGGCGCCAGGTTCTTCTCGGTGCCCTCCCCGGCTTCCAGGTAGGAGCCGACAAACAGCTGCGCGAAGCCCGCCGGCCCGGTCGCAGCAGTCGACTCGACCGCAGCCTGCGGCTTGGGCGCGCTCTGGGCCGGTGCGGAGGAGCTGAGCAGAGCCAGGACTCCCATGACCGGGCCGGAGGCGATCAGCGCCCATGCCCCCAGACGCGCCAGGCGCGCGAGTCCGGTCAGGCCGGCCGTGCTCGTCTTCCAGCCGGCGGCTTCCTGCGTCTCGTCGTCCTGTTCGGCCGGCCCCGGTTCGACGGTCTCGACAACCGCGCCCTCGGGCCACGCCTCATTCTCCCGGCGAGCGCTTCGGCGTGAGCGCTTCACGACGCGCTCCGCTGGGCCTGCGCCGTCAGGAGTGCGACGATGCGGGACTTCAGATGCTCGGGGCTACCGGACTTCAGCGTCTCCCAGGACATGAGCGCGGGCTCGGAGTCGTGGTCGAGGAAGTGGCGCATCTCCTCGTGCACGGTGCGGTTGAGTGGGTCGCGTACCAGGGCAGTGCCCAGGCGGGTGGCGGTGATGCGGGCGGTGGCCACGCGGGTCTCGTCCTCGTCGGCGAGCGGGCCTGCAGCGGGAGTGGGGCCGGAGGAGTGGGCGGCAGTCATGAAGGTGCTCCCGTGAAGTCGATGGTCAGAGCGGGCAAGGGGGCCGTGCGCGGATCTCCCGTAGAGGTGTGGTTTTGGTCCGTCGTGTGACAGCCGGAGGGCAAAATGTTCAGGCGACGGAGCGGACGGCCTGCCGCAGCGGCCGGACCGCCCGGCTGGCGCGCTGGCGCAGGCGTGCGCCTTCGTTGCCCATCGACCGGCGGGTGCGCGGGGCGCGACCGGGAAGAGCGGAGGCTTCCAGGTAGTAGCTCGCGATCCGCTGGGCGTCGGAGATCGTGAGCGCCTGGATCTCGACGGCCCACATCACGAGGGAGAGAAGCTCGGCGCGGGGGTCATCGGCGCAGAGCTCGGGCTCGTCGCTGCTGACGATCTCGAGCTCGACGGCCCGCACGAGGCAGTCGGCCAGCTGCACCTGCGTCGCAGGGTCGGGCTCGCCCGCCGGCAGCAGTGCCGCGGACCGGTCGCCGGCCAGCGGCAGCAGCGAGTCCCCGATGTCCCGCAGGGTCGATCGGTCGTCGTAGTCGGCCGCCATGGTCTTCTGCGCGAGGACGAGGGTGTCCATCGAGATGTTCGCGAAGACGCCCCGGGGGCGGCGCTCCAGCGGGTAGGTGCCCACGACCTCGAACAGCGCGCTGAACATCGCCGCGACGATGTCGTCCCAGCGGATTCCCTCGCGCTGCTGGGACTTGGCCATCGAGACGGTCTTCGGCAGCATGACGCGAGCCGCCGTTCGCCAGGCCAGACCCTGATCGGCGCCGGTGCCCTTGGCGCGCCGCAGCAGGATGGACATCGCCTGGTCGTGGTCCTCCCAGGCGCCGCTCCGGAACAGGGCGCTGATCTTGTCGACGACACCCTGCGGGTTCTGGGCGCCGGCGAACAGCGGGTGCTCGGCGGCCCAGTCGGCGACCAGGTCGCAGGCGCGGTGGTCGTTGGACAGTGCCGCCCAGTCGCGGTTCAGGCTCCGAAGGGTGCTGGAGCCCTCGTCGGTGGCAGAGGCGGAAGAGGTGCTGAGGTGGCTTGTGCGGTGCGACATCCGAGACCGTCCTTAGTCATCCGGTGGGGATGCCGCTCACGATCCTTTGACCCCCCTTGTCCGCGGTCTGACCGCACAGGCCGAGGGGGGCGGCCCAGGAGGAACGCGCGTGGCATCGCGGTGGCGCGCGTACTGGACAAGGGGTGCGGTGGACGTGCGCGCACTGGTGCGCGGGCTGGACAAGGGGTGCGCGCACGGTGCGCATCGCGCGCTCGGGCCGGCGCACCAGCGCGGATCTGGTGCGGTGCGCGATGCGCGCGGGCCGTGCGCACCGGTGCGCGCCTTCGGTGGCAGGTTCGCAACGCACGGCGCGCCATTGGGACCTTCTCCGTGCGCACCGTGCGCACCTCGCTCGGCACAGTGCGCACCTGCCGAACGGAAGGCCGGCGCGCGCGGCGCGCCAGTCCCCTGTATCCCGCCCCGCAGCACCGGTGCGTCCACCACCCTCTGCTGACACAGCGTGATGAACGTGAAGGGCGGATCCCTGAGCGATATTTCCCCCGAGATCCACCGCGGTCCGGCCGCGCCCACCCGGACAAGGGCGCCAGCCGGCCGGTAGCGAAACTGGCCTGGGCAAGGGGCGGCCGCCGAGGGGTCCTCAAGCTGGACAAGGGGTAATCCGGTATGGGCACATCGGGATTGGGGAGTCATCCGCATCCCTGATGACTACAGCACGTCACAAGCCTGACAGCTCCGTGAAGTCGCCGACCCGCCCTGTGAAGCCGCGTCCGATCCGTTGATTAACCGCTGCTTGGCACCGCGCGCCTGCCCCAAGCGCACGTCGGTAGGCACCGCGCGCGCCGACGTCACCCGACAGCGCACCGAGGAGGCAGGACCGAACTCCAACGCACGCCTCTGGCGCGCGCACGAGTGCGGACGAGGCGGCCGATCACCGTCCGGCCACCTCGGCGAGAAGTTCCTTCGCCGGGTGCCGCGCGCACACCGGCCGGGTCGGCAGCGCCAACCGCTCACAGCTCTCCCCGGGCCACCCAACGCTCCGCGCCGAGGCGCGCTGGCGCTCCGGGGTTCTGGAGGCGGCAGGCGCACGCAGTTGCTCCCGGCACGGCTTGCAGAGCTGATCATCGAGCCCGGGGCCAAGCAGGTTGATCCGGCGGCCACAGTCCCGGCAGAGGGTCGCCGAGTCCGGAGCCAGCAGGAGCAGCGTCATGGTGGTGCTGGCCGAAGTGGGGACCGACTGCCGCGACGCCGGCGCCTTCCACCTCGACCCGGTCGCCTACGACCAGCTCCACCCGCACCTGCGGTCCTCGACGCCGAGCGCTGGGGCCGGTGGGACGAGAAGAGCGACATCCATCGTCTCCGGAAGCTCGGCAAGGCCGGCGTGAACTGGATGCCGCGCCGTTTGAAGCGGATCAGGGAAATCGACGGCGCACCCCGCGGTACTTGGCCACGCTGGAGGAGGCCATCGAGCCCCTGCGGTGAATGGCCGGCTGATCGGCGCCCCGGCCCGGATCCTGATTGGCCGTGATCAGCGGCCCCAGCCGCACAAGGTCAATGCCCGACGTGATCAAGGACCGATGGTGGCCTGCGAGAACCGATCCCGCCGTTCAATCCACCACCCCGGCCTGCGTGCCCTTTCAGCGCTACGCCGGCGAAGCGTGCTTCCAGGTGGCGGGGAGCGGTATCAACCGCCTTCGCCTGTTGCTTAATTGGAAATATAGTAGTACCATTTGAACCATGGCGTTGCCGCCTCCACCGCCCCACCCCCGTCGTCACCGACGGCTCTCAACGCCGAAGAACAGGAATCATCCATGGGCTTTCCCGGTCTGGAAAAGAAGATCTGCATGACGTTCGTGACTGAGCACGACGTGCGAGTCCCGGTGCCCGTGAGGCTCTACTACCTGAGCGCCGACCCCTACGCCGTCCAGCTCTCCTTCGACATCTCGCCCGACGAGATGGTCCGGTGGACGTTCGCCCGCGAACTGCTGGCGCAGGGTATGACGGCACCCGCCGGAATCGGGGACGTGAAGATCACCCCGATCGGGACCACCCAGGACCCCGGCTTCAGTATCGAACTGGAGACCCCCGAGGGATTCGCGCGCCTCGAAGGCCTGGTGGCCCCCGTCAAGTCCTGGCTCGACAAGACCTATGAGGCGGTCCCCGCAGACAGCGAGTCCGACGCGCTCGACATCGACAGCATCCTCGAAGAACTCCTGGCCCACTGACCGCACGGAAACACGGGGCCGACGCCACGGGTGACGGCCCCTCCACCCCAGAAACTTCACGCCGCGATGTCACACAGACGCCGCGAAGCACACCTCTAGGGTCAATGCCGTGGGACGACCAGGGCGACGGCATTCTCGTGCCCGTCTGGGCCGAACCGATCGACTGCACGGCCGGTGTCCCGCAGGAACACGACCCGGACTGCCCGGAGTGCCGCGGCCGCGGCTACACGTACAGCCGCGGCGAACGTCACCTCTGCTGCTGCCTCCAGCCGGTCGACCTCACCGCATAATCCGGATCCCGGGAGCACCGCCCTTGGGGCCGCCACGGCCGTGTGCCAGGGAGGAATCACCCCCCGGACCGTGGAGCCGCCGACAGGACGGCGGAGGTGAATTGTCCCTCCTCCAGGAGGGGCGAATTCACCCTCCAACGTCGGTGGGGAGGGGAGATCACCCCGGCAGGACGGACCGTCCTTACTGACGAGGGAGGCGGAATCGCCCCGATGGCCGCACGACGGCAGCGGGGCGATCTCACCGGCACCTCCTGCACCCAGCGATTCAGGGAGGCAAATTCACCCTTTGGCGGCCAGAACACCGGGCACCTCGGGTGAACCGGGCCTCCAGCCCACCCGAGACAAGCAGTCGGCGCCGGGCACCAACGGCGTTGGATCGTCCGTATGCGGTGGGCCGGACGAGGTCGCGCCTCTCGTCGCACCTCTGGTCGCGCCTCTCGTCGCGCTCCTGGTCGCGCCTCTGGTCGCGCCTCTGGTCGCACCGGGACCGACCTCTGAAGGTGACGAAAGGCCAGGTCAAGCCATGTATCCGAAGGACCGTGGAACGCCGACTACTTCCCTACAGGGCTAGTTGGCCAGGAACAGCATGCGAGATCGGGTGAGGGATGCCGGCGAGTTTAGGAGGAGGAACAAGAACAGCAGAGCAGAGCAGCAGAGCAGAGCAGAGCAGAGCAGTGAGACGGAGGAATGGAACTGGACGCAGATACGAGAGAGGACAGTTGGCACGAAATCGCGGAGAGGGTGAGTCAGTGGGTTGGGTCCGGGGTGGCGGTTGAAGGCTCTGGCTGACGTCTCGACGGAGGCCGGGTCAGTTCGGTGGGGCTCGGCGGATGCCGGGGAGTCCGGCCGACCGGGGTGCGGGCGGCGACCCACAGAGGGGCGCGATTGCGTAATTGGAGATACTGATGGCCGCTCAGAAGTGAGCGGCCATCGGGGGGCGCGGGGAGGGGGCGGGATCACCCCTCCCCGCGCTCGCTGCTGCGTCGGGTCATTGGTGAGTACGAAAGTGAAGAGGGACCCGACGATGCCCGCTGGAGAGTTCTCAGGGGGCGGTCTCGCCGCCCGGCTGCGGGCCGGGCGTCGGCGTTCGCCATGGACTGTCCGAGCGGACCGTCCGGGGGCGCCGCGCCCAGGCAGCGCAGCGCGGCCGCATCACCCCGCTTGAGCACTCTGCGACCTCTTGCGTCCGGTGAGGTTGATGCGAACGCGGGATGCGGGCAGCGGCGAGTCACAGATCATGCAGATCTCGTCCTGCGGAGCGTTGTTGGTGTCGCACTGGCTGCACTTCCTCATGATCCGAGCTCCTGAACGTGGCTTCTCCGGGGAGGGCCGGCCTTACTGCCCTAGACCCACACCATGCAGCGATAAGTCCAATTAAGCAATTGTCGGGAGGGTGGATCCGCCCCCTCTGAGGGGCCCTACAGCCGGGAGGCGATTTCGCCGCCCCGGATGGCGGGTATCTCAGGCGATCGGTTCGACGTGGGCGAAGATGACCGTGCGGGGGGCATCGCCGACGAACGAGCGTTCCCGTGAGTGGTGACGAACTCGTACACGCCCGGCGCCACGTCCACGATGGCGTCGTCCAGGACGCGAGTGGCCGCGTTGAAGCACATTGCGATGCTGCACTGTCCTCCGGGGCCGATCCCCAGTCCGCACGGCATCTTGATCTGCCTGGTCTTGCTTTTTCCTTCCGACCGGGGCGCAACGGCGGTCCGTGCGCGCCCCGGTGCGGAGATCAGGTGGCGGGGCGCCGGGCGCCTGCCGCCTGTTGTGTGTGGGGGTCAGCTGTTGCTGCCGGACAGACGCGCGGCCACGCGCGGCCCGAGGATGCCGCCGATGATTCCGGCGACGAGTCCGATGATGATTTGGGCGAGGAGCCCGTCGAAGGGGAGAACGATCAGCGCGATGAAGGCGAGGCCGTGGGTAGCGAGGGCGGCGGCGACCGGGCGGCGAACAGATGCGGTGTGTTCCATACGGAAAATTCTACAGCTATATTTCCAATTAAGCAATATGTGAGGATGGGTGTTACGGGTTTGCGGCGCCGCTCATGCTGCCACTTTCGGGCACTTGTTACGAGTTCGGGGCGTGCAGGGGCAGCAAGGGGCTAGTGTTACGGGTGCCGCCCACCTTCTTGTTACGGGTTGATGTGCCATAGCGGCGTGCGCCGAGTGTCGGTGCCTCGTCTTCTGGAGTCCTCCATGTCTGATCGTTCTGTTCTGTCTGATGCTGTGCCAGCCGACTGGGGGTCGGTGTGGGTGGGCGCTGGCACGGACGGTGCCCCTGAAGTGTTGCAGGTGTCGGTGGCGCGAGGGCGGCTCTTCGAGCTTGTGACCCAGGCCCGGCCTCAGGGCGGCAAGCCGGGTGTGGTGACGGTCGTGACGAAGGGGAGAGGGAAGAAGGAGGCCCGGGCGGCCCTGGTGCCCCTGGGGTGTCTGGACGAGAGCGCACGGTCTCGGCTGAGCGAATGGCCGTCGTGGGCCCAGACAGCAGCACGGCCCAAGCTGGGGGACTTGGTCGTCGCGGCGGCGGGAGATCCGGAGCAGGGCGTGCCGGCGACACCGCAGGTGCTGCTGGACCGCACGACGCCGGCCGCGGTCCTGGTGAACGCCGCCCTGCTCCCGGACGACGGCGGGCCGGTGAAGGTTGCGGTGAGCGGGTGGCGCCATCTGACGCTGTCGGCGCGCGAAGCGGCCCAGGACTGGGCGGCGCTGCTGGGCGAGATGGCATCCGGCGAAGTGTGGGTGGAGGTGTACCGGTCGAAGTCGTCGACGTCGTCCCGCGCAGCGCTGGTCCCGGTGGTGGCGCTGAACGCCGAGCACGCAGGCCTGCCCGAGACATGGCCGGTCCGGGACGAAGCATCGGTGCTCGGCGAACTCGACGCCCTGGTCGAGGAGGTGACCGGCAAGGCGACGACGCAGCACGATGCGCACGGCGTCGTCGTAGCGCGCGAGGGGGCTCCGGTCGCGGTGCTGATGAACGCGAGCCAGGCGCCCCTGGCCATGGTCCGCCCAGCGGGCCGTCCCAGCGTGGCACAGCCCGAGCGGCCACGGCCCGCCCCCGGTGGGGTGCAGGACCCGGCGGCGGGAGACATCGAGTTGCGAGTCGCTTCGGTCGCTGCGCCGGATGAGGCCCACGACGCTGCCGCGCCCGGTGAGCTGGACACCATGGACCCCGAGCCTGCGGGGGAGTCGGCGGAGCCCGTACCCGGGGCGGGTCTGGCCGGGGCGAGCCGCCGGTCCGTGTCGGCGTTGGGGGATGTGCTCCGGGAAGTGATGGCGCTCCAGGGCTCGGGCGGCCCGCCGACGGAGGCGGCGCGGTTCGGGCTGCGCGGGCTGGATGAGGTCGTGGGCGGCCTGCTGCCGGGGAAGCTGACTCTGGTTGCGGGCGCCCCCGGTGCGGGCTCGTCACTGCTGGTGGCGGCGGTAGCTTCGGACACGGTGCTGCGCCGACGGCTGCCGGTGCTGTACGCAGCATCCGGGTTGACGCGGACGGACGTAGCGATGCGGGTTATCGCAGCGCAGGCCGCGGTGAACTACCGCGCTCTGCGCACAGGCCAGCTCACCGACGAGGAGCAGGAAAGGGCGGCCACTGTAGGGGCGCAGTTGTCGGTCCTGGCGGGTTCGGTGTGGCATATCGACGACGGGGCCGGGCTGACGGCGTCGGACATCGCCGAGGTGGCGCGGGACATCGAGGGGTTGGCGCTGGTCGTCGTGGACCGGTTGCAGCGGGCTCACGATCCGGCCGTGCCGCTGTCCGGCCGGGCCCTGCCGGCGGCGGCGCAGGCCCTGACTCACGTTGCGCGACTGCTGAAGGTGCCGGTCGTGGCCGCAGTGGACACCGACGAGGCGGAGCTTGTGGCGGCTTTGGACGCTGACGTCACCCTGACCGTGCGGCGGCGGGACGATCGGGCCGAAGTCGATTACGCAGAGCGGGACTTCGGGACGCTGGCGTGCGCCGTCCTCCGCGCGGATCTGGCGTGTGCCCGCTTTACCGATGTCCCCGACTCGGTCGATCCCACCCTGGTCAAGGCGCCGCAGGCCACCGAAACCAGTGCACCCAGCAGCGTGGCTGGCCCTCAGAATGCGCCCGCTGGCGACGTACCGGTCGAGGAGAGGGATCCCGAGCTCCTGGCCCGCCAATCGGATCCTGAACAGGCGGGGCCGCGGCAAGTCCATTGAGATCCACCCCGGCAACCGGGATCTCGTTGAGGAGAACGCGCGTCGCCGGAACCTCATGGGACAGCAGGTCACTTCCTGCCCAACGTCGGCTGCATCTGGGACGACGTCATCGCTGGCCTGACAGCGACTGGGGTGCAGCACGCACGTCGCCTACATCGGCCTCGGCGCCTGAGCAGTCCCGCGCTCGCGAGATGCAGGTTCGCCGGCCGAGCCGAACGACAAGGCGGGGCGGGAGGCGATGCCTCCCGCCCCGCTTCAATCTTCTCCGGCGGCCAGTAGTCCGGTCGTTGTTCGGCGCAGCACGTGGAGCGCCAGCACACGCATCGGTGGCAGTCCGGGCAGTGGGCCGTAGTGGCCGACTGATGAATCTAACTTTGCACCCGTAAAACCTATTATGCAATGTACTTGGGAAGTTTGTCGTAAGGGTCGAGGATGACGTCGCCGCAACTGAGGTAGCGGACGAAGTCGTGGCCGCCCTGCGCCGCGATGCCGCCCAGGCCCTGCCCGCGCAAGGCGTCGGTGCCGACGACGAAGTGAGGCCGGACGATCAGCTCGCCCACGACAAGCTGGTGGGTGCGGGTACTGCCGTAGTGGAGCGGGTGGGCGGGGGTGCTGACGCGGCTGGAGCCGACGAAGGAGATGGTTCCGTCGCCGACTCGCTGTACGTACATCCACGCGGGCACATGACGGGCGTGAGGGTCCAGGCGCAGGCAGGCCAGGGCGGCGTCGGTGGGGCGGAAGTCGTTCATGGTGTCCTGTCGATCAGTGGGGAATGGCTGCGCCCGTCGCGGACGCCGGTCGGCCGCGAACCCGGTCACGGGCGCCGGTACCGGTTGCACTCGCGGTCGTGGCGCCGCCCGTAGCGCTCCTGTGAGTAGCAGTCGCAGTGTCGCGAAACGGGAGCGCTGAGGAAGTCCGCGATCACTGCCGCGACGGCGGCCGAGTCGCTGGCGCAGTCCACGAGCCCGCCGCCGCCTGCGATGTACAGCGGATCGCCGATCGGTTCGCCCTGATCGTCGTGCACGAACACGGTCCATCCCGTGTGCGAGGCGGGCACATGCTCCACGGAGGGATCCCGGTCACCTACCGACAGGTGGAAGCCGGAGCGAACGTTCCACGACGGAGTCTCGGGGTCAAAGGCGACGGCGTAGCTCATGCCGACGTCGTCGGAGTCGGCGCGGATTCCGTACTCGGCGAGCGCGCCCAGCAGCAGCGCGCCGGCGGTGGGGCGCGGACTGCTGAACCACTCGTCGACGGCACGTGCGCATTGCCCAGCCTCGGCCGCAAGGGTGCGCCGCACGGGCGTCGTGTAAACGGTGCCGAGCTGGTGGAAGTCCCGGCGCCCGTCGGAAATCCACGCGGTGGCCTCGAACCGCGCTCGGTCCTGGTGGGGACTGTCCAGGTCGAATGCCGACCACGTGAGCATGATGTGTTCGCCGTCAAAGATGCGGTCCTGCGCAACGGAGGCCGGGTACGCGAAGATCACGCGTGCCTCGGGATCGAAGTACGCACCGACGCCGGCCGCCGTCGGACGGAAAGGACGGCGTCGACCGACGCTGAGAAGGGCGCTGCGGTGATGCTGGGCATGAGGGCCTTTCGAGGTGCTTCAAGGGGAGCAGACGGAGGTTCGAGGCTCACCCGCTCGCCTCTTTCCCGGCGTTCAGGTCGATGGTGACGCGCTCACCTTGCTCGTCCTCGACCTCCAGCACGGGCGGCCACGCGTCCGTGGCGTAGCTCCGCAGCTGTTCATACGCGAGCCGCGCCGCCTCCTGCGGGCTGGACGCCTCGAAGTCGTTGTGCCACGTGACGGAGTAGACGGACTCGGACTCCGGCGCCTTCTCGGCGGCGGCTTCAGCGCGCGCCACGACGTCGGCACGGATGACGGCCACGGGCCGGTTGCGCAACACGAGGGTGCACGGCTCGTCGTCCTCAGCGGGGGCCAGACAGATGAAGCGCAAGGCGACGTCGGCGACGCGGCCGGGTTCGGCGAGCGTCCAGGTGCCGAGGTCCTCGCACTCCTCGCACCCCTTACACGGGCAGTCGCGGACTGCGTGCGGATGGGCGGGGTACGGGGCGGGGACGTGCTCGGTCGGGCGGACGCCGGTGCCGTCGGAGAACTCGGCGACCAGTAGGTCACCGGCGCGCACCTCGTGGGCGCGGACGGCCACGGCGTCGTCCAGGGTGAGCCCATGAGGGAGGGGCAGGAAGTTGTCGTCGGTCGGCCGGTCGGTGAGGGAGAGTACGCCGGAGCCGTCGGGAAGGGGCAGAGTGTGCATGGCCGGAGTTTTCTTACGGTGTCGGGGTGTTCATGGAGTGACGGGCTCGGGGCCCGGGCGGGCGGGCCTCATGCGGGGCGAGCCGGGGTCCAGCCGTGCGGCTGAACCCCGTCGTCGGGGGTCAGCTGACCCGGCGGAAGGAGTCGGCGGCGGCCCGGGCGGAGTCGCGCTTGGCTTCGAGCCACAGGTGACGGCGGGCGTCGGCAACGGGGTTTCCCATGCCGCCCTCCGGGTGCTCCGCTGCCAGCTCCGCCTTCGCCATCTGCTCGTGCCAGGTGGTCACGGCATCGTGGCTCGACTGGAAGGCATCGAGGAGGTCCTGCCACAATCTGGTCTCGTACTGGGCACGCGTGATGGTCTCGAAGAATCCGTCTATGCGGACGTTCTCGGCCGTCAGCTCCGGCTCCCGCAGACGCTCCAACGCGGTAGTGCCCCGCCGCTGCGCGTTGGACCTACCCGCATGTGCAGCGGTCGCGAGCCTCCCCGCGTGCACCCGGTGGTCATGCTCGGCACGGGTGGCGTCGCTTGTGCGGTGCTGCTCATGGGGGAGTCCTTCCTTTGGGCGGTCGGGAGGCTGTCAGGGCGCCCCGCCGGGGAGTTGGGCGGAATGGCCGTCCCAGCAATCCCAACTCTACAATGGTAAATCCAATTAAGCAACTAGCGGATGGGGGCGGAGATTCGCGGAATCAGGCCGCATCCGGAGGTGCCCTCGCAGGCCTCGCCCGTGCTGGCGACTTCCCACAGGACTACGCGCGCCCACGGCCAAAGCGAGCCAGGACTGCGCCGGGGTCAAGGCCAGGTCAGGGCCAGGTCAAGGACCGCATTGGGAAGCGGTGACACTACCGGGGCTGGCTCCGGCGCGTCTACGCGGCGCGGTGGTGAGCTGGGCAGTTATCGGAGTCGCGCCGTCTCCAGCGGTGCCGGTGGTGGGGAGGCCGGGGCCGATGTCGTAGTTGCCGCCAGTCGTGGGGCGGCGAGTGCGCAGGGCCCCGCCTGGATTGTGACGGCCTGGCGGAGCCCTGTGGTGCGTACCGGACGGCGACGGTGACGTCGGTGCGCGGTGTTCATGCAAGCTCACCGGCGGGCGGTGAGTTTTGGTGACGCGCCTGTGGACGGAGGGCTGTCACTGGGATGGAGGTGCGCGGCGTGCGCCCGGCATGTACGGGCGGGGGTGCGCACCGGGGTGTTCGGTGCGGCGGGCTGGAGGGGTGGATGATGCGCGGTTCGTGGTGCACGGCCCGTCGCCCCGGGGTGGGCGGCTGGTCACCATGTACCGGGCCGGCCGCGCGGAGGACGACTACGTGGGGACGGCGTTCTCCGAACACGACCTGCTGCTGATCCTGCGGTCGCCCGGGCTGCCCGATCCGGACCTGGTGGTCGACGACCCGCGCTGGGTGGAATGGCGGGGCGCGACTGCGCACCGCTGGGGCAGTGGCTGACCGCATCTGTTTGGGTCGCGGGATTTGTCAAGGGCCCTTGACGTTCACGGTTCGCTGGATCGAGGTCTTTCAGGGGCTTGCGATGGCCGATCTTTCACGTCAAGGGGCCTTGACATATCTGATCTTGTTCGGCTATAGGGGCTTGACGCGGGTGTCAAGGAATCGTGACGGTCGTTGTGAAGGGGCCTTGACGTAGTGGGTGGGGCGCGGGAGGAACTGGCGGATGTGGTGGACCGGCTGGAGCTGTTGCTGGCCGATGTGGCGGTGACCTATCCCCTGGTGGTGCTGGAGGCGGTGGGCCGGCTGGAGTCGATGATCGAGCGGCAGGCGCCGCCGGCTGGCGTGGCTGCGCGGGGACAGGGCGCGACGCGGGAGGAGATCGGCGCCGCGGTGAACGCGACCTGGCGCTCGGCGTATCAGCGGTGGGCCCGGCATCTTCCGCGCGAGGTCGGTGCGGACGCTCCGCACTGATCTCAGCCTCGATCTCCACACCGGGCTGCGCGGGACGCTGTCACCCGGGAGGCGGCGGTCCGCGGGTGTTGTCCTGTGGGGCCGGGCAGGGTGGGGAGTGGCAGGCCCGGTCCGCTCCGGTTGCTGGCTGATGGCAGGGCCCCTGTTGCCGGGTGGCGGCAGGGGCCCTGCCGCTCCTGTCGCGTGGCTTGCCGTCGTGGACTGCTGCATCCTGGTGGTGCGGTCCCGTCCCCGCGGAACTCACAGCCCCCTCAGGGCGGGGCCGCCCTTTACGTCCTGGGCCATAGGCGGCCTGGTGCAAGGCCGCCCTGCTGGCGCCGATGTGAAGCGATCGTCCGAAGAGTGATCGGTTGAGCTTCTTCCCTGTTGGCCGTGTCTTTCAGCGATGCCCGGGGGCGAACAGTCACCCGTCAGGCGGAGGCTTTGGCGCTGCTGACACCGGCGCTGGTGACCCGCGGATCGGCCGGGCGTCGAACGTGCGGCAGGGCGCGTGCCACCGCTAATCCGGGCGGGTGCCGATGCGGGGCGGTGGGCGGGTGCGGGTTCAGGTGTGGTCGGGGTTGTTGTTGGGTGGGGTGGTGGGGAGGGTGAAGGTGATGCGGGTGCCGGGGGTGTGGGTGGTGTCGAGGGTGATGGTGCCGCCGTGGAATTCGACGATCTTCTTGCACAGGGCGAGGCCGATGCCGCTGCCGGGGTAGTTGTCCTTGGTGTGGAGGCGGTTGAAGATCACGAAGATGTGGTCTGCGAATTCCGGGTT
>NZ_JBEYWO010000038.1:0-74527 GCF_040644455.1 Streptomyces sp. NPDC046977
TCATCACCGACGCCACCAAGGCCGAGATGAAGAAGATCCTCGGCGAGATCCAGGACGGCTCCTTCGCCAACAACTGGATCGCCGAGTACAACGCCAGCCTGCCGAAGTACAACGAGTACAAGAAGGCCGACGAGAGCCACCTGCTGGAGACCACCGGCAAGAAGCTCCGCAAGCTCATGAGCTGGGTGGAGAACGGTGACTGACCCCTCCCCGCGGATCCCCGCGCCGGCCGACCGGCGCGGGGATCCGTGCTTCGCCAGCCTCCTCCTGGGCAGCTACCGCCGCCTGGTGGGGGTCAGCCTGGGCCCGCCGGTGTGGGCGTCGGACGCCGAGGCGGCCCGGTGGCTGTACGAGAACGCGCCCTTCGGCCTGCTGGCGCACGATGCGTCGGCCGACCCGCTGTTCGTCTACGCCAACCGCACGGCGCAACGGTCCTTCGGCTACACCTGGGAGGAGTTCATCGGCCTCCCCTCGCGCCGCTCGGCCGCGCCCGAGGCGCAGCCGGACCGGGACGCGTTGCTCGCGTCGGTGAACGCCCTCGGCTACGCCGACGGATACCGGGGGCTGCGGCTGCGCAAGGACGGCCGGATCTTCCGGATCGAGGACGTCTGCATGTGGAATCTCACGGACGCCGACGGAACCCATCACGGGCAGGCCGCCGTGTTCCGCACCTGGTCGGCCGCCTGAGCCCAGCCCAACGCCCGCCTGTCAGGAAGGTGACAGGCGGGCGGTGCCCACATCCGCGAACAGGTGGCGGGGTCCGGGCGCCGGGACGTCCCGCCGGCTCCCGTATCGGGGGTCAGCGGACGGGGTGGACCGGGCCGATCCGGAGGCCGTGGACGCCGCGGACGCTGCACTCGGACGTCGTCCACGGCACGTCGATCTGCTCCCGCGACTCCGGCGGGAAGACGGCCAGGAAGGACACGCTCGTCAACTGGCACTCCGCGTCGGAGAGTCCGGCCTGACCGTTCAGCGCCTGTGCGTCGACGGCCGCGTGGGCGTGGGGGATCAAGGTGACACCCGTGGCACGCGTTCCCGTCGCACGGTCGGCGGCCGCGCCGATCTGGGCTCCGTCACGGCCGCGGAAGGACACCCCGGGGAATCCCGCCAGGGTGCACGGTGCGGTGCCCGTGTTCTGGAACACCAACTGGAAGTGCGTGGTGCCCGCACCGCTGTCCTGGTTCTCAACGGAGACCCGCAGGTGTTCCGAGGTGCACCGCTGGGGCCCACCGTCGCGGGCCGGCCCGGAGTCCGCGTCCTGCGCGCCCGAACGGTCCCTCGTCACCGCCCCGTCGGAGGCTGAGTCCTCCCCGCTGAGATCGCCCCGGGAGGCCGGCGAAGAAGCCCCGCCCGACGACGATCCCGGGGCCGTCGCCCCCGACGAGGCATCCGAAGCGCTTCCGGCGGCCGTGCCGGTCTCCGGCCCGCACGCGGTGAGGGCGGCGAGCGCCACAGCGAGAACGGGTACGGCGCGGAGTGCGGTGGAGACCTTCATGCCTTGCCTGCTTTCCTTTTCGTGCCGGGGCTTTTCCCCGCTACGGCCTCCACTTTGACAATGCGTTCCGGCACAACGCCAGCCAGAAATAGCGTCGTGACAGCACCACTGATGAGCAGTTACGATCCGCGGACAATGAGGATCCGGCCGGGCCAACCTTCACGATTTCCCGATGGATATCCGCGCCAATACCTTTCGGAATTCGGCACCGAAATTCTATTGCGCTCCGCGGGTATGCGGCGTGCCGGTGGGGGGCGATCCGGGCCACCGGCGATCGTGAAGAAGCGGCCGGGACATGGGAACGGCCGTATTGAGGCACGGTGCGCGACGTTTCAGGTCACACCTTTTTGGCCGCCCCGGGGCTCAGTAGAAGTGCCGCAGCGACGGCCAGAGGGTCGACCAGGGGGCGGCGGGGCCGTCGCAGAGGACGATGGCGGCCTGCTGTTCCTCGTTGTCGACGCCGTGGCCGTTGTCGACCGTGCCGACCTGGCGGCAGCCCGTGAAGTGGGCTTCGATGCCGTCGGCGTCGCGCCGGCGGACCAGCAGGACGGGGCCGTCGGCGGAGTCCGGGGGCGGGCCCCAGGCGTAGAAGCTCATGTGGCCGGAGTACGGGGCGGGCAGGCCGCGCGCGGGGCCGTAGTGGGCGAGGGCGCCTGCCTCGCCGTAGTTCTGGGCGAGGAGGACGGCGCGGCCGCGGTCCGCCTCGGGGATGCGGGCCCACGCCTCGGCGGTGGCGTCCGCAAGGCGGGGCCAGCCGATCTGCTCGCCCTGCTCTGCGTTGACGGCGTTCACGACGGAGACCGCTCCCGCGGGCAGTACGGGCAGCGACAGCAGCGCGGTCAGCACGGCCGTCAACGCGACCGGCAGGACCGTGTCCCGCGGTTTCGCGGCGTAGCGCTCGCAGCCCGCGGCGAGCAGGACGACCAGCAGCGGAAGCGCGTAGTAGGGCTTGCCGCCGCTCGCGAGCACCAGGACGCACAGAATCAGGTAGGCCGGGGCGAAGGAGCGGGCCCAGCGCAGCTCCGGATCGCGCCACAGCCGCAGGCCGCCGGAGATCCAGACGGGGACGAACACCGGGGAGAGGTAGAGGAGTTGCTCGGGCACGAACAGCAGGCGGTTCTCCGTGCCGTCGTCGGCGCTGATACCGCCCGCGACGGTGAGCTGCGGCCAGCCGTTACGGGCCTGCCACCACAGGTTGGGCAGGGCCAGCGCGAGCGCGAGTACGGCGCCGGCGACCGGCCACCAGCCGCGCAGCACCCGGCGCGGACCCGTGAGCAGCAGTCCGCCGAGCAGGGCGAGGACGAGCAGCACCACCAGGTACTTGTTCTCCAGGCCCACGCCGACGGCCGCGCCGACCCCGAGCCACCACCGGCCGTCCCCGGTGCGCAGCAGCCGGAGCACGAACCAGCAGACCCCGAGCCAGGCGAGCACGTCGAAGGTGGCCGTGGAGACCATGTGGCCGACGGCCAGGACGAATCCGGAGACGCCCGTGAAGACGGCGGCGAGCACCTGCGCCCTGCGGCTCCCGCCCATTTCGCGGCAGAGCGCGGCGGCCAGGAAGACGGTCGCGGCGCACGCGGCGGTCGCCGCGACGCGCAGCCCGGCCGGGCTGTCGCCGAAGACGGACGTCGACAGCCGTGCGACGAGCGGGGTCAGCGGGGGCTGGTCCACATACCCCCAGGCGGGGTGATCGCCTGCGACCAGGAAGTACAGCTCGTCGCGGTGGAAGCCGTACCGCCCCGACAGCGCGGTCAGGACCGCCGCGAGCACCAGGGCCACCAGCGCGACCGGTCGCGTGGCGTACGCCACCACTGCCGGCCGCCCAGCCGTCGACGTCATCCCCCCACCCCCGGCGCCGACGGTACCGGGGCACCGCGACGGGGGCCAAGGGTCTTCGCTCAGCCGATGTCGAACCGGCTGAAGCGTGAACCGCCCTTTCCGGAAGCGCGGTTGAGGAGACCGGTGAGCACCCGGCGTCCCGGGGTGAGGCGGGCGCGGGCCTCCGGCGGCAGCTCCCACAGGGCGCGCGAGTCGCGCAACCGCAGTCCCCAGTCGGCGAGTTCCCGCGGGTCCTCGCAGCTCCAGGCGACATTGACGGCACGCTCACGGCGGGCGACGGCAGCGGGGACGGTGTCCATGAGCAGGACGGAGCCCGGGAAATGTTTCGTGAGCAGCCCGATCGCGGTCCTGACCGCCGCCTCGGTGAGGTAGACGAGCACGGCCTCGGAGACGAAGAGGTACGGGCCGGGGGCGGCCCCGACGGCGGCGGTCCAGCCGGGTTCGGTGACGGAGCCGGCCACCATGCGCCGCCGTCCGCTCTCCTCCAGCAGCTCGCGGCGGAGCGTGATGACGTCGGGCAGGTCGAGTTCGACCCAGGTGGCGGTGCCGTTGTCCAGCCGCTCGTACCGGGTGCCGAGGCCGCAGCCGAGCTCGACGACCGTCCCCGCGGGGTGGGCGTCCAGGAACTCGCGGACCCAGGCGTCGAGGATGACGCCGCGGAACACCGCCCCGAGGAGCCTCAAGCCGCCTCCGATCCGCGAGAAGTCGTAGTCCAAGGACTCCACCAGCTCCACGGCCTTCGGGTCGCGCGTCAGCGGCCGCCGCCGGGCCGTCTCGGCCGCGCGGGCGAACAGCGGTATGAGCAGGGTCTCCTGGACCCGGCCGAGTTCCACACTGCGGCGTCCCATGGGAGCACGGTACCCCGGGGTCTCAGGCCCCGGCCCCGCGCAGGGCCTCCGCGAGGGGGCCCTCCCCGGTCACCTCGGCGGCTCCGTCCCCCAGCGCGTCGGGCAGGGCGCGGGCGCCGGCCGGCAGGGCGAGGACGGCGTCGGGGCTCTTGGCGGGTCCGTCCGCGTACGACGGGGTGAGGCCGCCGAGTTCGATGTGGAAGGCGCCCTCGTCGAGGCGGACCTCGACCACTCCGCCGGGCAGTCCGGGGAGCGCGGCCAGCCGGCGCATCAGGGGGACGGCGGCCCAGTGCGCGCGGACGGCGTCGGTGGGGCGGGGCTCGCCCAGGTCGGCGGCGCCCCAGCCGGCGAGCGCGCCGAGCACGGTCAGCAGGTCCCGGCCGCGCGGGGTGAGTTCGTAGACGTACGCGGCGCCGGGGGGCGGCAGGCGGCGGCGGGTGGCCAGGCCGTCGCGCTCCATCTCCTTCAGGCGGGAGGCGAGGACGTCGGTGCTCACGCCGGGCAGGTCGGCGTGGAGATCGGTGTACCGGCGGGGGCCCGCGAGCAGCTCACGGACGATCAGGAGCGTCCAGCGCTCGCCGACCGTGTCGAGGGCACGGGCGACGGCGCAGTACTGGTCGTAACTTCGGCGCGGCATGGTCCCAGTGTAGACAAAGAGTTGGACTTTCCAAGCTCGCACTTGGTAAAACCAAGCAGTAGCCTGTGCCTGATACAGCGGGGTGCGGGACCGGACCGGGAGGCCGTCGCATGGAGTACAAGCAGTCGAGCAAGCTGGCCGAGGTCTGCTACGAGATCCGCGGTCCGGTCATCGAGCACGCCAACGCACTGGAGGAGGCCGGGCACAGCGTCCTGCGGCTCAACACCGGCAACCCGGCGCTGTTCGGCTTCGAGGCCCCCGAGGAACTGCTCCAGGACATCATCCGCACCCTCCCCACCTCGCACGGCTACAGCGACTCCCGCGGCATCCTCTCGGCACGCCGCGCGGTCGCCCAGCACTACCAGGAGCGCGGCCTCGCCGAGGTGGGCGTGGACGACGTCTTCCTCGGCAACGGCGTCTCCGAACTGGTGCAGATGGCCGTGCAGGCCCTGGTGGACGACGGCGACGAGGTGCTGATCCCGGCACCCGACTTCCCGCTGTGGACGGCCGTGACCAATCTCGCGGGCGGGAAGGCCGTGCACTACGTCTGCGACGAGTCCGCCGACTGGTTCCCCGACCTCGACGACATCGCCTCGAAGATCACCGGCCGCACCCGGGCGCTGGTGATCATCAACCCCAACAACCCCACGGGCGCGGTGTATCCGCGCGAGCTGCTGGAAGGCATGCTCGACCTGGCCCGCCGGCACCACCTGGTCGTCTTCGCCGACGAGGTCTACGACAAGATCCTCTACGACGACGCCGTGCACCACACGGCCGCACAGCTCGCCCCCGACGTGCTCTGCCTGACCTTCAGCGGGCTGTCCAAGGCCTACCGCGTCGCCGGCTTCCGCTCGGGCTGGCTGGTCGTCACCGGACCGCGGCAGCACGCCAAAAGTTATCTGGAGGGCCTGACGATGCTGGCCTCCATGCGGCTGTGCCCCAACGTGCCCGCCCAGCAGGCGATCCAGGCCGCCCTCGGCGGTCGGCAGAGCATCAAGGACCTGGTACTGCCCGGCGGACGGCTGCACGAGCAGCGCGACCGGGCGTGGGAGAAACTCAACGAGATCCCCGGCGTCTCGTGCGTGAAGCCCAAGGGCGCCCTCTACGCCTTCCCGCGTCTGGACCCGAAGGTGCACCGCATCCACGACGACGAGAAGTTCGTGCTGGACCTGCTGCTGCGCGAGAAGATCCAGGTGGTCCAGGGCACCGGCTTCAGCTGGCCGCGCCCCGACCACTTCCGCATCCTCACCCTCCCCCGCGCCGACGACCTCGACGCGGCGATCAGCCGCATCGGCCGCTTCCTCGCCGGCTACCGCCAGTGACCCGGGCCCGCCGGGCGGGGGGCGACCGGGGGTGACCCCCACCGCCACCACGTGCCGGAAGGCCCGTGGACAGGCGGTGCGTGTAGGGGCCACTGGCACGTGAGGGCGGGGGTTTACCCCACGTCCCGGGGAGGAGAAACCCGCCGCGGAGTCACCGGTCAGCCGGATGGGGCGTCGGTCCTGGGGCCCATAACGTCGTGGTCGAGGCGGTGGTGAGGTGCCACGGCCCGGCTCCGAGGGGGTTCGACACCGTGGCAAGCGCACACGGCCGCGTCCGTACCGCGAGTACGGCACACGGCAAGCAAGGGATCGCCGCCGCCATGGGCGGCTGGAGCGCCCGGCACCGGTGGACGGCGGTGGGCGGCTGGCTGCTCTTCGTCGTCCTCGCGCTGACCATCGGCTCGATGGCCGGCCGGGTCGACGTGACGGACAGCGAGGAGGTCCCGGGGGAATTCGGCCAGGCCGTACGGATCCTGGACGACGCCGGCCTCAGCAACGGACCGGCCGGCGAGATGGTGCTCGTCCGAGCGGCATCGGGGGCGGCGGCCGTGAAGGCGACCGACCCGGCCTTCCGGGCCACTGTCGACGACGTCATCACGGCCGTGAAGGGCACCGGCGAGGTCACCGCCGTCCAGTCGCCGTACGACATCAAGGCCGTCTCCGAGGACGGCCGTTCGGCCCTGGTGAAGTTCGACATGCGCGGCGACCCGGACACCGCGCCCGACCGCGTGCAGCCGGTGGTCGACGCCGTGCACGGCGTCCAGGACCGGCACGCGGACTTCACCGTCGAGCAGTTCGGCGAGGCCAGCTCGCAGAAGGTGTTCGACGACGCCTTCGGCAGCGACTTCCAGCGGGCCGAGTACTCGGCCCTCCCCGTCGCGCTCGGCATCCTGCTGATCGCCTTCGGCGCCCTGGTGGCCGCACTGCTGCCGGTCGCGCTCGCCATGACGGCCTTCCTGGCGACGACCGGCCTGGTCGCGGTCGTGAGCCACGCGGTGCACATGAGCGACACCGCCAACTCCGTGATGCTGCTGGTCGGTCTGGCCGTCGGCGTCGACTACTGCCTGTTCTACCTGCGCCGTGAACGGGAGGAGCGGGAGGCCGGGCACGATCCGCAGACCGCGCTGCGCATCGCGGCCGCGACCAGCGGACGGGCGATCCTGGTCTCCGGCGTGACGGTGATCGTGGCGATGGCGGGCCTCCTCTTCACCGGTATCGGCGACTTCAAGGCGATGGGCCTGGCCACGATGATGGTGGTGGCCGTGGCGATGTTCGGTTCGGTCACGGTGCTCCCGGCGCTGCTGTCCCTGCTGGGCGAGCGGGTCGAGAAGGGCCGGGTGCCCTTCCTGCGGCGGCGCGGCCGGGCCCGCAGCGGCGAGTCCCGCTTCTGGGGCACCGTGCTCGGCGGTG
This sequence comes from Streptomyces sp. NPDC046977, assembly GCF_040644455.1. NCBI lineage: Bacteria > Bacillati > Actinomycetota > Actinomycetes > Kitasatosporales > Streptomycetaceae > Streptomyces > Streptomyces sp. NPDC046977. The sequence goes on from NZ_JBEYWO010000038.1 coordinate 7,552, forward strand.
TCCTGCGCCGCCCCGGTGTGTCCGCCGCGATCGCCGGCGGAGCGCTGATCGCCATCGCGCTGCCGGCGGTGGGCCTGAACACCTCCAACCTGACACTCAGCCAGGAACTCGGCGACAAGCTGCCGGTCGTCCGCGCCTACGAGGACATCTCCACGGCGTTCCCCGGCGGTCCCGAGCCGGCGCAGGTCGTCGTCAAGGCCTCCGACATCTCCGCGCCCGAGGTGCGCCGGGCCATCGACGCCTTCAGCCATGAGGCGGTGGCCAAGGGCGCCAGCCCCGGCCCGGTGGAGACCGAGACGCACCCGAAGGAGAACGTCGCCGTCCTCAAGGTGCCGCTGACCGGCGGCACGGACGAGACCCGGGCGGAGGCATCACTGCGGATCCTGCGGGACCAGGTCCGTCCCGACACCCTCGGCAAGGTCGCCGGAGTCACCGCGCCCATGGCCGGGTCGACGGCCGCGTCGATGGACTTCACCGACAAGATCGGGGCCGCCGTGCCCCCGGTGTTCGCCTTCGTCGTCGTCTTCGCCTTCCTCCTGATGCTGCTCTCCTTCCGGTCGCTGACCATCGCCCTGACCTCGATCGTGCTCAACCTGCTCTCGGTGGGCGCCGCCTACGGCATCCTCACCGTGGTCTTCCAGCACGGCTGGGGCGCGGGCCTGGTGGGCGCCGAGGGGGTCGGCGCGATCGTGGCCTGGCTGCCGCTGTTCCTGTTCGTGATCCTCTTCGGGCTGAGCATGGACTACCACGTGTTCGTGGTCTCCCGGATCCGCGAGGCCCGTATGCGCGGTCTGAGCACCCAGGAGGCGATCCGGCACGGCATCACCACCACGGCGGGCGTGGTGACCAGTGCGGCGCTCATCATGGTCGCGGTGTTCGCGATCTTCGGAACGCTGTCCATGCAGAGCATGAAGCAGATGGGCGTGGGCCTGGCCTTCGCGGTGCTGATCGACGCCACCGTCATCCGCGGCATCCTGCTCCCCGCCGTGATGGCGCTGCTGGGCGAGCGCAACTGGTACCTCCCCTCGTGGCTCGACTGGCTGCCCGACATGACCCACGACGAGACGGCGATCGCCCCGCCGCCGGCCCGCCCGGAGGGCGTGCCGGTCCCCGTGGAACCCTCCGGCGTGGCCCGCTGAGCCCGAAGCCCGCGACCGGCGCTCCCGGCCCGGTCCCCGCAACAGCGGGGGCCGGGCCGGCCCGATGAGCACGCCAGGAGCGCCGGCGCCTGAACCGCGGACGGCCCGTCAGCCGGACACCGCGGCGCGCGGGCGTATGGGCTCCCGCCCCTCCCCCGTCGCCCGGCCGGCCGCGGGACCGGCGGGGGCGGGGGCGTGGAACGGGTCGAGGGAGGGCGCGGGTCCCCGGACCGGGGCGGGAGCCGCGAGGTCGGGGTCGGAGAAGAGCGCTGGCTCGTCGTGTGAGGTCGACATGCAGAGCAGCGTATCCCGTGTTCGAATATCTGTGCGATCCCCCGAAAGGGTTATCGGGGAGCGAGCCCGAACCGCTTGACCTCCGGCTCCGGTCCCTCTCCGGCCGAAGAGGGCAGCCACGGCCCCCACGGCTCCAGCCCCGGCCCGTTGGGGCTGCCCGTCGCCGTGAAAGCGGCGAGGGCACCCGCGAAGGCGCGTCCGAGGTCGAGGTCGGCCGCGTTCACCCGCCCCAGCGTGGGCGCGTCCCGGAAACTGTCGAAGTTGTTGAAGAGGAAGGGCAGTTCCGCACAGTGCATGGCGCCCAGAGGGATGCCCTCGACGTTGCCGTCCCCGGGCGTCCGCCGGGTGAAGCGGTACACGTACGCGGGGGACCCGTCGCGGGCGCACTGCCCGGCGATCTCGGCGATGCCCGCGCCGAAGACCTGATCCGCGACGAGGTCGAGGGGCGCGTCGAAGGACGTGATGGCCAGGAAGGCCGTCATCTCGTCCTGCGTACGCCCCAGCAGGACGTTCGTGCCGCGCAGGGCGCCGCCTGCGACCGCCTCCCGCCATCCCGTCGCCGCGAGCGCCCCGCCGCGCACCGGGTAGGTCGGCGGAGCGGTGCTGCCCGGCCGGGCGCGTTCCACCACGAGCCGCGCGTACGCCTCCAGCAGGCGCTCGACGGGCAGCGCGCGCAGCTCGGCCGCCGCGGCCACCCCGGCCAGGCGCAGGTAGTGCGCGGCGGCGTCGGCGGCCTCCGCGGGGTCCTGCGGCTCCAGCGCCCACGGGCCGCTCTCGCCGATCACCCCCCGGACCAGCCCGCGCGTCCCCGGGTCGAGCGCGAGGCCGAGCGCGGAGTACGCGCCGGCGGACTGGCCGCCGACGGTGATCCGGCCGGGGTCGCCGCCGAAGGCCGCGACGGAGTCCCGCACCCAGCGCAGCGCGGCGGCCTGGTCCTGGCTGCCGAGGTTGTCGGCCCCGATGTCCGGCAGGTGCAGATAACCCAGCGGGCCGAGGCGGTAGTTGACGGTGACGACCACGATCCCGCCGAGCGCCGCCAGCCGGCCGCCGTCGTAGAGGTCCCAGCCGCCCCCGCCGCTGGTGAAGCCGCCGCCGTGGATCCAGAACAGCACCGGGCGGGGCGGCGCGCCGGCGTCCAGGGCGCCGTCGGGCACCCAGACGTTGAGATTGAGGCAGCCGGCCTCGTCGCCCCGGGGTTCGTGCGGGCCCAGGGCCACTTCCATCCTGCTGCGCCGCTGCGGGGCGTCGGGTCCGGAGCGTGCCGCGTCCCGCACGCCGTTCCAGCCCGGGTGCGGGCGCGGCGCGCCGAACCGCAGGTCGCCCACCGGCGACGCCGCGTACGGGATCCCGCGGAAGGCGGTCACCCCGCCCTCCTCGACCACCCCGCGCACGGAGCCGCTCTCCGTGACCACCACCGGCCTGCGCTGTTCGTGCGTGGTATCCATGACTGCTGGTCTACCCTCCCGCCCTGACGGGCGCGCGCCGGGGGTCCCCGTGGCGCATCCGGAGGGTCCTGAAGACCCCCGGACTGCCGAACGCCCCGCCCCCGCCGGGCGCGGTCAGGTCGTCCCCGGCCCGGCCGGTGCGGCCGCCCCGCCTCCCGCCTCCGCGACATGGTTTCCCCCGTTGCCGACCGATGTCCGGGGGAACGTAGGTGCCGCGCCACCGCCGGGGCCGGGCATTTTGCCCGGCCTTCATGCGGTGGCGCGGCGTTGCCGGGACGGCGTCAGTCCTCCGGCGGCAGTTCCCCGGAGAAGGCCGCGGCCAGCCGCAGCCAGGGGGTCGCCTCGTCGCCGCGCCCCTGCCGCTGGAGGGTGCGGCCCAGCATCAGGTGCGCGTAGTGCTCGACGGGGTCGCGCTCGATCACCGCCCGCAACTGCTGCTCGGCGCGGCCGAGCTGGGCCGAGTGGTAGTAGGCCCGGGCCAGCAGCAGGCGGGGGGCGACCTGCTCCGGGACCTCCTCGACCACGTCCGTCAGCAGGCGGGCGGCCTCCGTGTACTCCTTGGCCTCGAAGAAGAGCCCGGCGCGCTCCCAGCGCTCCGCCGTGGTCTCCTCGGCATCCGCGAAGGACTCGAAGGACTTGAAGGGCTCGGGGGACTTGAAGGTCTCGAAACGAACGGGGTTCACGTGAGCTCCTCTCCGGGTGCGGTGTGCGGCATACGGGGTGCCTGCTCGAAGCCGAGCCGGCCCTTGTTGAAGTCCTCGATCGCCTGCAGGACCTCGGCCTTGGTGTTCATCACGAACGGCCCGAAGTGCGCGACCGGTTCGCGGATCGGACGGCCTCCGAGGAGCAGCACGTCCAGGTCGGGCGTGCGGCTGTCCGGATGGGCGGCGGCCTCCAGCGTCAGGGTGTCGCCCGCCCCGAAGACCGCGAGCTGGTGCGCGTCCAGCGGGCGCCGCTCGGCGCCGGCCGTGCCGCGCCCCGACAGCGCGTACGCCAGGGCGTTGAAGTCGCGCCGCCAGGGCAGGACCAGCCGGGCCCCGGGGCTCAGGGTCGCGTGCACCAGGGTGATCGGGGTGAAGGTGCTGCCCGGTCCGTGGTGCCCGGCGACGTCGCCGGCGATGACGCGGACCAGCGCGCCGCCGTCCGGGGACGACAGCAGCGCGGCCTCGGGTCCCTCGATGCTCTGGTAGCGCGGCGGGTTCCACTTGTGGGCGCGCGGCAGGTTGACCCACAGCTGAATGCCGTGGAACAGCCCGCCGGAGACGACCAGTTCCTCCGGCGGCGTCTCGATGTGGAGGATGCCGCTGCCGGCCGTCATCCACTGCGTGGCGCCGTCGGTGATGGTGCCCCCGCCGCCGTGCGAGTCCTGGTGCTCCATGCGGCCGTCGATCATGTACGTGACGGTCTCGAAGCCCCGGTGCGGGTGCCAGGCGGTGCCCCTGGGCTCGCCCGGTGCGTACTCCACCTCGCCCATCTGGTCCATGTGGACGAACGGGTCGAGGATGCGCGGGGAGACCTCGGCGAAGGCCCGGTGCACGGGGAAGCCCTCGCCCTCGTAACCGCGCGGGGCGGTGGTGACGGTGCGTACGGGGCGCTGCTCGGCGGCCGCCGGGTCGGGTTCGGCGACGCGGGGCAGGAGCAGCGTGTTCTCCACGGTCACGGCGGGCATGGGACGCTCCTCGCTCGTTGGAACGGTGCGGGGTCCGGGGCCGGACCTCCGTTGGCTGATTTAACATTCAACCAACCCGCTTCATTCCTTCCCTCCCCTGCCCGCCCGGCTCCCCGCCCGGGACCGCGGCTCAGAAGCCGAAGCGCGCGCGCTGCCCCTCGGGCACCAGCTCCACGTACTCCGGGTGCTTGCCGATCCAGCCCCGGATGAAGGGGCAGAACGGCAGGACCCGCAGCTCCCGGTCGCGGGCCGCGTCCAGCCCGGCGCGGGCGAGCACCCCGCCCAGGCCCCGGCCGCCGAAGCGGGGGTCCACCTCGGTGTGGATGAACGCCATCTCGTTGCCGTACAGGTGGTACTCGGCGAAGCCGGCGAGCTCCTCCTCACCGCTCTCGTCCACCGCGTCGAAAAGCTCGAAGCGTGACATGGCCGGGTTGTCCGCGACACGTGCTGCCATGGTGCGGCCCTTCTTCCTACTCGGGCCGCAGGGCGGCCAGTTGCTGTTCGAACGGGACGACCGTATCGGCCGCGGAACGGGGCGCGGGCGGCCGCGCCGCCAGCAGCCCGGTCAGCTCGCCCGCGGCGCGCGCGATCCGGGTCGGCAGGGTGTCGGTCAGCGGGTCGCCGCTGCCGCCCCAGTCCTCGGAGGCGGCGTAGACGGCGGTCGGCACGACCACCGCGCGCAGATAGGCGAAGAGCGGGCGCAGGGCGTGTTCCAAGGACAGCGAGTGCCGCGCGGTGCCGCCGGTGGCGGCGATCAGCACGGGCTTGCCGGCGAGCGCGTCGTTGTCGATCACGTCGAAGAAGGACTTGAACAGCCCGCTGTACGAGGCGCTGAACACCGGCGTGACGGCGATCAGCCCGTCGGCCTCGGTGACCGCGGTGATCGCCTCGGCCAGCGCGCGCCCGGCGAAGCCGGTGACGAGGTTGTTGGCGATGTCCACGGCCAGGTCGCGCAGTTCGACCACGCGTACCTCGACCGGGCGGCCGGCGTCGGCGGCGGACAGCCGCACGGCCTCGGCGAGCCGGTCGCCGAGCAGCCGGGTGGACGACGGGACGCTCAGCCCGGCGGAGACCACCACGAGCCTGACCGGTTCACGGTTCATCGGACGTCCTCCGTCTCCTTCTCGGCCACGGTGGCGGCCGCAGTGGACTGCGCGTCACGCCGGGCGACCAGCGAGGCGTGGTCGGGCGCGTCCGGCACACCGGCCGGGCGGCCCTTGGCGAACTCCTCGCGCAGGACCGGCACGACCTGCTCGCCGAGCATGTCGAGCTGCTCCAGGACCGTCTTCAGCGGCAGTCCCGCGTGGTCCATCAGGAACAGCTGGCGCTGGTAGTCGCCCGCGTACTCGCGGAAGGACAGCGTCTTCTCGATGACCTGCTGGGGCGAGCCGACGGTCAGCGGGGTCTGCTCGGTGAACTCCTCCAGTGACGGGCCGTGGCCGTACACCGGGGCGTTGTCGAAGTACGGGCGGAACTCGCGCACGGCGTCCTGCGAGTTCTTCCGCATGAACACCTGGCCGCCGAGCCCGACGATCGCCTGCTCCGGCGTGCCGTGCCCGTAGTGCGCGAACCGCGTCCGGTACAGCTCCACCATCCGCTTGGTGTGGGTGGAGGGCCAGAAGATGTTGTTGTGGAAGAAGCCGTCACCGTAGTACGCGGCCTGCTCGGCGATCTCCGGCGAGCGGATGGAGCCGTGCCAGACGAACGGCGGGACGCCGTCCAGCGGCCGCGGCGTGGAGGTGAAGCCCTGCAGCGGGGTGCGCAGGCGGCCCTCCCAGTCCACCACGTCCTCGCGCCACAGCCGGTGCAGCAGCGCGTAGTGCTCGACCGCGAGCGGGATGCCCTGCCGGATGTCCTGGCCGAACCAGGGGTAGACCGGTCCGGTGTTGCCGCGGCCCATCATCACGTCGACGCGGCCGCCCGCCAGGTGCTGGAGCATCGCGAAGTCCTCGGCGATCTTCACCGGGTCGTTCGTGGTGATCAGCGTGGTGGCGGTGGACAGGATGAGCCGTTCGGTGCGGGCCGCGATCCAGCCCAGCATCGTCGTCGGCGACGAGGGCACGAAGGGCGGGTTGTGGTGCTCGCCGGTCGCGAAGACGTCCAGCCCCACCTCCTCGGCCTTGAGCGCGATCGCGGTCATCGCCTTGATCCGCTCGTGCTCGCTCGGCGTCCTGCCCGTGGTGGGGTCGGCGGTGACGTCACCCACTGAGAAAATCCCGAACTGCACCGGCCTCGTCCTCCTCCGTCGCTTCGATCCAGTTGGTTGATTATTCAACCACCCCTGCCAACGAGTCCACCCACCCCCCTATTCCGCGGCGGCAGCGTGGCGGGGATCACCCGAAGCGGCCCGCCACGTAATCGGCCGTGCGCTGGTCGGAGGGGTTGCCGAAGATCTCCTCGGTGGCACCGTGCTCGACGATCCGGCCGGGCGTGCCCTGCTCGGCGAGGAAGAACGCGCACTGTGCGGAGACACGCGCGGCCTGCTGCATGTTGTGCGTGACGATGACGACGGTCACCTCGCCGGACAGCTCCATGATCGTCTCCTCGACGCGCCGGGTCGAGGTCGGGTCCAGGGCGGAGCACGGCTCGTCCATCAGCAGCACGCGCGGCCGCACCGCCAGCGAGCGGGCGATGCACAGACGCTGCTGCTGACCGCCGGACAGGGCGCCACCGGGCTTGCGCAGCCGGTCCCGGACCTCCTTCCACAGGCCGGCGCGGCTCAGGCACTCCTCCACCAGCTCGTCCTTCTCCCGGCGGGTGGCGCGGGAGCCGGTGAGCTTCAGGCCCGCCACGACGTTGTCGTAGATCGACATCGCCGGGAACGGGTTCGGCTTCTGGAAGACCATGCCGATCCGGCGGCGGGCGTCGGTGAGGCGGCGGCCGGGCGAGTAGATGTCCTCGCCCTCGAAGAGCACCTCGCCGGACAGGGCGGCGGACGGGATCATCTCGTGCATCCGGTTGAGGGTGCGCAGGAAGGTCGACTTGCCGCAGCCGGACGGGCCGATGAGGGCGGTGACCTCGCCGGCGGGCATGGTCAGCGAGACCCGCTCCAGCACCTTGTGGTCGCCGAACCAGGCGGAGACGGCCCGCGCCTCCAGCTCGGCCGGGGCCGGGGCGGCGCCGGCCGCGCCGGTCACTCCGTTCACTGCGGTCACTGCGGTCACAGCCGGCAGGACGGCGGTGTCGGTCACCCCGGCGCCCTCGGCGGGCGCGGCGGTCTTCACGAGCTCCACGGGAGCAGCGGAGGCGTCGGAGGCGGGGACGGGCCCCGCGGACGCGGCGATGTCGGTCATGGTGGGTTTCCTCTACAGCAGGTTCGGGAGCAGCTGGGTGACCTGACCGGCGACCTTCAGGCCGACGACGGCCACCACCGGCAGGAAGACGATCCAGGTCTGGTGGCGGCCCCAGCGGTGCCAGGCCCACACCGCGGCGATGGAGACGAGGGCGAGCGCCTGGAGCCACATCACCAGCGGCCACGGCACGCCCGTGCCGGCGGCCATCGGCTGCTCGGAGCCGGGCAGGGTGCCGGGCTGGATGACGGCGGCCGGGCTCTCGGCGGTGGCGGACACCTGCTCGGCGTCGACACGCAGTACACCGGCCGGCAGATAGGACGGGCCGGTGGCGGTCACCAGCACGAGCCGGCCCTTGCCGGCGGCGGGCGGTGCGGGCGCGGGGTCGCCGGCCCGGCGGACGTCGATGACGCGGTAGGAGACCTTGCCCTGACCGGTGGTGACCGTGAGCGGGTCGCCGGCCCGCAGCCGCGCCAGGTGCCCGAAGGGACCCGAGTACGCGGCGGCGCGGCCCAGCACCACGCTCGTGCCGGCCTGCCCGGGCATCGGGGTGTCGCGGCGGTGGCCGGGGCCGTCGGCGAGCACGTGGGAGTCGGTCCCCTCCAGGACCACCTCGCGCACGTCCAGGGACGGGATGTCGATGAGGGCCAGCGGGGTCCCCGGGGCGAGCAGTTTGCCGTCCTGGCCGGTCTGCGCGACGGGCGCGGTGCCCAGCGCCAGGTTCGCTCGCAGCGCGTCGAACGCCCCGTGCTGCGCGGCCCGGTACTCCAGGTGGCTCACGACCAGCAGCTGCGCGGTCAGCCCGAGGAGCAGCGCGGCCAGGGTCAGCAGCGCTCCCCGGGCGAGGTGCTGTGCGGTGGGTATCCGTGCGAGGGACAGCGTTACGGTGGCGCCCCGTTCACGGATACGGGGCGGGTTCGGTGCGACGACCGTCACGGCGGTCTGCCTCCTGCGGATGCGGTCGGGGGGCGCCGGGGAGGCCGCGCGGACGCGGCCTCCCCGGCAGGTGGATCAGGTGGACTTGATGGTGAAGGTGGAGCCGTTGCCGGCGTTCACCGTCGAGGAGCCCAGGTAGTGCGCGTGGAGCTTGTGCGTGCCCTTGCTGAGCTTCGGCAGGGTGACGGTCACCTTGCCGTTGCTCAGGGTGCCCGTGGCCAGCACCTTGGCGCCGTCGACGATCTGCACCTTGCCGGTCGGGGTGGTGCCGGAAGAGGTCACGTTGACCGAGACCTTGGCCTGCTTGGTGTGGCTGACCGAGGTGGGGTGCGAGGCGGCCACCCAGGAGGCGGCCTTGGTGACGGACAGCTTCACCGTGACGCCGGAGGTGTTCAGGCCGCTGTTGCCGCCGTAGACCACCGTCAGGGTGTGGCTGCCGACCGACAGGTGGCTGGAGAGCGAGACCGTGGCCTTGCCGTGGCTGTCCAGGGTGGCGGTACCGCGGGTGGTGGTGCCCTCCTTGACCGTGACCTTGCCGGTCGGCTTGACCGAGCCGCCGCCGACGACGGCGACCGCGACCTTCGGCGTGTGGCCGTAGGCGGTCGTGGCGACCGTGGCGGTGGTCTTGCTCGAGTACTTGACCGCACCGGTCCAGGTGGCCGGCTTGTCGCCCGCACCGACGAGGTTGTTCGCCACGACCTTGGCGGAGTACGTGCCGGCGGTCAGTCCGCTCGCGGTGTACGAAGTGGTCGTCGCCGGCAGGTCCTTGTTGACCACGACCGAGCCGTCGGCGCGGGTGATCAGGACGCGGTAGTCGGTCGCCGCGGCGCCGGTGGAGGAGGCCGTCCAGCTGAGCTTCAGGCTGCCGTTGCTGACGGCGGCCTTGAGCGCCGGGGCCGCCGGGACGGCGGCGGTCGTGCCGTCCTCGAGGCCGCCCTGCTTGGCGTGCCTGGCCAGGCTGATCGAGCCGTTGTAGGACTCGTTCAGGAAGCCGAAGTCGTCGATGACGTCCTCGGACTTGTCCGACGCCAGAGCGGCGACGTGGCTGCCGCTGGTGACGAAGATGTCGTACAGCGCCTTGTCGAAGAAGACGCTGGTCGGGTCGATCGCGCGGGTCGGCACGACGTTGTACACGTCGCGGCCGAAGGTCGCGTTCTCGTAGTAGCCCGCGACCGGGGCGAGCTTGCCGTTGACCTTCGTCACCGGCGAGGTGGTGCCGTCCGTGTCGCCCGGCAGCTGGATGTTGGCCATGTAGGCGCCGGCGGCGACCGCGTCCTTGCTGTGGTCGGGCGCGATGCCGTTGTTCTGGGCGATCCAGCTCGCCACGGAGAACGGCACCAGCGCGCCGTCCGCCTTGAGGGCGTCGTTGGCCTGGTTCTCCTGAACGGTCGTGACCGTCTTCGCCAGGTCGCCGTCGTTGAGGCCGATCGCGGCGAGGAAGAACTTCCGGGTGCCCGAGCCGGTCTGCGGGATGAACGGGGTGACGGGCCGGCCGTCCACCTCGTCCAGTGTGCCGTTGTAGATGTCGTGCAGCTGGTCGACGGTCAGGTTCTGCAGCGCCGCGCCGCGGACGGCGACGCCCACCGCGTCCCGGGCCATCGGGATGTAGGTCAGGGCGGTACCGCTGGCGCTGGGGCCACCCGACGAACGGGCGAAGTCCACCTGGCCCTTGATGGTGAAGGAACCGCTGTTGGGCGAGTTGAACTTGTTGCCGCTGAGCGAGGCGCTCAGCGCGCTGCGGCCCGCACCCGAGCCGTTGGGGCGCCAGAACGGGGCGCCGCCCGAACGCGTGACGACCGTGGAGGTGACCGAGCCGGTGTGCGGGTCGATCGCGTCGTACGACGCGACGCGGACGCTGCCGGCGGAAACCGCCGAGCCCGCGTAGCTCTTGCCGTTGACGACGTCACCGGCCAGGGCGTTCATCACGTCCTGCGTGGTGTCGGAGCCGACGCCGACCAGCTTGCGGAAGGCACCGAGGTCGGGGTCGGCCTGGGCCGGGCTCGCGAGGGCCAGGCCGCCGGCGACGACGGCGGACACGAGGGCCACCGCCGTAAGGCGCGTAGAGCGCATGAAAGGTCTCCTGCTCATGAACGGTGAAACCGGTGGTTGCCAGAAATCTGGCAGGGTGGTGCCAGCCGTCCGCCCCGACTGCCTTTCGGGGCGGACGGCCGTTCGTGGGGGCGGCTCAGCCGCCGGTGCGGGTCACAGGCCCACGCGGCGCCGCAGCCGCTCGAACCTCTCCCTCAGGACCGCCTCTTCCGGCAGCAGCGTGAAGGCCCGGCCGCCGGGGAGCGGGACGCGCAGCGGCAGCCGGGGCTTGACCCCGCCCGTGAAGGGGGCGCCCACCGCGGCGACGGCGCCGAGCGCGGCTCCCACCGGGACGGCCCAGCGCAAGGTGTTGGCCGGGTCCGCCGGGGTGGTGCCGTTCGCGGTGACCTGGACCGCGTCGCCTCCGTCGAAGGACGGCTCGGCGCTCGCCACGGGGCTCGCCGACGGCGGGGCGGACGGGTCTCCGGCGCCGCCGGTCAGGCCGGGCGGGTCGCCCGCGGCCGTGCCCGAGCCACCGTCGATGTCGCCCGACCCGTGGTTGCCGCCACCCGCCGAGTGGGCGGGTTCGAAGGCGGCGAGCGCGTCGGCGGCCTTGTCGGCCTGGCGGCGCAGGGCGGGGGTCAGCGGCGCGTAGCCGGGCGGCAGTTCACCGGGACCGGTGCCCGTGGCCTGCCCGGAGCCGGCGGCGTACCGCAGCAGTCCGGCGTAGTCCCGGCGGGCGGCGGCGTCGAGCGATGCCGGGCGCACGGCGGCGTGGACGAGCTGGGTCAGCGGGTAGGCGTCCTTCGCCCTGGCCGCGGCCGGGTCGACCTCGCGGACGGGGGTACCGGACGCACTCGCGGCGGCCGCGGTCAGCGCCTGGGCCGTCGGAGCGGCGAACTTCCCCGCCGCGTTCAGGAGGTGCGCGGTCTGCAGGCTGTACCGCTCGGCCGACGCGGCGTCGGTGATGGTCAGCACGAAACGCGAGCCGACGGTCTGCGGGCCGGGGCTCTTGTAGGCGGGCGGACTGGACAGCGCGTCCCAGGTGGACTTCCACAGGGTGTCGGCGCGGCGGGCGTGCAGGGCGCCGGCGTGCATGTCGTCCACATAGGGGTGGAAGTCGGTCATGCACTGCTTCTGATCGGTCTCGGCGCCCGGCGGCACCGCGCACCAGGGGTCGCTCTTCGGGTAGTCGTCGCGGTTCGGGTCGAAGGTGCCCGTGGTGTTGAGGTCCGCGTTGGTGCTGTAGCCGGGGTTGACGGTCATGCCCCACTCATCGGGGATGCCCGCGAGGAAGCGCCGTGCGTCCCGGTCCGCGTCGATCCACTTCCACACCGAGCGGGCGGAGTCGGAGTGACCGATGGCGGTCATCAGGTCCGTGTCGGTGGCCGGGGTCTCGGAGACCGACAGGTACGCGAACTCCGGGTTGTACTTGAGGAACTCCGGGTCGCTGACCAGACCGGGCGGGTTCTTCGCGGCCCACTGGTACCCCTTCGCGGCGGTCGATGAAGTGACCGCCCCCCAGGGCGAGTTCCCGTAGGACTCGGTGAGCAGCTTCGCCACCAGGCGCGGGGTGAGGTCGATGGACTGCACCTTGGTGCCGGTGAGTCTGCGCACCGATTCGGGAGCGCCGGCCCGGGCACGGCGTTCGATGGTGAAGCCGATGACCACGCCGGAGAGCGCCACGGGCGCGTACGACGCGTCGTCGGTGGCGTTCAGCCCGCGGGTGGTGAAGACCAGGCCGGCCGCGCCGTTGTTCTCCAGGCGGGCGCGGGCGTCGGGCTCACCGAGTTCGGTGTAGCCGTACACGGTGCCGGAGGGGCAGAGCGCGGTCTGCCAGCTGGTGATGGCGTCGGCCGCCAGCTCGCTGCCGCTGGTGGGCCGCTCGTCGGAGCCCAGCGGACAGGTGGTGCCCACCTTGTTGAAGTCGAGCTTGATGGCGACGCGGTTCTTCCAGTTGGTGGAGGAGACCGGGGAACCGGCGTTGACCTGGGTGTGGTCGGCGTACGGCTTGCCGTCCAGGTCGAGGTGGCCCTGCGGGACGATGACGAGCCAGCAGGACCGCGGCACGCTCCGCCCGTCCCTGGTCACGGGCACCCCGCAGCCCAGGTGCGGGGCCTCGTAGGCGGTCTGGACCTCGAAGAACTCCTTGCCGGAGCCGTCCGCGCTGGTGCGGGCGAAGTCGATCTCGTTCGTGGTGTTGTAGTTGTACAGCCTGTTGTTCTGCAGATTGCTGGTGACCAGCGTGCCGTCGACCGCCTTGAAGGGCACCTCGCCGGGGGCGTTGGGGTTGTCCGCCCCGTACTGGCTGTCCTGGCCGTAGTTGGTGGGGTCGGCGCTGTAGAAGACCTTGCGGCTGTCGTCGATGTCGTTGCCCGGCCAGGCGCCGCGGCCGGTGGTCGGCGAGGCGCCGTACTGGCACTGGGTACGCGGCGGGCCGGGATTGCCGGGGACGGTGCCGTCGTCGTCGCCCCAGCACTGCATGATCTGCACGAAGTCGGTGTTGAACTGCGTGCCGGCGAAGGTGGTCGGCGTGCCGCCCTTCCAGGAGACCGTGACGGCCTGGCTGGTGAGGTGCTCGGTCTGGCTGACCGTGAACGTCATGTCCTTGAACTCGCCGCGCCCCTTGGCGCTGACGGCGGAGTTCTTCCCGGGGTCCGCGGCGACGGCCGGCTGCGCGGCCTGTGCGACCAGGCCGCCCAGCAGGGCGCCGACGGCCGCACCGGCGGCGAGGCGCGCCAGGAGCCGCCGTGCGCGGCTCCCCCGGGTGTTCCCGCGCTTCATCGGGTTCTCCTTCGCAGGATCTGGGAGACGGCGGCGGGGAGCAGCACCAGGCCGAGCAGGGTGATCACGGCCAGCAGCATCAGCGTCTGGGCGCCGCCCCAGCCGCTCTGGGCCGCGACAGTGACCGGCTGCGCCAGCGCGACCGTGCCGGTGGCGCCGCCGGAGGTGCCGGTGCCCGTGGCACCGCCGTCGGCGGCGACGTTCTGGCCGGTGTCGGGGTCGACGGAGGGGGTGCCGCCGGTGCCGCCCGTGGCGCCGCCGGTTCCCGTGCCGCCGGTGGAACCGCCCGCGGTGGCACCGCCGGAGCTGCCCGAGCCGCCGGTGGACGAGGTGGAGGTGCTGCCGCCCTTGGCGCCGCCGCTGCCCGTGGTGCAGGGCGGTGCGCCCTTCTTGTCACAGGCCTTCGGGAACGGGGCCGTCTCGGCGAGGCGGTTGTGGCCGTCCGCGCTGAAGGTCGGGTTGTTGCAGCCCTTGATGTTGACGGACTGGGTCTTCACGCCGGGGATGCGGCGGATCTGGTCGAAGCCTGCCTGCACCAGGTTGATCGGGAGCGGCGAGTAGCCGAGCTCGGGCGCCTGCTGCTGGCCCTGGCACATGAAGTAGTACGAGAAGGCGCCCAGCGTCCGGCCCTTGGCCTTGGTGAAGGTGCCCTGCTCCTTGAGCGGCAGGATCATGTACGAGTAGCTGGACAGCGGGTAGTTGCGCCGGTCGCTGTCGTTGTAGACGCCCTCGAGCTGCTGGGTGAGGTAGTCGGCGGAGCCCTTGTCGGTGTTGATCCGCGCCTTGAGCAGCGACACGGCGACGTTCTGCGCCGTGGGCTCGGTGTAGTAGCCCGCGTGGTTGAGGACCTTCGCGACCGGGAAGTGCGCGTTCAGCGCGTACGAGTAGTTGACGTAGCCGATCGCGCCCTCGCCGTAGCCCTGGGCGACGTAGCCCGCCACCCCGAGGTCGCCGGACTGGGCGATCATGCCGGGGAGGGTCGGGAAGTACGAGGTCTGGCCGCAGGCGCCGGAGCGTCCGACCTTGCCGCAGTAGGCCTGCCACAGCGACTTGTGCTGGTCGGCCATCCACATCGTGAACTGCGCGGTGGAGCCGGAGCCGTCGGAGCGCACGACCGGGATGATCGCGCGGTGCGGCAGCTTCACGCCCGGGTTGTCGGCGGCGATCGCCTTGTCGTCCCAGTAACTGACGGCGCGGGTGAAGATCCTGGTGACCACGTCGCCGGACAGCCGCAGGTTGTCGACCCGCTTGCCGTTGATCGTGAGGTGGTACATGAAGACGGTGCCGCCGGCCACGATCGGCATGTACGCGTACGTGCCCTTGGCCGGGTTCTCGGCCGCGGAGCCGTCGGTGGGCCTGGTCTGGAACGGGATGTCGGAGACCGCGAAGTCGACCTGGCCGTTGAGGAACTGGCGGCGGCCGTCGGAGCTGCCCGTACCGGAGTAGCTGACCCGCATGCCGTACTGGTTGACACCGCGGCGCCACTCGTCGACCGCGTTCTCGGCCCAGGTGGAACCGGCACCGGCGATCGGGGTGTAGCCGGCGTCGGCGACGGCGGGCTGCGCGGCCGGCACGACCACGGCGGCCAGCACGCCGAACAGCGCGGCCAGCGCGCTCAGGGCACGCCATCTGGCCCGGACGGCCGTGTGCCGTCCGGTGAGGGGATTGCGCATCAGTCGTTGTCTCCAGAAGCGGTGGCGGTGGCTGCACCGAGCACGGAAAGGGCGGGGGCGTGGAGCTGGTCAAAGCGCTCGACGTCGCGGCGGGAGGCACGCTCCGTGCGGCGCGCCTGGCGCTTGGTCTGCTGACCCGGTCCCCGGCCGCCCAGTACGCGGGCGATCGCGAAGAGCACCAGGACCAGGGCCATCAGCACGGCGGCCGCGCCGAAACCTCGGGCGATCATGGTGGGTTCCGGGGACTTGACGAAGTTGAAGACGGCCAGCGGCAGGGAGATCATCGGGCCCTGCAGCGGGTCGGTGTTGAGTGCCGCGGTGAAGCCCGCGGTGAGCAGCACCGGCGAGGTCTCGCCGACACCGCGGGCGGTGCCGAGGATGACGGCGGTGGCGAGTCCGGACCGCGCGGTGGGCAGCACCACGTGCCACACGGTGCGCCAGCGCGGCGCGCCCAGCGCCTCGGAGGCCTCGGTCAGGGTGCCGGGGACCAGTCGCAGCACGACGTCGGAGGCGCGGATCACGATCGGCAGCATCATCACGCTGATGGCGAAGGCCGCCGCCAGGCCGGACTTCTGCATGCCGAGGCCGAGGATCCAGGTCGCGTAGACCATCAGGCCGGCCACGATGGACGGGAGCGCCGTCATGGCCTCGACGATGGTGCGCACGAAGCGGGAGAAGCGCCCGGGGACCTGGTTGAGGTAGACCGCGCAGGCCAGACCGAGCGGCACGGTGATGGCCAGCGCGATGCTGATCATGATCAGGGTGCCGAGCATGGCGTGTGCGATGCCGCCCGCGCTCAGCGGGTCCAGG
This sequence comes from Streptomyces sp. NPDC046977, assembly GCF_040644455.1. Taxonomy (NCBI): domain Bacteria; kingdom Bacillati; phylum Actinomycetota; class Actinomycetes; order Kitasatosporales; family Streptomycetaceae; genus Streptomyces; species Streptomyces sp. NPDC046977. The sequence continues at coordinate 23,620 of NZ_JBEYWO010000038.1, forward strand.
GGGCCCGCGGCCTGCATGTCCTGGGTGAAGAAGTTGCCGTGCGGCAGGGCCGTGCGGCCGCGCCACAGCGTGAAGCCGACGACGAGGACGAGCGCGGAGAACAGCACGGTGGCGGCCGACCACAGCACGACCGTCATCACCCGGTCGCGGATCGCGGGGCCGTCGTGCTCCAGGCCGGTCAGGATGGCGTACGCGGCGAGGAAGGCCAGGTAGGCGGTCACGGTGAAGCCGAGCGCGCCGGACAGCGGGGCGAGTTCACCGAACAGCAGGACCGCCAGGCACAGGCCGGACGCGGCGGCGCCGGTGAGCGCCAGCACCGCGTTGCGATCGGCGCCGCCGATCCGGCGCGGCCGGTCGGGGAGTTCGGGCGCGGCGGCGCCGGCCGGGGCCGCACCGGCGGCAGCGGCGGTGGCGGTCGCGGTCGCGGTCGCGGTCGCGGCATCCTTCACGGCGGCCGCGGGGGTCTCTTCGACGACGGTCATGTCATGCCTCGCTCTGCGAGCCGGAACGGGAACGGGCCACGACGGAGGAGGCGGTGAAGTTGACCACCAGCGTGAGCAGGAACAGCGCCAGGCCTGCCGCCATCAGCGCGGACATGCCGAAGTCGGAGGCGTCGCCGTAGTGGAGTGCGATCAGCGACGAGACCGAGTTGGCACCGGTCTGGAGAACGTGTGGCTGAATGGTGAAGACCGGCGAGATGATCAGGTAGACCGCGATGGTCTCGCCGAGCGCCCGGCCGAGTCCGAGCATGGTGCCGCCGATGATGCCGCCCCGCCCGTACGGCAGGACGACGGTGCGGATCACGCCCCAGCGCGTCGCGCCGAGCGCGTACGCGCCCTCCCGTTCACCCGCCGGGGCCTGGGCGAAGACCTCGCGCATCACGGAGCACTGGATCGGCGCCACCATCAGCGCGACCACGAGCCCCGCCACGAAGGACGAGGCGGTGTAGACGCTGCTGGAGGCGAGCGGTTCGCCCGGCTGCACGCCGTCCACGTGCAGGAACGGGATCCAGCCGAACCAGTCGGACAGCCAGCGCGACACGCCGATGACATGACCCTGAAGGAAGAACAGGCCCCACAGGCCGTAGACCACGGACGGCACGGCGGCCATCAGGTCGACCATCGCGATCAGCGTGCGGCGCATCCGGCGCGGCGCGACATCGGAGATGAACAGCGCGGTGCCGAGGGCCAGCGGCAGGGAGAAGAACACGGCCACGACGGCGATCAGCAGCGTTCCGGTGAGGACCGCCGCGATGCCGAAGTGGTGGACGTCGGGCTGCCATGCGGCCGTGGTGAGGAACGACAGGCCGGTCGCCTTGAGCGCCGACCCGGCCCTCAGCAGCAGGAAGAGGCCGACCGCGGCCATGATCGCGAGCACGGTCGTGCCGGCCGCCGTCAGCTGCCAGCGGAAGACGCGGTCACCGGTCCCGCGGGCCGAGTCCTTCGGGCGCGGCGGAGCGCTCTCCGGCTCCGGTCTGACCGGCTCCACTCCCGCCGTTGCGGTTGACATTGCTGCGCCCCTCCCTCGATTACGCCATCTACGGGCGTAGTTCCCGGCAGATTCAATGGGGGGTGCATGACGTCGGAGGCGTTCACAAGTGATGAAAATGTGAACAGTACGTGTTCTACAAACGTGGGCCGCGTGGAAGTACCGCAGAGGGGGTTGCAAGTGAACGGGCGACCGTAGCGGAACGTCCCGCACCGGCGCCAATTACGTTCACGGGTGGGTGAAATGTGGCGACTCGACTGGCTCCGGACCCGTCCGGCGGAGCACTCTGCTGGGCACGTGCCCATCGCCCCGCCTTCCGGGGTGTCCTCGTCGGCGCGCCCCGCCCACCCCCGCCCCCGATGCCGGAGTCCCCACCCCCTCCATGACCCAGCTGACCCCGCCCCCGCCCCTCACCACCCTTGACGCGCGCTCCGCGGCGGGTCTCGTACGGCGGTGGCGCAAGGCGGTGGACCCGGACGAACTCGCCCGCGCCTACGACGCGTTGGCCGAGGCCGGCCCGCTCGTGCCGACATCCTGGGGCGCCCTCCTGGTCACCGGCCACGAGGACTGCCGGCAGGTGCTCGCCGACCGGGTCTGGCGCACCCTCGGCGCCGGCTGGCGCGACACCCACCGCCCCGGTTGGCGGAGCAGCCCCGGCACGGTGGGGCTGTGCGAGACGCCGCTGCAGCAGGACCCGCCCGAGCACACCGCGCGTCGCCGCCCGCTGAACACCGCGCTGGCCCCCCGCGCGATGCGCGAGGCCGCGGAGCACCTCGTGGAACCCCTCGTCGCCCGGTACGTCGGCCGGTTCGCCGCGGCCGTGCGGCGCGACGGCAGCGCCGACGTGGTCGCCGAGGTGTGCCGCCCGCTGCCCACCGCGGTGCTCGCGGGGCTGACCGGGCTGCCGCCCGAGGTCGACCGGGCCTGGCTGGCCGCCGAGAGCGCCGCCATGGTGCGCGTGGAGGAACTGGCCGCGCCCCCCAGCGTGGTGCGGCGCGCCGATGCCGCGGCTGTGGCATTGCTCGCCTGCTACGACCGCGTCCTGGCCGAACGCCTCCGGCGCCCCGCGGGCGACCTGCTGTCCCGGTGGGCGGCCGAGGACCCGCACGGGGCCCGCTACCTGCTGCTCACGCTGTTCTCCGCGGGGGTGCCGACCACGGCGGCCCTGCTGGCCTCGGTGGCCCTGGCCCTGACGACCCGGCCGCTGCTTGCCGAAAGGATCCGCCAGGACCCCGGATTCGCCGAACGGCTCACCGACGAGGTCCTGCGCTGGGACCCGCCCGGGCGCGTCGTGACCCGGGTCGCCGCCGCCGGCACCGGACTCGCCGGCCGCGACCTGCCCGCCGGGCAGGTCGTCCACGCCCTCATCGGCGCCGCCCACCGCGATCCGCTGCACTTCCCCGACCCGCACGCCTTCGACCCCGACCGGCCCCCGCGGCGGCTGCTCGCCTTCGGCACCGGCCTGCACTACTGCCTCGGGTCCCACCTGGCCCGTACTCAGGCGGTCGCCTTCGCACGGTGTTTCGCCCGCGCGCTGCCGGGAGCGCGGGCCGCGGCACCGCCGGAGCGCCATCGCGGACCGAGCATGGCCGACATCGCCCGCCTTCCCGTCCACTCGGCAACGGAGATGGAGCCGTTGGCCTCCTCCCCGCCCTGAAGGGCCGGGATTCCCGGCTCACGCGGGCTGGGGACCAGCGGTCCGCCGGCGCCTGCACGATCGGCACCGCCCGGGCCGGCACCGGCCCGGACCGGCACCGCACGGGCGGAGTTCCCGTCCCCCAGGGACACGGCTCCGCGCGCGGTGCAGGCGCAGCCGCCCTCACTGACAACGAAAGAGAGCGCAGGTCAGAACAGATGCGCAGAGAACTCCGCCGCTTCACGCCCCCGACCGGGGGACCCGTTCCTCCCCGTCCTGACGGCGCCGGCACCCCGGGAGAAGACAGGTGACCGACATCCAGGACGCCACCGACGTGTTCGACAAGGACCTGTCCTCGTCCACATTCGTCCGGGCCATGGAGACGACCGGTATCCGGCCCTTCTACCGGCCGATGCACGCCTCCGCCGACGGCGAGGCCCTGGTCGAGGGCCGCCCGGTGGTCATGGCCGGCTGCAACGACTACCTGGGCCTGTCCACCGACCCGCGGGTCACCGCGGCCGCCGCGCAGGCACTGACCCGCTACGGCGCCTCCTGCTCCGGGGCCCGCACCCTCAACGGCACCCTGCCGCTGCACGGCGAACTCGAGCGCCGCGTCGCCGACTTCCTCGGCACCGAGGCGGCCGCCGTCGTCACCACCGGTTTCCAGGCCAACCTCGCCGTCGCCGCCCTCCTCGGCAAGGGCGACATCGTCTTCAGCGACATGGCCAACCACGCCTCGCTCGTCGACGGCATCCGGCTCGGCGCCGCCCGCCGCGTCCTGTACCCGCACTCCGACACCGGGCACCTGGACACCCTGCTGGAACAGGCCACCGCCGCCGACCCGTCCGCGGGCAAGGTCCTCGTCACGGACGGCATGTTCTCCATGGACGGCGACCTGTGCCGGCTGCCCGAACTCACCGCGCTCGCCGCACGGCACCGCGCCCGGCTGATCGTCGACGGCGCCCACGACATCGGGCTGCTCGGCACCGGCGGCCGCGGTGTCGCCGAGCACTACGGACTGCTGGACCGGGTGGACCTGTTCACCGGGACGCTGTCGAAGTGCTTCGGCTCCACGGGCGGTTTCCTCGCCGGACCCGCCCACGTCGTCGACTACCTGCGCTACAGCGCCCGTTCCGTGCTGTTCTCCGCCTCCATGCCGCCGTCCGCACTGGCCGCGGGACTGGCCGCGTTCGACATCGCCGAGGCCGAACCCTGGCGCCGGCTGCGCGTCCTCTCGCTCGCCGACCGGCTCCGCGCGGGGCTCCGCGACCTCGGCTACGACACCGGGAACTCCGTCACACCCGTCGTGCCCGTGCTGATCGGCGACGCCGCCGACTGCGCCCGGATGTGGCAGGCGCTGTTCGACGAGGGCGTGTTCACCAACGCCGTCGGCGCCCCCGCCGTGCCGGAGGGACGCTGCGTCATCCGGGTGACCGTGCAGGCCACGCACTCCGACAGCCATCTCGGCCGGATCCTCGACGCCTTCGAGGCGGCCGGCCGCCGCGTCGGCCTGCTGCCCGCGCTCCCCCGTCAGGCGGCCACCCGATGAGCGCCCCCGCCGCCGCCCCGCACGCCGCCACCGGCGCACCCGTGCGCGTCTCCCCCGTCGACGGCCGGGCGGACACCACCGCCTTCATCCGCCTGCCGTACACGCTCCACCGCGACGACCCGCACTGGGTCGCCCCCCTGGAGCGGGAGATGCGCGCCTTCCTCGACCCGCGCCGCAACCCCACCTTCGACACCGCCGAGATCCGGCTGCTGCTCGCCCGGCGCGGCCGGACCGTCGTCGGCAGAATCGCGGTGATCTCCGAACCGCGCTACCAGGAACGGCACGACTTCACCTGCGGCCACTTCGGCCTCTTCGAGTGCGCCGACGACACCGAGGCCGCCGCCGCGCTGTTCGACGCGGCCGCCGCCTGGCTGGGCGAGCGCGGACTGTCCCGGATGCTCGGCCCGCTGAGCTTCTCGGTGAACGACGAGTGCGGAGTGCTGGTGGACGGCTTCGACGGGCCGCCCAGCGTCGGCATCCCGTACAACCCGCCCTACTACGCCCGGCTGCTGACCGACTGCGGCTTCGGCAAGGCCAAGGACCTGCTGTCGTGGCTGGTGCCGATGCCGGCCGACGGCGAACCGCCGGCCGGCATCCGCCGGGTCGCCGAGCGCACCCTGTCCGACCCCGCGGTCCGGGTGCGGCCCCTCGACCCGGACCGCTGGGACGAGGAGATGGCCGTCATCAAGGACATCTACAACGACGCCTGGGCCGAGAACTACGCGTCCGTCCCACTGACGGACCGTGAGTTCCGGCACATGGCCGACCGGCTGAAGCCCCTGCTCAAGCCCGAACTTGTGCGGATCGCCGAGGTGGACGGCGAACCCGCCGCCTTCACGATGTGGCTGCCCGACGTCAACCAGGCGCTGCGCGCCGCACGCGGCCGGCTCACCACCTGGGGGCTGCCAGTGGGGCTGCTGCGCGTCACCCGCGGCATGGGCCGCATCACCCGCGTACGCGGCGGGACTTCGGGCGTGCGCAAGGAGCACCGCAGCCGCGGGCTGGTGGCGGTCCTGCTCGCGGACGCGCAGCGCGCGGCGCACCGGCTCGGCTACACCGAGACCGACCTGTCCTGGATCCTGGAGGACAACCGCGGCTCCAACCGGCACGCGCAGGCCATGGGCGGCGTCCACTTCCGCACCCACCGGCTGTACGTGCGCGACGGCGGCCCCCGATGAGATACCTGGTCACCGGCGCGACCGGATTCGTCGGCGGTCACCTCGTCCGCCATCTCGCCGAACGCGGCGAGCAGGTCACCGCCCTGGTGCGCGACGGCCGCCGCGTGCCCGGCGCCCGGCTCGCCCCCGGCGACCTGCGCACCGGCGAGGGGCTCGACGACGCGCTGCGCGACGTCGACCGGGTCATCCACCTCGCCGGGGTCACCAAGTCCGCCGACCCGCGCGCCTACACCGCCGTCAACACCGACGGCACGCGGCGGCTGCGCGACGCCGTCGCCGCGCTCCCCGTGCCGCCGCGGCTGGTCTACTGCTCCTCGCTGGCGGCGTCCGGCCCCGGCCGACGGCGCCGCGCCGAGCAACTCCCCTCGCCCGTCTCCCTGTACGGGCGCAGCAAGCTCGGCGGCGAACTGGCGCTGCGCGAGGCGGCCGGCCGGGTGCCCGCCGTCACCGTCCGGCCGCCCATCGTCTACGGCCCCGGCGACCGGGAGTTCCTGCCCCGGCTGGTGGGCGCGGTGCGCACCGGACTGCTCCCCGCGGTCGGACGGCCCGGACCGCGGCACTACTGCCTCATCCACGTCGACGACCTGTGCCGCGCGCTGATCGCCGCGGCGGACCCGGCGACGGCCCCCGGCACCCATCACGTCTGCGACGGCACCGAGCACCGCTGGGACGACATCGGCGCCGCCGTCGCCGCCGTACTGCGCCGCCGCGCCCCGCGCGTCGTCCACGTCCCCGCGCCGCTGGCCGCGGCCGCCGCGCGCCTGGCCGGCCGCTCGTCGATGCTCAACCCCGACAAGGTGGCCGAGGCCCGCCACCCCGCCTGGACCTGCGCCCCGAGCGACACGCTGCCCTTCGGCCCCGCCACCCCGCTCGCCGAGGGGCTGCGCGCCTCACTGACGGGCTGATCCGTTCTCCGCACGCACACCCCGAGGAAGGGGGGACCGCCATGCGCCGTCGGCTGTCTCCGTACGAACGCGTCGTCTGGGCGGCGGGCGAACGCCTCCCGGTCAACATCGCCGCCGTGGCCCGGGTGACCGGCCGGACGACCGCCGCGCGCGTGCGCGAGGCCGTCGCCTTCGCGCGGGAGCGGCATCCGCTGCTCGGGGTGCGCGTGGCGGACCCCGGGTGGTGGCAGGCACGGCTGACGACCGTGGGCACCGGGGACCCGCCGGTGCGTGTGGTGCGGGCGACGGGGAACGGGGGGCCCGGCGACTGGTCCCGTGTGGTGGAGGAGGAGCTCCAGCGCCCGTTCGACACGTCCACCGGGCCGCTGGCGCGCTTCGTGCTGGTGGACGCCGGTGAGGCGTTCGACCTGGTCGCCGTCTTCCACCACCTCGTCGCCGACGCGGTCTCCGCGGGCGTGGTCGTGCGCGACCTGCTCACGCGGCTGGCCGCCGCCCCGGTCGCCGGCACCGACCCCGTCCTGGCCCCGCCCGCCGACCAGCTCGTCCCCGGCCCGCGGACCAGGCCCGCCGACCTGCTGAGGACCGCCCGCGCGCTGGGCGGGCCCGTGCCCGTGCCGCGCCCGCGCGGCGGGCCGCTGGTGTTCCACCCGTGGACGCTGGACCGGGAGGAGACCGCGCTGCTGCTCAAGCGGTGCCGTTCCGAGGGGACGACGCTGCAGTCCGCGCTGTGCGCCGCGTTCGCGCGGGCGGCGACCCCGGGCCGCCCCGCCCGCATCGCGGTGGCGGCCGACCTGCGCCGGGTGCTGGATCCTCCGCCGGGCGAGGCGGTCGGCCTGTACGCCGCCAGTTTCGTGATCTCCGCGGACGGCGGGGACGACCTGTGGACGGCGGCCAGGGAGGCGCGGACCGACATCCACGCCCGGCTCACCCCGGACGCGCTGCGGCCCCTCGTCCGCGTCTTCCGGCTGACCTCCGCCGTCCCGCACCGCGCGATCGGCGCGCTGCTGCGCCGCGGCGAGGAGCGCGGGCCCCGCTTCGACGTCTCCGTCAGCAACGCCAGGCTGCCCATCCCCGAGGAGTACGGGCCGCTGCGGCTGTACGCGGTGCACGGCGCCGCGCACACGAGCCTGTCCGGTGCCCCGCTCGTCATCGTGATCGGCTTCGGCGGGCGGCTGTTCTGCAGCGTGACGTCCACCGACGGGGAGGCCTCGGCGGACCTGTGCCGGCGGGCCACGGACCTCTTGCTCGACGGGGTCTGAACGACCGGCACGGGTACCGGGCGCCCTCAGCGGGTATCCGTCACTCGTGGCACGCACCGTCGGGGTCGAGGAAGAACTCCTCCTGGTGGACGCGCGGACCGCAGAGCCGCGGGCCGTCGCCGACGCCGTGCTGGACGGGGGCGGGCCGTGGGCCCGCGAACTCGTGGTGGAACTCCAGCAGCAGCAGCTCGAACTCAACACGTCACCGTGCGTGACGCTGGACCAGCTGCGGGGGGAACTGCGCACGTGGCGCCGCCGGGCGGCGCGGCTCGCCGCCGGGCAGGGCGTGGACATCGCCGCGCTCGGCACCTCGCCCCTGCCGGTCTCCCCGAGCCTGACCCCGCAGGGGCGCTACCGCAGGATGGCGCAGAGCTTCGGCCTCACCCTCCAGGAGACGCTGACCTGCGGTTGCCACGTCCACGTGGGCGTCGCCTCGGACGAGGAGGGCGTCGCGGTCATCGACCGCATCCGGCCCTGGCTGCCGCCGCTGCTGGCGCTGAGCGCGAACTCTCCGCTGTGGCAGGGCACCGACACGGGCTACTCCAGCTACCGCTACCAGGTCTTCGGCCGCTGGCCGACGGCCGGCCCGACCGCGGGCTTCGGGTCGGCCGCGGAGTACCACCGGGCGGTGTCCCGGCTGCTGGCCACCGGCATCCTGCTCGACCAGGGCATGGTCTATTTCGACGTCCGCCTGTCGGCGAAGTTCCCGACGGTGGAGGTCCGGATCTGCGACGTGTGCGTGGACTACCAGGACGCCGTGGTGCTGGCCGCGCTGGTGCGGGGCCTGGTGGAGACCGCGGCCCGCGAATGGGCGGACGGCCGCCCGGCCCCCGACCCCGGCCTCGACGTGCTCCGCCTGGCGTCCTGGCGGGCCAGCCGCTCGGGCCTCGACGGCGCCCTGCTCCACCCCCGCACGCACCGCCCCGCCGGCGCGCACGACGTGGTCGAGGCCCTGGTCTCCCACGTCGAGGGCGCGCTCAAGGACTCCGGCGACCTGTACGCCGTCCGCGCCGGCGTCGACCGGCTCACGACCCAGGGCACGGGTGCCCGACGGCAACGCGAGACGTACGCGCGGGGCGGCCCGGCGGCGGTCGTCCGCGAGGCCGTCACCAGGACCCGCGCCTGAACAGGCGCCCCACGGCGCCCGATCCCGGCGTAGGCGTGCTCCCCGTGCCGGCCAAGACCCACGGGCGGCGACGTGCCCACGCCCCGGGGCAACACAAACCCCGCACATGGGCGGCCCGACCGCAGTCGCCCACCTGGGCAGGACGGCGCCGCCGACATCGACACGCTCTACCGGGCATCCCGGCACCCGACGGCGCACGGGCTGCGACGTGCTCACCGCCAAGGCACAAATGCCTGTCGGCAACACCAGACCCGCGCCGCGGCAGCCCAGCGGCGGTCGCCCGCGAGGCCGTCACCCGCACCCGCGCCTGAGCAGGCGCCCCACGGCGCCCGATCCCGGCGTAGGCGTGCTCCCCGTGCCGGCCAAGACCCACGGGCGGCGACGTGCCCACGCCCCGGGGCAACACAAACCCCGCACATGGGCGGCCCGACCGCAGTCGCCCACCTGGGCAGGACGGCGCCGCCGACATCGACACGCTCTCCCAGGCATCCCAGCCCCACGAGGCCCGAGAGGGCACGGGCGTGGCCCTGCTCATGATCCAGGGCACCCGCACCCCCGCCGGAGCAGGCGCCTCACGGCGCCCGATCCCGGCGTGGGCGTGCTCCCCGTGGCGGCCAGGGCCCACGGGCGGCGACTTGCCCACGCCCCGGGGCGACACAAACCCCGCACACTGGGCGGCCCGACCGCAGTCGCCCACCTGGCACGGACAGCGCCGCACTCCCCCAGGCATCCCGGCAACCCAGCCCCACGAGGCCCGAGAGGGCACAGGCGTCGCCCTGCTCACGACCCAGAGCACCGGCGCCCGCCGCCAACGCGCGACATACGCGCGCGGCGGCCCGACCGCGGTCGCCCGCGAGGCCGTCGCCCGCACCCGCGCCTGACCCACACACCACGCGGCCCCGGCCGCCCGACATCGGCATCGACGCCCTCCCCGCACATCCCGGCAAGCCCAACCCCACGAGGCCCGACAGCACACAGGCGGCGACTTGCCCACGACCCAAGGCACAGATGCCTGTCGACAACACCAGACCTGCGCCACGGCAACCCAGCGGCGTTCGCCCGCGAGGCCGTCACCCGCACCCGTGCTGACCACGCGGTCCCGACCCCGGCGTTGACGCCCAGCGGGCCGGCCCCACGGAACCGACAGCCCGCCGGCGTCGACCAGCTCACATCCCCGGGGCGCCTACGCCCAGCCAACGATGCGCCCGGCAGCGTTCGCCCCACTCGGGCCTGACCGCACACCACGCGGCCCCCGAATGCGTGTACAGCCACCTGACCCCGGTCCCGGAGTCCCCGTCAGATCGCCGAGTTCCACCGCCGGACGCCGCACGAAGGCCGGCCGGGACACCTCGGCCTCCCTCCCGGGCCACGCCCAGTGACGCCGCCGCCGGCGTCCCGGCGGGCCGACCCGCGAGCACGCACGACATGATCGGGGTCCTGGTCTCCCAGGTCGAGGTCACGCGCACCCGAGCCTGACCACGCACCTCGCGGAACCCGGTCGTCGACGTGCCGCCCGCTGACATCCCGGCGGGCCGGCCCCATGGACCCGACGGCGCACGGGCGTCGACCGGCTCACGCCCCAGGCAACGGGGCACGTCAGCAACGCAAAGCCCGCGCACGCGGCAGCAGCCGCATCCGGGCGTGATCGGTCGGTCACCGCGCGCACGCGCGGAGCGGTATCGTCCCGGGGACGTGTGTGACGCCCACGCACATGCGGCGGACCGGGGGGACGGTGCATGAGCGACGCGCGCGCGGCGGTGGACCGGATGCTGACGCGCTTCGGGGTGTCCGCGCCGCCGCGCACCGACCGCATCGTCGCCGGTGCCGGGACGACCCCCGGCAGCCTGCTGCGGGCGGCCGGTGAACTGCTGCGCGCCGCCTGGGGCGGTGAGCGCCGGGCCGCGGCCGCCGCCGCGCTCGCGCTGACCGTGCTGGCGCTGGACACCGCGCCCCCGGACCACCCGCAGCGCGCGCGGCTGGTGCTCCATCTGCAGCTGGCCCAGCGTACTTTGGCGATGTACGGGGACTTCCGGACGGCCGCCGAGGTACGCCACCACCTTGCCGCGCAGGCCCAGCACCGTGCTCCCGGCGACCTGGTGGCGGTCGCCGCCCGCTTTCCGGGCCGGCCGGCGCAGCGGCCGTTCGCTCCGGCGGACCCGATCGAGGCGCGGGTGGACGCGCTGCTCGCGACGCTGCCGGCGGACGACCTCAGCCGCCCGGGGCTGCTGGCCGGACTCGCGCACGCGGCGCTGATCCGGTACGAGTGCGGCGCCACCGACGAGTTGCCCGCGCTCTGGCCGCGGGCCCGTGCCGCGTTCGAGGCGGCGTCGCCGGAGCATGTCGACGCCGCCGACGCGGGCCGGGTCGCGGTGCTCGCGGGCGTCGCCTGGGTGCGGGCCCGTCCGCGGGACCGGGCCGCCGTGGACGTGGCCGTGCGGGGCGGCCGGCTGGCCCTGGCCGCGATGCGGGGGCAGACGGCCGAGGGCGGTGTGCGCGACCGGCACGAGGTCCGCACCGTGCACTTCGCCCTGGCCGTCGCCCTGATGTGCTCCCTGCCGTGGGCGCCGGAACGGGCGACCGTCGACGAGGCCATGGAGCATCTGGAGGCCTACCGCGCCGAGGGCCTGCCGGACGACAACGCGGCCTACGAGATCAACATGGCCTCGCTGCTCGCCGCCCGCGCCGTCGTGGCGTGGGAAGCGGCCGACGCCGAGGCGGCCGGGCGGATGCTCGGGGAGGTCCTGCGGCGGCTGCCGCCGGGGCACCCGCTGCTGCCGCACGTCGCGGACAAGGCGGCCCGGGTGGGCCAACTGCACTCCGCGATCAGGCTGTTCCCCCGCTCGGTGGGCGCGGTGGCGGCGAAGTTCCTCCCGACGATGATGCGGGTCGCGCCCGCGCTGCCGCCGATGCAGGTGCGGACACCGCTGCCGCCGCCCGGCGCACGCACCGACGCTCCGCCGGACCCGCCCGGACCGGACGCGGGACCGGGCCCCCGGCAGCCGGCCGCGGCCCCGCCCTTCGCGGTTCCCGTACCGCCCGAACTCGCCCCCCTGGTGGAGGCGCTGGCACAGGGCCCCGGCACGGGGACGGCCTTCGACCCGGCCTTCGTGGCCGACGCCGAACGGAAACTGCGGGCGATCGTGGACGAGGCGGCGCCCGGCAGCCCCGAACGCGCCCAGGCCGCGGGCGTGCTGATGGCCGTCATCGCCATGCGGTGGTCGACGGACCAGGACCCCGCCGTCATCGAGGAGGCCGCGGCCCTCGGGGACCGCCTCCTCGGCGAAGTGCCGTACGGGTCCCGCGCCCACACCGACCTCGTCCTGGCCGCCGCGCCCTGGCAGCACCTGCGTGCCCTGATCTCGATGGACGCGGCCGCGCTGCGCGTCTGCTGCGAGGATCTGCGCGCCGCGCTCGACCGGCTGCCCGAGGACAGCCCGGCCCGCCTCGCCGGCGAGGTCGAGTACGCCAACGCGCTGACCAACCTCGCGGGCCTGACGCAGGATCCCGCCCGGGCCGCCGAGTCGCGGCGGCTGATCGCACGGGCCGACCGGCAGATCCGGGAGACCCCGGGCCTGGCGGACCTGCTGGGCGGCGTGGTGACGTCCTACAGCCAGTGGGCGGACTTCACCGACGCGACCGTGCGCGGCGACGCCGAGCAGGCGCGGGCGGCGGAGGCCGGGCTCGTGGAGGTGTTCGGCGGTGAAGTGCCGGCGGTGCGCTTCGAGTCGGCGCGGATCGCGATGGGCGACGCTCTGGAGCGCCAAGCCTGGGGCGACGCCGCCGACGCGGCGGAACGCGCCTTGGAGGTGCTGCCCCTGATGGCCTCGCGCGCGCTGGGCCGGGACGACCGCAGGACCCTGCTCGACCGGGCGCTGCTGGGCGGCCGCTACCCGGTCGCCCACCTGGCCGCGGACGGCGCCGCCGAACCGGGCGCCGCGGGACGCCCGGACCCGCTGACCGGCACCAGTCTCAGCCGTACGGGCTGCGCGGCGGCCGTCGCCGCGGGGCGTCCCGCGCAGGGGCTCGCCCTGCTGGAACAGGGCCGCGCGGTCCTGATGAACCAGGACCTGGAGGGCCGCGCCGACCTCGGCGCCCTCGCCGCGGCGCACCCGGCGCTGGCCGCGGAGTTCCGCACGCTCGCGGCGCGGCTGCGGCGGTCCGAGACGCCCGACGAGCCGGACCCGGCGAACACCGTGGACCCGGCGGGCACCGGGACCCCTGGATACCTGGAACGGCACGTCGCGGCGGCCCAGTGGGAGGCGCTGCTGATGCGGGTGCGTGCCCGTCCGGGATTCGAGCGCTTCCTGCTGCCGCCGAGCGAGGAGGAGATGCGGGCCGTCGCCGCGGAGGGCCCGGTCGTCGTGGTCAATGTCGACCGGTTGCGCTGCGACGCGCTCGTCGTCACACCGGAGGGGATCACCGCCGTACCGCTCCGCGATCTGACGGAAGGTCAGCTGGCCCTGCGGGCGCAGAAGTTCCTGGCCGCGGTGAACCTGCGCCATGACGCGCCCCGCGCGGAGCGGGAACGCGCGCGCGAGACCGTCCTGGACACTCTCGCGTGGCTCTGGCACACGACCGCCGAGCCGGTGCTGCGCGCGCTCGGCCGCACACGGCCGCTGCCACCGGACGCGCCCGCGGCGGACCTGCCGCGGCTGTGGTGGTCCGCCTCCGGTCCGCTCGCGTATCTGCCGCTGCACGCGGCCGGGTTGCAGCGCAAGCACGAGCTCGCGGAGCGCCGTACCGTCCTCGACCGCGTCGCGTCCTCGTACACCCCCACGCTGCGCGCCCTGCGGCACGCCCGCCGGGCCCCTTCGGGCCGTACAGGGGGCCGGCTGCTCGCGGTCGGCCGGCCGACCGGGCGGGGAGGTTCGGCGGGCGCCTCCGGTCACGAGATCGCCGCGATCTCCGACGCCCTGGGCGGCGTACGGGCCCTGGAGGGCGAGTCCGCGACGCCCGGACGGGTGCTGGAGGCACTGCGCACCGCGCGCTGGGTGCACTTCGCCTGCCACGGCGTCAGCGACGCTGCCGACCCCTCCGCCAGCCACCTCGCGCTGCACGGCGGGACGCTCAGCGTCGGCGACGTCTCCCGGCAGGAGCTGCGCTACGCCGAGCTCGCGGTGCTCCTGGCCTGCCACACCGCCCATTCCGGCCCGCTGCCCGACGAGGCGGTCCATCTGGCCTCCGCCTTCCAGGTCGCGGGATACCCCCAGGTCGTCGGCGCCCTCTGGGAGGCCGCCGACGCCGCCTCCGCCGTGCTGGCCGGCCGCCTCTACGCGGCGCTGCGGGCGCCCGTCGCGGGTGCCGTCGCCTCCCTCGACACCGGCCGCGCGCTCAGCCACCTCACCCGCGCGCTGCGCACCCGGTACGCCCGCTCGCCCGAGGCCTGGGCCGGCTTCGTCCACATCGGCCGGTGAGGCCCGAACCGGCACGCGTAACGCGCCGTCACCGCCGGCGGCGCAGCAGCAGGTCGAGTTCCTCCCAGGTCACCGGCGCCACCGGTCCCGGCGGTACGGGGAGGCCGGCCGCGCGGGCGACGGACCGCATGCGGAGGTCGACGAGCGCGTCGGCCAGGTCGGCCAGGACGAAGAGGCGCTCGCGCCCGGTCCGCCACGCCGCGGCCATGACGACCGCTCCGGCGATCAGCGCGGGCCACCACCAGGTCGCCGCCGCGAGCAGGACGTAGAGCTGGCCCCACGCGGACAGCCGGGCCGCCGCGTCGAAGGAGGCGGCGGCCGCGCGGATCTCCGCGCGGTCCGGCTCGGGCGCGGCGAGCCACAGCCTCGGCCACAGCGTCACGAAGGGCACGCCGTAGTACTCCCCGACGCGGTGCTCCAGGGCGTGGATGCGGTCCCCCATGCGGGTCGGCCGGGCCGGCGGCACCAAGGAGATGCCGTCCCGGCGGGCCTCCGCCGCGTGGGCGGCGGCGAGTTCGGCCGGGTCGCCGCCGGCCTCGTAGCGCCGGATGTGCTCCGCGACCCGCTCGTCGGCACGGGCACGCCGGACACGCCGCCGGCGGACCAGGCGCTCGCCGGTGCCGCCCGGCCACGGCCCGAGCCACAGCAGCCGGACGCCGTGCGCGAGCAGTTGCACGACGAGCCCGGGGACGACGGCGAGCAGCAGCAGGGCGACCAGCACGAGGAGGACCCCGGCCGCGCCGTGGCCGTCGGTCCAGCCGGCCAGGCGTTCCACCTCCCGCAGCAGCCGCGCGGCGTCGAACGGCCGTCCGGCGCCCAGCACATGGGCGGCCCAGGCGGTGCCGAGGAAGAGGATGCCGGGCAGGGCGAGCAGGGCGACCCAGCGCTCGGCGAGCTTGCCGCCGATCGCGTCCAGCAGGCCGGACACCGCTAGTACCGCACGCGTCGGAGTTCGGCGCCCCAGACCGCGCAGCGCGGTGCGGAGACGGACGCCGTGGGGTCCTCGCTCCGCGAGCACGTCCCGCGCGGGCAGCGGTAGCGGACGATGCCGCCGCCCCCGCCGGCGAGCCCCGGCACGGTGACGTACGACCCGCTGTCGCCGCGCCCTCCGTCCAGGCGGACACCGAGCCGTGTGGCCAGGTCGCCCACGACGACGGGATCGCCGCGGCCCTCGCGGACGGCCTCCGCCACCGCCTCGACCTCGGCCGCCTCGTCGGGGTCGGCGAGCGCGGTGCGCCGCAGCTCCGGCAGCGCCTCACAGAACGTCATCACTGTGGCCTCGTCCACCGGCCCAGGGTACTGATCTGCGATCATTGCCGTATGGCGTTCACCGAAGAGCTCGCGCGGGCGGTGCTCGCGGCGGACGGGCACCATGAGGCGAGGCTGATCGCGCTCGGCGAGAACGCGGTCTTCGAACTCGCGGGCGGCGCCGCCGTCGCGAAGGTCGGCCGCGGTCCCGAACTGCTGGAGCGGGCCGCCCGCGAACTGCGGACGGCGACCTGGCTCGCCGCCCACGGGGTGCCCGCGGTGCGCGCGGCGGACCCGGAGGCCCGGCTCGTGGACGGCCACCCGGTGACGTACTGGGAGCGGCTGCCGGACAGCGTGCGCCCCGCGGAGCCCGCCGACCTGGCCGCACTGCTGCGGCTCGTGCACGCCCTGCCGGAACCGGACTTCGCCCTGCCCCGCCGCGATCTGCTGGACGGGGTGGAGCGCTGGCTGCGCCTCGCGGGCACGGCGATCGACCCGGCCGACGCCGCATATCTGCGCGAGCGGCGCGACGGGTTCGCCGCCGCGGCCGCCGCCCTGACGCCGCACATCGCGCCGGGCCCGATCCACGGCGACGCGCTGCCCCGCAATGTCCACGTCGGCCCGCGGGGGCCGGTGCTGGTCGACCTGGAGACCGTCTCCAGCGATCTGCGCGAGCACGACCTGGTCGTCATGGCGCTCAGCCGGGACCGCTACGGCCTCGACCCGGCCGCCTACGACGCCTTCACCGCCGCCTACGGCTGGGACGTCCGCACCTGGGAGGGCTGCGCCGTGCTGCGCGGCGCCCGTGAGACCGCCAGCTGCGCCTGGGTCGCCCAGCACGCGCCCGGCAACCCGGCGGCTCTGGCCGAGTTCGAGCGCCGCGTCGCGTCCCTGCGCGACGACGACCCGGCAGTGCGCTGGCACGCCTTCTAGCCGACGCCGGGCACCCGATGCTCCGTCAGGCAGGCTCGCGCAACGGCCAGCGCGTGTCGATCTCGACCTCGGGTGCGCCGCCCTGGCGGACCAGCCAGCGCTGGTAACCCTCGGCCCAGTCGGCGTACCAGCCGATCTGGGACCGGTGCAGTTCGCGCAGGCCGCTCGCGGCCGTCGGATAGCGCTCGGCGATGGCGCAGGCGACCCGGACGGCCGCCAGCGCGTCCGCGCTCGCCTCGTGCGCGTCGTCGAGGGTGACGCCGTACTCGCGGCAGGCGGCCTCCAGATTCCGCTTGCCCTTGCGGTAGCGGTCGAGCGTGCGGTCCATGACCAGCGGGTCGACGACGGGGCCGACCTCGCCGCCCAGCCGTTCCTCCAGGGAGGGCAGCTGGTGCCTGCGCAGCTCCGCCGCGAGCAGACTGAGATCGAAGGGCGCGTTGTAGACGACGACGGGCACACCGGCCGCCCAGTGCGCGACGAGGGCGTCGGCGATCTCGTCCACCGCCTCGGCCGCCGGCCGGCCCTGCGCGGCGGCGTGCTCGCTGCTGATGCCGTGGACGGCGGTGGCCTCGGCGGGGATGGGGACGCCGGGGTCGACGAGCCAGCCCAGGTGGCGTATCGGCTCCCCGTCCCTGACCTCGGTGACGGCCGCCGTGACGATCCTCGATCCGAGCGGGTCCGTGCCCGTCGTCTCCAGGTCGAAGCCGACCAGCAGTTCCCGGTGCCATCCCATGGCCATTGGCGTACGTCCTTCCCGCGGTTCCCCCGTGTGCTGTGCCATCATCCCGTGCGCCACTGACAGTCCCGCCGCCGGGCGTCGGGAGCGGGGCCTCAGGAGACCGGCCGGGAGTCCCCCCACACGCCCTCGAACTCCTCGCGGTAGATGCCGAAGAGTCCCTGTTCCACCTCGGCCGCCTCGCCGTCCTTGGTCTGCACGAGGTCGCGGGGGCCACCGCGCAGGATGATCACCGGGGACTCCATGCCCCGGGCCTTGCGCAGGTACGACTGGACCACCGCGACGCCGTTCGCGGTGTCGCCGTCCACCAGGTAGGCGGTGAAGCGGGGGGTCTCGTCGAAGACCCGGATCTCGAAGGCGCCGGGGTCGCGCAGCCGGGCCCGGACCCGGCGCATGTGCATGATGTTCATCTCGACGGAGCGGCTCAGCTCCCCCCGGCCGAGGCCGAGTTCGCGCTCGCGCCGGCGGACCGAGCTGCTGGCCGGGTTCAGGAAGAGCAGCCGCATGCGGCAGCCGGACTCCGCCAGCCGCACCAGCCGCTTGCCGGAGTAGTTCTGCACGAGCAGGTTCAGGCCGATGCCGACGGCGTCCAGCCGCCGGGCGGCCCCGAACAGGTCCTCGGCCGGCAGCTGGCGCTGAAGGCGGACCCGGTCCGGGTAGACCCCGACGACATCGGCGTAGCGGTCGGCGACCAGTTCCTCGACGGCGTCCACCGGCAGCCGGTCGGCGGACGGGTAGCCGGGGCCGGAGCCGAGCACGTCGAGCAGCCGGGCGGCGGCCCGTTCGGCCTGGTCCAGGACGGTCCGGGACAGCGCGCGGTTGCGCGAGACGACGTGCCGGGCCACCTCCAGCTCGTCCAGGGCGAGTTCGAGTTCCCGGCGGTCGTCGAGGTAGGGCTCGAAGCACGGCCAGTGCTGGACGACCAGCTCGCGCAGTTGCGGCAGGGTCAGGAAGCTGAGGATGTTGTCGTCGGCGGGGTCGAGCAGGAAGCCCTTGCGGCGGCTGACCTCGCGCACGGCGGCGGCGCGCTGGACCCATTCGTGGCCGGCGGGGCCCGCGGCGGCGACCACCCACTCCTCGCCGTGGACGGGCTCGTAGATGGGGCGCAGGACGGCGTTCACCACGGCCCGGAGCCGCTGCTCGACCAGATTCAGCCACACATAGGCGCGCCCGGCGCGGCGGGCGCGGGTGCGCACCTCGGCCCACTCGTCGGCGCCCCAGTCCAGTTCCGCTCCGATCTCCAGCGGCAGTGCCAGGGACGCGGTTCCGGTGCCGTTCCCCTCGCCGATGCCGCCCTGGTCCCCCTGATCACCACCACCAGGGAGCACCAGACCTCCCGACATCACGACTGCACCCGCCTTCCCGCCCCCGTACACGATCAAGGAAGGGTACTGCGGGGCGGGGGGCGGTGCAGCCGTAACGACGCTACTTCACCACATGCTTACTCGCTTCACCGGCCAATGCCCCTAGTGCGCCTGGCCGTTGTGACCGGTGAGGTCGTCCGGCGTGAGCGGGCTCATGGCGGTGACGTCCCGGGGGACGAGCTGGAAGCCCTGCCAGTGGATCGGCATGGGCGTCTGGTCCTCGTCGCGCGGGATGTGGTGGAAGCCGACGTTGACCCACATCACCGGGTGCGTGAGGGTCTCGCCGTTCGTCCATGTGTCCACCGAGGTGCCCCGGCCGTTGCAGGCCGGGTCGCTGTTGCCGCTGGCCAGTTGCTCGCAGGCGCGGTACTGGGTGACGTACACGTCCTTGGAGGTGTAGGGGTGCGCGTCGTAGTGGTCGGAGTGCTGCTGGACCAGTTCCCAGGAGCGCGGGTGCCCGTCGGCGTTCCTGCCGGCCGTGGAGACCACGCGCCACCAGCGGCGCAGCGCCGAGGTGGCGGCGAGTTCCTTGGCGACCGGGGTCCTGGTGGTCCTCAGGACGGCGGAGCCGCTGCCGCGTCCGGCCTTCTTGGTGTCGTACTGCTCGACCGTGGAGCGGGTCGAGCCGTCGGGGGCGAAGTCCAGCCGCCAGAAGACGGAGTGGTAGTGGCTGGTGGCGTGGTCGTGGCCGCCCTTGCCGATGGGCCAGCCGGTGCCCTCGCCGCTGTAGTCCGAGGGGGACAGGTCGCCGGTGGCGCCGACCTTGGCGGTGACGGTGCCGTCGTCGGAGAAGTTCCACTGGGTGACGTACTCGTACCAGCCGAGCTGCGAGACGGAGAACACCACCAGGTCGCTGCCCTGCTCGGTGTATTTCTTTGCGGTGCCCCGTTCGTCGAAGATGTCGCTGCGGTAGGCGTAGCCGCGCGGCGCGGTGGTGGTGCACAGCGCCTTGACGGTGCGTTCCTGCTGCGGGACGTACGCGGAGGAGATGGTGCCGCCGGGGCACTCCTCGGGGCCGATGTCGACGGCGGTGTTGCCGAAGCCGATGTCCGACAGGTCGTTGTACTCGGTCAGGCCGGAGTCGTAGGGCACGTTGACCTGGGCGAGTGCCGCGGAGTTCAGCACCGTGATCGGATGCGGTTCCCTGCGCGGCTGGTAGGCGATCTTCTCCAGGACCAGTCCCTTGGTGCCGCTGATGCGCCAGCACATGGTCCAGGTGGTGCCGCCCGGCAGCTTCTTGGTGATGGCGGTGGCCGTGCCGCAGCCGGCGGCCGCCCGGTCGGCCCGGGGGGCCGCCGCGGTGGCCGTGCCAGGGGTCGTCGCCGCGACGAGTGCGGGCAGGAGCAGGAGCGCCGAGGCCGTACCGAGGGCCCGGCGCACGGGGGAGGTGCGCATGGTTGCTGGGTCTCCGCTCTTAGTGGATCCGGCCGACGGTGCGGTCGCTGAGGTCGACGACGAACCTGGTCGTGTCGATCCACGGCCCGTCCTTCACCTGCGTGAACAGGCGTACGCACCGGTGCCGGCCGCACTTGCCCAAAGCGGCCGGTGCGGACTGCTCCGCGGTGTTGAAGGAGATGCCGCGCAGCCGCAGCTGGCCGGGCGAGGCGAGTGCGGTCCCCCGGGTCGCCGCTGCGAAGTCGGTCCGCAGTCCCGCGCCGAGCGGGTCCTTGATGAGCAGCGCGGCCGCCTCGGCGGTCTCGTCGGCCGAGGGAGGCGGCTGCATGCCGGTGGCGGTGTCGGTGTGCTCGACGGTGCCGGTGGTGAGGTTGACGGTCTTCTTCACGAGCCGGTCGTGCCCGTAGTCGTAGAACAGCACCTCGACCCGGCGGTCCTCGCCGGGCGGCGCGGCGCCGTCGCCCGGGTCCCCGGCCGAGTCCGTGCCGGCCGGGTCCGCGAGGTCGGTGTCGAGGTACTCGGGCCCCCGCCCGCCGTCGACGTCCTGCGCGCTGCGCAGACCGTCGCGCCCCAGGGCCATGGACTTCGCCCGGTCGACCTCGGCCTTGGTCAGGGGCCCTCGTCCGGTCTGCTGTCCGCCCTGGGGCGCCTGGATCTCCGTCACGCCGTCATGGGCGCCGCCGGTGCCTTTGCCGCTGCCGCCGTCCTGCTGCCCGGGCCCCTGCGACGGGGCGGCGGAGCCGGCCGTCGTGGAGTGGCCCTCGCCCGCGGACGCGGAGCGTGGCAGGGTCATGCCGACCATGACGGCGGTGGCGGCGACCGCGATGCCGGCGCCCCATAAGACGCGCCTGACGCCGCGTCCGGCCGCTCCCACTGTCCCCGTGGAGCGGCTTTCCCCCTGATCTGTCACGTAGGTCCCTCCTGTGTCGTACTGTCACCTGTTCAGATGACGCAAAGACGACCCAGGTTGCCCGCACCGAGCGGATTCTTGCGGCAGGCAGGGGAATTGGAACACTCGTACCGGGGAAGATCTCGGCAATAGCGTGCCATCGCGGGTGCGGGTGCGTGACGATGCCCTTTCGGCACGTTGTGACCGGGGGTGCGGCCTACCGGCGCCCGGCAGTGAAGTGGAAGAGTCGACGACATGCAGGTCTGGCCGGGTCAGGCATACCCCCTCGGCGCCACGTACGACGGCGCCGGCACCAATTTCGCGGTCTTCTCGGAGGCGGCGGAGCGGATCGAGCTGTGTCTGCTGCACGACGACGGGTCGGAGACCGCCGTCGAGCTGCGTGAAGCCGACGCCTTCGTCCGCCACGCCTATGTGCCGGGCATCATGCCCGGGCAGCGGTACGGCTTCCGGGTCCACGGGCCCCACGAGCCGACCCAGGGCCACCGCTGCAACTCGGCCAAGCTGCTCCTGGACCCGTACGCGAAGGCGATAAGCGGCTCGATCGACTGGGACGAGGCGGTGTACGGCTACCGGTTCGGCCAGCCCGAGTCCCGCAACGACCTGGACTCGGCGCCGCACACGATGTCCTCCGTCGTGGTGAACCCGTACTTCGACTGGACCGACGACCGCAGCCCGCGCATCGACTACCACCGCACCGTCATCTACGAGGCGCATGTGCGCGGCCTGACGATGCTCCACCCCGAGCTGCCGGAGGAGATCCGCGGCACCTATGCGGCGCTCGCCCATCCGGCGGTCATCTCGCACCTGGTGGAGCTCGGCGTCACCACGCTGGAACTGATGCCGGTGCACCAGTTCGTCCACGACCACCGTCTGGTGGACGAGGGCCTGCACAATTACTGGGGCTACAACACACTCGGCTTCTTCGCCCCGCACAATGCGTACTCCTCGATGGGCGACCGCGGGCAGCAGGTGCTGGAGTTCAAGACCGCGGTGCGGGCGCTGCACAAGGCGGGCATCGAGGTGATCCTCGACGTGGTCTACAACCACACCGCCGAGGGGAGCCACCTGGGACCCACCTTGTGCTTCCGGGGCATCGACAACGCCTCCTACTACCGGCTGGCCGACGACCCGCGCTACTACACGGACACCACGGGCACCGGGAACTCGCTGCTGATGCGCAGCCCCCACGTGCTCCAGCTGATCATGGACTCGCTGCGCTACTGGGTCACCGAGATGCACGTCGACGGCTTCCGCTTCGACCTCGCCGCGACACTCGCCCGGCAGTTCCACGAGGTCGACCGGCTGTCGTCGTTCTTCGACCTGGTGCAGCAGGACCCGGTGGTCAGCCAGGTGAAGCTGATCGCCGAGCCGTGGGACGTCGGCGAGGGCGGCTACCAGGTGGGCAACTTCCCGCCGCTGTGGACCGAGTGGAACGGCAAGTTCCGCGACACGGTGCGCGATCTGTGGCGCGGCGAACCCGCCACGCTCGCCGAGTTCGGCTCCCGGCTGACCGGCTCCTCCGACCTCTACCAGGACGACGGCCGCCGCCCGCTCGCCTCCATCAACTTCGTCACCTGCCACGACGGCTTCACCCTGCGCGACCTGGTGTCGTACAACGAGAAGCACAACGAGGCCAACGGCGAGAGCAACCGGGACGGCGAGAGCCACAACCGCTCCTGGAACTGCGGCGCCGAGGGCGACACCGACGACGAGGGCGTGCTCGCGCTGCGCGAGCGCCAGATGCGCAATTTCATCGCCACCCTGATGCTCTCCCAGGGTGTGCCGATGATCTCCCACGGCGACGAGTTCGGCCGCAGCCAGCAGGGCAACAACAACGCCTACTGCCAGGACAACGAACTGGCCTGGGTGCCCTGGCCCAAGGAGGGCGACGTCACGACCGAGCGGCTGCACGAGTTCACCCGCCAGATGGTGTGGCTCCGCCGCGACCACCCGGTCTTCCGGCGCCGCCGCTTCTTCCACGGGCGGCCCATGGAGGGCACGCACGACGAGCTCTCGGACATCGCGTGGTTCACCCCTGAGGGTGAGGAGATGACCCAGGACGACTGGCAGGAAGCCCAGGCCAACGCCCTGGTGGTCTTCCTCAACGGCAGCGCGATCTCCGAACCGGGCGACCGCGGGGAGCGCATCGCCGACGACTCGTTCCTGCTGATGTGCAACGCCTGGCACGAGCCGCTGGACTTCGTGGTGCCGGTCAACCACGGCAAGGAGTGGCAGGTCGTCGTGGACACCCAGCGGCCGGAGGGCGTGCCGGCGGGCACCGGGCGCAAGGTGACCCAGGGCGACCGGCTGCGGCTGGCCGACCGGAGCATGGTGGTGCTGCAACGCCCGGCGTAACCGGCGTCCCGGTGTGATGGGCACACCGGTCGGCGGGGTAGGCAGAAAGCTATGACAGAAAGCGCCGCGACCCCGCCGACCGCTGTCGCCCCCGCCGTGCCGACGGCCACCTACCGGCTGCAGCTCCAGCCGGACTTCCCCTTCGCCGCCGCCGAGGCCGTCGTCCCCCATCTGGCCGCGCTCGGTGTCTCCCACCTCCACCTCTCCCCCGTGCTGCAGGCCGTGCCCGGCTCCACCCACGGCTACGACGTCGTGGACCACACCCAGGTGCGCGAGGAACTGGGCGGCGAGAAGGGTCTGCGGTCGCTGGCCCGCACCGCCCGGTCGCACGGCCTCGGCCTGGTGCTGGACGTCGTGCCCAACCACATGGCGGTGCCCGCGCCGGAGTACCTGGCGCGGCCGCTGTGGGAGGTGCTCCGGGAGGGCCCGCAGTCCCCGTACGCGCGCTGGTTCGACATCGACTGGGCCGCCCAGGGCGACCGGCTGCTGCTGCCCGTGCTCGGCGCGCCCCTGGAGGACGTCCTCGACGACCTGCGCGTCGAGCGGGACCGGGACGCCGGCGAACGCGTCCTGCGCTACCACGACCACGCGTTCCCGCTGCGGGCCGGCAGCGAGGAACTGCCGCTGCGGCGCCTGCTGGACGCCCAGTGGTACCGGCTGGCGTGGTGGCGGCAGGCCCGCTCCGAGCTGAACTACCGGCGCTTCTTCACCATCTCCGAGCTCATCGCCGTCCGCGTCGAGGACCCCGAGGTCTTCGCCGCCACCCACGCGACCCTGCTGCGGCTGCTGGACGAGGGCGTGGCCGACGGCCTGCGCATCGACCACCCCGACGGGCTCGCCGACCCGGCCGGCTATCTGCGGCGGCTCGCCGAGGCCTCCGCCGGCCGCTGGACGGTGGTGGAGAAGATCCTCACCGGCGACGAACGCCTCCCGGCCGGCTGGGCCTGCGCCGGCACCACCGGCTACGACGCCCTCGACCGCCTGGACGGGCTGTTCACCGACCCCGCCGGGGCCGAGGAGATCACCGGCTTCTACCGCACGTTCACCGGCGCCGCAGCCGACCGGGGCGGCCTGTGGGAGCCGACCGTGCGGGCCGCCGCGCACCGGATCGTCGTCCACGACCTGGCCGCCGAGGTGGACCGGCTGACCCGGGCCGCCGTCCGGGCCACCGGCGGCGACGAGCGGGTGCTGCGCGAGGCGCTCCGGGAGGTCCTCGTACGGCTGCCGCGCTACCGTCCGTACGTCGTGCCCGGCGAGCCGGCGCCCGAGGAGGACGTCGCGCTGCTGGAGGCGGCGGCCGAGGCCACGGGGCTGCCGGCCGCGGAGACGATCCGCGACCTGGCCCTCGGACGGTTCGGGAGCGGCGACGGCGACGGGGCCGCCGGGGAGGCGGGCGCCGAGGACGGCGGCGGCAGCGGGAGCGGTGGCGAGGACGCGGCCGACTTCGCCGTGCGCTTCGCCCAGGTCTCCTCCGCGCTGCGCGCCAAGTCCGCCGAGGACACCGCCTTCTACCGCTACTACCCGCTGCTGTGCCTCAACGAGGTGGGCCGCGACCCCGCCCGGCCCGCCACCTCGCCCGAGGAGTTCCACGCCTTCTGCGAACGGCTGCGCTCCGACTGGCCGCTGACCGGCACCGTGCGCTCCACCCACGACACCAAGCGCGGCGCCGACGTCCGCGCCCGCCTGGCCGCCCTCACGGAGCTGCCCGGCACCTGGGAGCGGTGGCTGACGGAGACGTCGGAGCAGCTGCGCGCGTACCTGACCGGCCGCGGGGTGCCGCTGCCCGAACGGCACGTGGAGTACCAGGCGTGGCAGTACGCCGCGGTCTTCTGCGACCCGGCCGCGGCGGACCTGGTCGCCGCCACCATGCTCAAGTCCGAGCGGGAGGCGGGCCTGCGCACCGCGTGGACCGACCAGCGCCCGGAGTACGAGCAGGAACTGACGGACTTCGTACGGGAGCTGGTCGGCGGCCCGTCCGCGTTCGCCACCGCGCGCATCGCGGACGAACTGGCGGCCCCGGAGCGGGTCAACGCCCTCGGCGCGCACCTGGCGCACCTGACCATGCCCGGCGTGCCGGACGTGTACCAGGGCGACGAGGAACGGCAGCTGCTGCTGGTCGACCCGGCCAACCGCGCACCCTACGACCCGGGCACGGCGGGCGGCCCGCCGAGCGAGAAGCGCCGCGTCACGGTTGCCGCGCTGCGGCTGCGCCGGGCCCGGCCCCAGTGGTTCACCGGCCCCGAGGCCGGCTACGAGCCGCTCTACGCACGGGGCGCGGCCGGCGCGCACTGCGTCGCCTTCGTCCGGGGCGGCCGCTCGCTGACGGTGGTCACCCGGCTCTCGCGGCGCCTGGCCGATGCCGGCGGCTGGCGCGGCACCGAACTGGTCCTGCCCGACGGGGTGTGGACCGAGGTGCTGACGGACCGCCGGTTCGAGGGCGTGCTGCCGCTGGAGACGCTGCTGGACCGGCTGCCCGTGGGACTGCTGGTGCGCGACATCGACAGCTGAGGGCGGGAGCCTGCCGCGCGGGGATGTCGGACCCCGCCGCTAGCGTTCTGCCCATGGACGCATCGCAGACCCTGCTCGCCCGCATCGAGAACGACCCGGCCGTGGTCGCGTACCTGGCGTGGCCGGGCGACTTCGACCTCGGCCGGCGCACGCCGGTGGAGGAACTGACCCTGCCCTCGGGCGATCCGCTGCGGCCGATAGCCGGGGACGGCGCGGGAGGCACGTACTTCCTGGTGGGCAAGGAGGGCGCGGCAGTCCGGCCGGTGCTCTACGCGGACTCCGAGGGCCAGGCGGCGCTGGTGGGGGCGAGCCTGGAGGAGGCGGTCGAGCTGGTGGTCGTGTGCCCGCTGTGGCGGGACGCGGCATCCGGCTTCCCGCTGCCCGAGCTGGAGGAGCAGATCCGCGCCGACATGCCGGACTTCGACCGGGTGCGGGCGGAGGTGGTCGCCGCCCTCGGGCTGACGCCGCCGCCCGCGGACGAGGTGGTGGCCCGCCTGCGGACGACCGCCGCGCGCACCGTGCCGGACTTCCTGCCGTACGTGGACCACGAGGACTACGGGCCCTACGAGCTGCTGATCGAGGGGTAGCACCGCGGACACCGACACCCGCGGTCCGTGCCGCTCCGTGCCGCTCCGTGCCGTGCTGTCAGGCCCCGGCCAGGCGGAAATGCATGGCGCCGAAGGTGACCCGGTCGCCGGGGCGGACGACGGTCGCGCCCATGACCCGGCGGCCGTTCACCCAGGTCCCGTTCATGGAGCCGAGGTCGCGCAGCACCCAGATCCCGTGCTCGTGACGCAGTTCGGCGTGCATGCGGGAGGCGGAGGAGTGGCTGAGGCGGAAGCCGCAGGACAGGTCGCGGCCTATGCGCAGCGGGACCGGCCCGGGCGCGGGGAAGAGCAGCGGTGGCAGTTTCTCGGCCTGCCAGGCGTCGCGGACGCGGACCTGCAGGGCGGAGACCTTCGCGACGCCGCGCTCCAGCCACCGCCCCAGCCGTGCCATCCGCCCCTCGGCGGCCGGGAGATCGGCGACGAGGGCGTCCAGCTCGTCGGAGCGGCCCGTCGTGAGGGCGAGTTCCACCCGGTGCAGGAAGGTGTCGTGCGAGAGCCGGCCGTCCACGGCACCCCCGCGCAGCACCTCGATGACACGCTCGCGCTCCGCCTCGGTGGGCCGTGGCGCGGGCGGCGCGGAATAGGTCGGGAACTCGTGGCTCACGTGCGTGATTGTCGGGCCGAATGCCCCGGGGTGTCCAGAAGCCCGCCGCCGACGCGCCGTTGACGGTCGTTCCGGCCCTCCGGCCCCGCCGGTCCGGGCCCAAAATACGGTGGACGTCGCGGAGTCGGCGCGGTTACGGTGCTCGCACGCCCTGGACCGAGGAAGGAGGCGGAAGCCATGCACCTGTTCACCGCACCGCGCTCCCGCCCCGTTGTCCGCAGGGCGATCTCCGTCTGACCGGGAGCGCTCCATTCTCCCGTGAGGACTTCTCCTTTCATGACTGATCTGGTGATCCGCCCGCTCGTCGCAGGCGAGACCCATCTGTTCCACTCCCTGGTACCCGAGGACAACGGCCTGGTCGGCCGGTCCCTGCTGGGCCACACGTACGCCATGACCGACGAGGGCGGCGAGTACCGCCCCGACTGGACCTGGGTGGCCCTGCGCGGCGGCACGGTCGTCGCCCGCGCGGCCTGGTGGGGCGCCCCCACCGACGACAAGCCGGTGGCGCTGGACTGGTTCGACTTCACCGACGCCGACGCCGCCGTGCGGCTGCTGCGGACGGCGACGCTCAAGGCCGAGTACGAACTGCTGCTGCCGCCGGGCTGGCGGGAGCGGCGGGAGGTCCGCGAGGCCGCCCAGACCCGCATCGACGCGGCGATCGTCTCCGGCATGGAGCCGCTGGTCGAGCGCTACCGCTACACGTGGACGCCCGAGTGCGGGATTCCCGCGCGCACCGGACGGCTGGAGTACCGGCCGGAGCCGGACGACGCCGTGATCCTGGACGTCCTCAAGCGCATCGGGGCCGGCAGCCTCGACGCGCACACCCGGCGCGCCGTCGAGCTGCACGGCGCCGACGCCGCGGCCCGTGAGGAGCTGGACGTCCTCAACTGGTTCCCGTCGCCGCGCGAATGGTGGCGGCTGGCGTGGACGCCCGAGGGCGAGCTCGTGGGCATCCAGGTGCCGGCGCGCAACCCGAACGCGTACTGCGTCGGTTTCGTGGGGGTCCTGCCGGAGCGGCGCGGCCACGGCTACGCGTACGACCTGCTGGTGGAGTGCACGCACGACCTGGTCGGACACGGCGCCGAGCTGATCGCCGCCGCCACCGACCGAACCAATCTGCCGATGGCGGCGCACTTCGCCAAGGCGGGATATCCGGTCACCCAGGAGCGCGTCAACCTGGTGTGATCCCCCGGCCGGCGGGCAGCATGGTGCCCATGCGCTTCGACGTGTGGGCACCGGACGCCGGTGAGGTGGAGGTACGGGTCGACGGACGGGCCCACGACATGGAGCGCGACCCCGTGCGCACGGGCTGGTGGTGCGCCGAGGTGCCCGCCGTGCACGGTGCGCGGTACGCGTTCGCGCTCGACGAGGGCCCGCCGTTGCCCGACCCCCGCTCCCGCCGCCAGCCGGACGGACCGGACGGTCCGAGCGCGGTCGTCGACCACGGCGTCTTCGGCTGGGCCCACGACTGGCCGGGCCGCCCACTGCCCGGCGCGGTCCTGTACGAACTGCACGTCGGCACCTTCACCACCGCGGGCACCTTCGACGCGGCCGTCGAACACCTGCCGTATCTGGCCGGGTTGGGGATCACGCACATCGAGCTGATGCCGGTGTGCCCGTTCCCCGGCACGCACGGCTGGGGCTACGAGGGCGTGTCCCTGTGGGCGGTCCACGAGCCCTACGGCGGCCCGGACGGCCTCAAGCGGTTCGTGGACGCCGCGCACGGCCACGGACTCGGGGTGGTGTTGGACGTCGTCCACAACCACTTGGGCCCGTCCGGCAATTACCTCCCGCGGTTCGGGCCGTACTTCACCGACCGCCACCACACCCCCTGGGGCGACGCCGTCAACCTGGACGCCCCCGGCTCCGACGAGGTCCGCGACTTCCTCGTCGGCAGCGCCCTGGCCTGGCTGCGCGACTACCGCCTCGACGGGCTGCGGCTCGACGCCGTGCACGCGCTGGTCGACACCCGCGCCGTGCACCTGCTGGAGGAGCTGTCCACGGCCGTCGACGCGCTGTCGGCGTCGCTGGGCCGGCCGCTGTTCCTGGTCGCCGAGTCCGACCGCAACGACCCGCTCACCACCACCCCCCGCGACGCGGGCGGGCTCGGTGTGCACGCCCAGTGGAACGACGACTTCCACCACAGCCTGCACGCGGCCGTCACCGGGGAATCCGCCGGATACTACGCGGACTTCGCCGTCTCGCCGGTCACGGCCCTGGCCAAGGTGCTGAAGGGCGTCTTCTTCCACGACGGCACGTACTCCGGCTTCCGCGGCCGCCGGCACGGTCGACCGGTCGACCGGTCGACCGTGCCCGGACACCGCTTCCTGGCGTACACCCAGACCCACGACCAGATCGGCAACCGGGCCACCGGCGACCGGCTCGGCGCCACCGTGCCCCCGGGCCTGCTGGCCGCCGCGGCCGCGCTCGTGCTCACCTCGCCGTACACCCCGATGCTCTTCATGGGCGAGGAGTGGGGCGCCCGCACGCCCTGGCAGTTCTTCACCGACCACAGCGACCCCGAGCTCGCGGCCGCCATCACCCGCGGCCGGCGCCGCGAGTTCGCCTCGCACGGCTGGAACGCCGAGGACATCCCGGACCCCCAGGACCCGGCGACCCGGCTGCGCTCCTGCCTGGACTGGGCCGAGCCGCACGGGGACCCGCACGCCGGCCTGCTGTCCTGGTACCGCCGACTGATCGCCCTGCGGCACGCCGAGCCGGCGCTGACCGATCCGGCGCTGGACGCGGTGCGGGTCGTCACCGCGGAGCACACCCTGTGCCTGGAACGCGGCCCGTTCCGTGTCGCGGTGAACCTCTCCCCCGAGGAGGCGGAGGTACCCCTGCACGACGCGGCCCGGCCCGGAACCCCGGGCCAAGGGGGCCCTGAGGGCTACGAGGTACTCGCCTCATGGCATCCCTGCGCCCTGCCCGCGGGTTCCCGGCTGCTGCGGCTGCCGGGCCACTCCGTCGCGGTCCTGCGCGAGCGGCGGCCCGCGGCCTGACCGGGCCGGGGCCGGCCGCCGTTCAGTCCCCGAGCAGCCGCTTGCGGGCGTGCTCCACGTCGAAGGTCGCGGGCGGGCACTCGGGGTCGATGAGCTCCAGGTGCTCCGTCAGCAGCCGGCCCACCGCCCAGTCGCGGTACCACTTGCGGTCCGCGGGCACGACGTACCAGGGGGCGGCCTCGGTGGAGCAGCGGTTCAGCACCGCCTCGTACGCCTTCTGGAAGGCGGGCCACAGGGCGCGGTCGTCGAGGTCGTCGGGGGTGAACTTCCAGTGCTTGCACGGGTTGTCGAGACGTGAGAGCAGGCGGGCGCGCTGCTCGTCGTAGCCGATGTGGAGGAAGATCTTGACGACGCTGACTCCGTCGTCGGCGAGGGAGGCCTCGAAGGAGTTGATGGTCTCGAAGCGCTCCTCCCAGACCTCCCGCGGCGCCAGACCGCGGACCCGGGCGGCGAGCACGTCCTCGTAGTGGGAGCGGTCGAAGATGCCGATCTGCCCGGCGTGCGGGAGGGCGCGCTTGATGCGCCAGAGGAACGGGTGCGCCTTCTCCTCGGCCGTGGGCGACTTGAAGGCGGTGATGCGGCACCCGGCGGGGTTCAGCAGTCCCGCGAGGTGGCGGACGGCACCGCCCTTGCCGGAGGTGTCGGTGCCCTGGAGGACGACGAGGACGGACCGCGGGTCCCCCGCGGTGGCCTGCGCGAAGAGGCGTTCCTGCAGCACGGTCAGGCGCTCCCGGGTGCAGGGCACGGCCTCCCGCGCCTCCCGCTTGCCGGCCGGGCCGCCCGGTGTGGCGCGGGTGTCGTACGCGCGCAGCCGCACGGCACCCCCGCCCGGGGGGACCCGCAGCAGCGAGCGCAGTCCCTTCGCCTTCGTTTCCGCCGGTCGGTGGTGCGGCACGGCGCCCTCCCTGGCATCGGATGATTTCTCCGATGGTCCGACGGATCCGCGACGCCCGCCAACGGACGCGTCCCGCATCCCCGGTGCGCTCCGCCGGGAGGCGCGGTCCCCGTCGCGGGACCGCGGCGCCGGGCCTGTCCGAACGGCCCCACCGCTCCGCGCAACGGAGTTCACCCGAACCGGTCGCCCCGCCGGACCCGCAGCCCGAAGGACTCCCCGCACCGGCACACCGACCCGCCGGATACCGGCAGACAGAACCGGCAAGCCGCGGCTCGCGCCGCCGGGCCGGCGGCAACCACCCCCGGCCCGAACGGCTGCGCCGTTCCCTCACCCGGTCCGGTCAGTCCGCCAGGCGTGCGGCGTCGCGGGCCAGGGCGGTGAGCCGGGAGATCGCCCGGAAGTACTTCTTGCGGTAGCCGCCGGCGAGCATCTCCTCGCTGAAGATGCGGTCGAAGGGCAGGCCGGAGGCCATGACCGGGACCTCGCGGTCGTAGAGCCGGTCGGCCAGGACGACCAGGCGCAGCGCGGTGGCCTGGTCCTCAACGGGTGCGACGCCGCGCAGGAAGACCGCCTCCACGCCGTCGCACAGGGCCCCGTAGCGGCTGGGGTGGACCCGGGCGAGGTGCGCCAGCAGGGTGGCGAAGTCGTCGAGGGAGGAACCGGCGGTGCGGCCCGCGGCGGCGGTGACCGCGTCCTCGGAGAACGGGGCCGGGGCCTCGGGCAGCCCGCGGTGGCGGTAGTCCTGGCCGTCGATGCGCAGCGAGCGGAACCGGGCGGACAGGCCCTGGATCTCGCGCAGGAAGTCCGCGGCGGCGAAGCGGCCCTCGCCGAGCTTGCCGGGCAGGGTGTTGGAGGTGGCGGCGAGCCGCACGCCGGCGTCCGCGAGCTTGCCGAGCAGCGTCGAGACCAGCACCGTGTCGCCGGGGTCGTCGAGCTCGAACTCGTCGATGCAGACCAGCCGGTGCCCGCTCAGGGCCTGAACGGCCTGCTGGAACCCGAGGGCGCCGACGAGATTGGTCAGTTCCACGAAGGTGCCGAAGGCCTTCTGCTCGCGCGGCGCGTCGGTGGCGTGCCAGAGCGAGGCCAGCAGATGGGTCTTGCCGACGCCGAAGCCGCCGTCGAGGTAGACCCCGCCGGGACCGGCGGGCGCGGCGGGGGCCGCCGAGCGGCGGAACCAGCGCCGGGGCGCGGGGCCGGCGGGCGCGCCCGTCGCCGCGGCGAAGGAGGCGAGCGCGCGCACGGCCTCCGCCTGGCTGGGCTGCCCCGGGTCCGGGATGTAGTTCTCGAACCGTACGGAGTCGAACCTGGGGGGCGGCACCATCTCGGCCACCAGCCGGTCGGCCGGCACCCGCGGCTCGCGGCCGCTCAGCGACACGGGGGGCTCACCACCGGGTATCGGGGCGGTTTCGGGCGCTGCGGTGTAGGACGAGGACACAGCTCTCCAGCCTAGTGCCTCCCGGCGGGGTCCCCGGTCCCGTGTGGTCCAGCCCACGCCGTCGGGGGCACGTGGAAGACTGCTGCCATGCGCCGCCTGTTCCCCCTGCCCGAGGACCCGCACACCCCCGCCGCGCGCGGCGGGGACCTGGACACACCCGAGTCGCTCGCCGAGGCGTACGCGTACCCGGCCGGGGCAGACGGGCTTCCGTGGCTGAGGGCGAACATGGTGGCGTCGCTGGACGGCGCGGCGCGGCACGACGGGCTGTCCCAGCCCCTGTCGTCGGAGGCCGACAAACGGGTCTTCGGGGTGCTGCGGGCGCTGGCCGATGTGGTGGTGGTCGGGGCGGAAACGGTTCGCCAGGAGGGCTACCGCCCGGCCCGTGCCCGCGAGGCGTTCGTGGCGCAGCGGGCGGCGGCCGGACAGCCGCCGGCCGCGGTGATCGCCGTGGTGAGCGCCCGGCTGGACCTGGACTTCTCGTTGCCGCTGTTCACCTCGCCGCTGGTGCCGACCCTGGTGCTGACCGGTGCCGGTGCCCCCGCCGACCGGGTGGCGGCGGCGCAGGCCGCCGGCGCACGGGTGGTCGTCGCGGGCGACGGGGCCGGGGTGGACCCGGCCCGCGCCAAGCGGGAACTCGCCGCGCTCGGACTGCGGCGCATGCTCACCGAGGGCGGCCCGCGGCTGCTCGCGCAGTTCGCGGCGGCGGGAGTGATCGACGAGCTCTGTCTGACCGTCGCCCCCCTGCTGACCGCCGGGGACGCGATGCGGATCATGAACGGCCCCGGTGTCGCGGAGCCCGTCCGCCTCTCTCCCGTGTCGATACTCGAGGAGGACGGGTTCCTTTTCACGCGCTACACGCGCGGATGACGCACCGGCGGCGGTCCGCCGCCCCGCACGACCCGCCTGCTGCCCTGCGGGAGGACTCCACCGCGTGCTCCACAGCCGGACGGGGCAGGATGGTTCCCGTCACCGGCCCGTGGGGCCGCGAGAAAGAAGGACGCGTCCGTGTTCACGACCGTACTCATGATCGAGCAGCCGCTCGTCCCCGCCGACGTGGAGCTGGTCACCACCCTGCACGGCGACGAGCCCGTCTCCTTCGTCGTGCTGATGCAACCCCGCGGGGACCAGGACCGGCTGCTGCGGTCCATCGACGACGTCGTCCTCGGTGAACTCGACAAGGCCGTCCACGAGCACGACCGGCCCGAGGGCGAGAACGCCCTGCTGCCGGCCGAACGAGCGCTGAACCACAGCCTCAAAGCGCTGCGGGACCACGGCAAGGAGGCGGTCGGCGAGGTCGTCGAGCGTCACCCGATCGAGCTGCTGAGGTCCGTCGTCGAGCAGACCCACGCCGACGAGGTGATCGTCCTGACCGCACCGCACCTGGTCGAGGAGTTCTTCCACCGCGACTGGACCTCGCGGGCCCGCCACAAGGTCGGCGTCCCGGTCCTGAAGCTGTTCGCCCACAACGCCGAGGACTGAGCGGCGGGGCGGGGGACGGGCGTCCCCCGCCCCGTGCGGATGGAAGAATCGGGGGTGGCCCGACCACCACGGCACACGCCCGAGCACGCAGGGAGCAGCGCGCATGAGCCCCACTCTTCCCCCCGCCATGGACCGACCGCACTTCATCGGGATCGGCGGCGCCGGGATGTCGGGCATCGCGAAGATCCTGGCCCAGCGCGGCGCGAGTGTCGCGGGCAGTGACGCGCGGGACTCCGAGACCGCCCAGGCGCTGCGGGCGCTCGGCGCGACCGTGCACATCGGGCACGCGGAGGCGCACCTGGCTCCGGACGCGACCTGCGTGGTCGTCTCCAGCGCCATCCGGGACGACAACCCCGAGCTGGCCGCCGCACGCGAGCGCGGCGTCCCGGTGGTGCACCGGTCCGACGCGCTCGCCGCGCTCATGGTGGGCCTGCGCCCCATCGCGGTGGCCGGCACGCACGGCAAGACGACGACCACCTCGATGCTCGCGGTGAGCCTGTCGGCGCTGGGCCTCGACCCCTCGTACGCCATCGGCGGCGACCTGGACGCCCCGGGCTCCAACGCGCACCACGGCACGGGCGAGATCTTCGTGGCCGAGGCGGACGAGAGCGACCGCAGCTTCCAGAAGTACGACCCCGAGGTGGCGATCGTGCTCAATGTGGAGCTGGACCACCACGCGAACTACGCCTCCATGGACGAGATCTACGAGTCCTTCGAGACCTTCGTCGGCAAGATCGTCCCCGGCGGCACCCTGGTCGTCGGCGAGCACGCCGGGGCGCGCGAACTCGCCGCCCGCGTCGCCGGCCGCGAGGGCCTGACCGTGGTCAAGGTCGGCGAGGACGCCGGTGCGGACCTCAGGATCGCCCGGATCACCCCGCAGGGCATGGCGAGCGAGGTCACGGTGTGCCTGGGCGGCCGCGAGCACACCTTCACCGTCTCGGTCCCCGGCCGCCACTACGCGCACAACGCCGTCGCCGCGCTGGCGGCCGGCATCGCGCTGGACGTGCCCGCGGAGGACCTGGCCAAGGCGCTCGGCACGTACACCGGCGTCAAGCGCCGCCTCCAGCTCAAGGGCACCGCCGGCGGCGTCCAGGTGATCGACTCCTACGCGCACCACCCCACCGAGATGACCGCGGACCTGGAGGCCCTGCGCGAGGCCGCGGGCGACCGCCGCATCCTGGTGGTGTTCCAGCCGCACCTGTTCAGCCGCACCCAGGAGCTCGGCCGCGAGATGGGCGAGGCCCTGGGGCTGGCCGACGCCTCCGTGGTGCTGGACATCTACCCGGCCCGCGAGGACCCGATCCCCGGCGTCACCAGTGCCCTGATCATCGACGCGGCGGCCGCCCACGGCGCGGACGTCACCGCCGAACACGACAAGGACGCGGTGCCCGCGCTCGTCGCCGGAATGGCAGGACCCGGTGACCTTGTTCTCACCATGGGCGCGGGAGACGTGACGGACCTCGGTCCGCGGATCCTGGCCCGACTGGAGAGCTGAGCACGAGGGACACGAGGGAGAGGACACCATGGCGTACGAAGTCGACAAGTCCGAGGAGCAGTGGCGCGAGGAGCTGACGCCCCAGGAGTACGCCGTCCTCCGCGAGGCCGGGACGGAGCGTGCGTACACCGGTGAGTACACCGACACCAAGACCAACGGCGTCTACTCCTGCCGGGCCTGCGGCGCGGAACTGTTCACCTCCGGCACCAAGTTCGAGTCGCACTGCGGCTGGCCGTCCTTCTACGACCCGCGGGACAGCAAGGCCGTCGAGCTGATCGAGGACCGCACCATGGGCATGGTCCGCACCGAGGTGCGCTGCGCCCGCTGCGGCTCCCACCTGGGGCACGTCTTCGAGGGCGAGGGGTATGGCACCCCCACCGACCAGCGCTACTGCATCAACTCGATCTCGCTCCGGCTGGAGCCGGCGGAGGGCTGACCGAGGAGGCGCCGCCCGGGACCGGGCGGCGCCGGCTTTCGAGGGCGGCTGGTGCGGTCACGGGCCCCGGCGCCAGAATGTGCCGATGCCCACCTTCCTGCTGCCCTTCCTCGGGGCCTGCCTGCTGATCGCCGCCGCCCCGGGGCCCAGCACCGTACTGATCATCCGCCACTCGCTGCGAAGCCGGCGCGCGGGTTTCATGACCGTGCTCGGCAACGAGACGGGCGTCTTCGTGTGGGGCGTCTCGGCGGCCTTCGGGCTCACCGCGCTGCTCGCGGCCTCACAGGCGGCGTACGACGCCGTGCGGATCGTGGGCGCGGCGGTCCTCCTCTGGTTCGGCGTGCAGGCGCTGCGCTCCGCCCGCCGCGGCCGCGGGGGCCACGGGGAGGAAGTCGAGCCGCAGGCCGCCGCCGTGACCCCCGGCGCGGCCTACCGGGCCGGACTCGGCATGAACCTGGCCAACCCCAAGGCGGCCGTCTTCGCGATGTCCTTCCTCCCCCAGTTCGTGCCCGCGGGAGCGCCCCAACTGCCCACGATGGTGGGGCTGGCGGCGCTGTGGGCGGTCTTCGAGGTCGGCTACTACGGTGCGTACGTCTGGTTCGTCGACCGGCTGCGGTCCGTGTTCAGCCGCGCCGCCGTCCGCCGCCGGCTCGAATTCGTCTCGGGCGGGGTGCTGGTGGCGCTGGGCGTGCGCATGGCCCTGGAGAACTGACGTACTGGCGCACTGACGAACTGTCAGCCACGACGGGAGCTCAGGAGTCCCGCGACCGCCGCGGCACCGGCGGCGAGGACCGCCGCCGACAGGAGGGACAGCAGCGGGTAGGGGATGCGGCCGGTGTGCGAGGCCACGACCAGGCCGCGGACGGCGGCGTTGGCGGGCGAACCGCCTGCGACGAGCACCGCGACCGCGGCCCCCATGGTGACGGGCACCGCCCAGCCGGGACGGAGCAGCACCGGCGGATTGGTGACCGCGCCCACCCCCGTGCCGAGCAGCGCCGACACCAGGACCGCCAGCGCACCCGACACCGCGGCCGGCCCCACCGGGACCGCCTTGAGGTGGTCGGTGGTGTGCGGATCGGCGACCCACAGGACCACGCCGATGCCCACGGCGCCCGTCAGCGCCGAGCACATCAGCGCGGCCAGCATCCCCGCCAGGTGCGCCCGCGCCGGTCCCGAGGCCGCGGCCACGCACGCGCGGGCGGCGGGGGGCTCGACGGTGACGCAGACCCGGACCAGCCACGCGGCGGCCGGGAGCAGCGCGGCCGCGTTCCAGCCGAGGGAGTCCAGCAGGGGCTGCGGCCCCGCGGTGAGGCCGATCGCCAGGACGGCCGCGTAGAGCAGCAGCGGCGGCAGCCAGCGGTAGGAACGCAGCAGCAGGGCGGTCCGGTAGCGCAGCAGCGCGGTCATGCGTCCTCCGGTGGCCCGGCCGCCGGGCGGACCGCCCGGATGTGCCAGGGCGGGTCGGCGTCGAGCAACCGCCGCAGGACGGCGTCGGATTCACGGGCCGGGACAGTCAGCCGGAGCGTGCCGGTCGCGGTCGTCCCGTGGCCGAGGCCCGCGGGCGGTGCGCCGCGTCCGACGGCCTCGACGACCACGAGCGGACCGGTGTCCGCGGCGCCGTCGCCGTCGCCCGCCCGGGGCACGGCCACGGGCACCAGCCGGGTGTCCTCGACGCGGTGGGCGCCCGTCGTGTCACCGGCGAGCCGCCGCCGGTCGTGGTCGACGAACACCGCGGTTCCGCCCGCCGCGACGGTGGTGCGGACGGCGTCGTCCAGCACGGCGCGCGCCGGCTGGTCCAGGCCCGTCCACGCCTCGTCCAGCACGAGCAGTTCCGGCTCGGCCAGCAGCGCCTGGACGACGGCGACCTTCTGGCACGTGCCCTTGGACAGCTCCCGCAGCGGCGTACGGGCGTGCGCGGCGATGCCGAAACGCTCGAGCCATCGCCCCGCGCGATCGGCGGCCGTGCGGCTGCCCAGGCCGTGCACACGACCGAGGTGGACGAGGTAGCCCAGCGCGTCGAAGGGCAGCGCGGGCGGGAAGCGCTCGGGCACGTACGCGGTGCGCGGCCGCCCGGTGACACGTCCGGCGGTGGGGCGGTCGATGCCGGCCAGGACCCGCAGAAAGGTCGACTTCCCGCTGCCGTTGGCGCCCTCGACGCGCAGCAGCTGCCGCCCGGGCAGCTCCAGGTCCACGTCCCTCAGCACCCACGGACCGCGCGCCCCGTAACGCCGGCCGACCGCCTCCAGCCGCACGTCAGTGGGCGCTGGGCTGGTGCGGCTGCGATTCGCTGGGCCGCACGATGACAAAGCCCTCACCCTGGAGCATCAGCTGGACCGCCTCACCCGAACCGCCGCGCAGCATCGAGCCGAAGCTCTGCGAGCGGTGCAGCGAGGTCTGCAGCTGCGCGCTCCAGCCGACGACGGCGTCGGTGTCGACGTAGACCGGCGCCTGCGGGGTGACCGGGATGACGATCGGGCTGCCCTCGCACATCACGCCCAGCTTGCCGTGACCGGTGAACACGCTGTTGAACAGGCCGCCGCCGACCATGCCGGCGCCCTTGACGACCTTTATCTCGTAGCTGAGCGTCGCGTCGAAGACCAGCACGTTGCGGCCGTTGATGGTGAGGCTGTCGCCCGGGTCGATGTCGATGATGAAGCAGTTGGCCGCCTCGTGCGCGAACCAGGCCTCGCCCTGTCCGCGCACCGTCATCAACGGCAGGCCCTCGCCGGTGAGGGCGCGCTTGAGGAACTTGCCGACGCCCTGCCCCTTCACCTCGAACTGCAGGTTCCCGCGGAAGGCGATCATCGACCCCTGCCGGGCCAGGCACTCGCCGTTGACGGCGTACTTGATCGATTTGGCGTTCTGCAGGGTCATGCCGGGCTCGGTGGCCGGCTGCGCCGTGTTCTCGGTCGCAAAGAGGTCGCTGCGCACGGGGTCATCCTGGCCTGGAGGGATCGCCTCTGCCAAGCCCGTCCCGGGGCGGGTGGCAGACTGTTGCGGTGAGCACCGATCCTCGTGACAGCCGTCCCCAGTTCGTTCTTCCGCTGGTCGTCCGCATCGAGCGGGACGCGCCGCCCTCCCGCACCGACGCGCTGGAGACCGCCGCCCGGGCGGTTCTGCTCCTGCGTTCCGACGAGCGTGCCACGGCGGACGGCGGCGAGTGGGCCGAGGCCGTGCACGACTGGGAGGACGCCCGCATCCGCAAGGTGGTGCGGCGCGCCCGCGGCGCGGAGTGGCGGCGCGCGGAGGCCCTGCCGGGGATCACGGTGACGGGCAAGTCGGCCGAGGTCCGGGTCTTCCCGCCGGTCCCGCTGGACGGCTGGCCCAAGGACCTCGCGCGGCTCCAGGTCTCCGGTACGGAACTGGAGGACCCCGAGGCGCCCGCGGAACCCGAGCCG
This sequence comes from Streptomyces sp. NPDC046977, assembly GCF_040644455.1. Classification (NCBI taxonomy): domain Bacteria; kingdom Bacillati; phylum Actinomycetota; class Actinomycetes; order Kitasatosporales; family Streptomycetaceae; genus Streptomyces; species Streptomyces sp. NPDC046977. The sequence continues at coordinate 62,976 of NZ_JBEYWO010000038.1, forward strand.
GGCACCCCCGTGCTCTGGCTCAACCCCGACGTGGAGATGTCCGCCGGCAAGGCCATGGCGCAGGCCGGGCACGGCGCGCAGCTCGCCTGGCTCGCGCTGTCCGCGGCCGACCGGCAGCTGTGGCGCGAGACCGGCTTCGCGCTCGCGGTGCGCACCGCCCGGCCCGAACAATGGCAGGCCCTCACCTCCGGCACCCTGCCCGTCGTCCGCGACGCCGGCTTCACGGAGATCGCCCCGGGCTCCTGCACCGTCGTGGCGGACCACCCCGCGCTCCGCTAGGCGCGCGCCGCACCCCGCGGACAGCGCGGCCTGCGGATCGCCCTGGCCGTCACGGGTTCGCCCGGGATCGAAGGCGCACCGATGGGCGTCGCGGCCGCGCTTTCACGGCGGGCCGCCGCGCACAAAGGTCAACCGCACCGCGCGGGCGCTCGCTTCCGGCGGTCCGCCCCCGTTGTGCGGGACGCCGGATGCCCGCAGCGGCCCGCGGACAATGCGTCGCTGGGTTCCCCCTGGATCAAAGGCTCACCGGTGGCCGCCGCCACCGACCCCGCATCCGGCTACGCCCGCGCGGTCGACGACCAGGGCGGTTTCAGGACCCTTCCGCGATCGCGCACCGTCGTGGCCGACCCGGCACTGAGGTGACGGCCGCCACGCGGCAAAGCCCAACCGCACCGCGCGCGCTCGCCTCCGGCGGACCGCCCGCCGGACGCCCCCGGAGGGTGCGCCGCGGGTTGGCCCGGGATCGCGGGATCACCGGGGGCCGTCGCCACCGACCCCGCATCCGGCTTCGCCCGCGCGGTCGGCCGGCAGCGCAGCGTCAAGGACCGCCGCGCGGCGAAGCTCCACCGAAGCGCGCGGCCGCGGCAGTGGCAGGTGCTCGCCTGCGGCGGTCCGCCCGCCGCACCGGACGCGCGCCAACCCCCTTCGGACGGCTCGTCGGCCCGCCGACACCGTCTGCGACGCCGGCCGCAATCCGAGGCGCGCCCAGGTACGTCCAAGGCACCGCGCGGTCTGCGGATCGTCTGGGCCGTCGCGGGTCTGCCCTCACAGTCGGCCACCGCCAAGCGCGAAGCTCAAATTCAGCTCTGAACCACCCGCGGGCGCGGTTCGTGCCAGTTCTGCGGGGCGACAAACCCGGCAGGAGAAAGGGGGGCCCGGTGGAGCACACGAAGTTGGGCACGGGGATCGGGTGGCGGCCGGAGATCGCGGGCACCGTCGAGGCGCTGGCGGAGGCCGGCCGCGTCGACTGGGTCGAGGCGGTCGCCGAGAACGTGTGCCCGGGCCATGTCCCGGACTCCCTGGTACGGCTGCGCGAGCGCGGCGTCACCGTCGTCCCGCACGGGGTGTCGCTCGGGCTCGGGGGCGCCGAGCGGCCCGACCCGGGGCGGCTGGCCGCGCTCGCGCAGCGGGCGGAGGTGCTGGGGGCACCGCTCGTGACCGAGCACATCGCCTTCGTCCGAGGCGGAGGCGAGACGACCGGCTCGGCCCCGCTGGAGGCCGGGCACCTGCTGCCGGTGCCGCGCACCCGCGACGCGCTGGACGTGCTCTGCGAGAACGTGCGCATCGCCCAGGAGGCGCTGCCGGTGCCGCTCGCGCTGGAGAACATCGCCGCGCTGGTCGCGTGGCCGGACGAGGAGATGAGCGAGGGCGCCTTCCTCGCCGAGCTGGTGGAGCGCACCGGCGTGCGCCTGCTGATCGACGTGGCCAACCTGCACACCAACCGCGTCAACCGGGGCGAGGACCCGGTCGCCGCCCTGGACGCGCTGCCGGCCGGGTCCATCGCCTACGTCCACGTCGCGGGCGGCTACGAGAAGGACGGCGTGTGGCACGACAGCCACGCCCATCCCGTGCCCGCCGCCGTCCTGGACGTGCTGGCGGCGCTGTACGAGCGGGCCTGCCCGCCCGGTGTGCTGCTGGAGCGCGACGACGACTTCCCCGCGGGGGACGAGCTGGCGGCCGAACTGGCCGCCGTGCGGGCCGTGGTGGACACCGCGGCGCTGCCCCCGGACGGTGCGCCGACCGCCGCCCTGCCCGCGGGTGTCGCACCGGCCGCGGCGGAAGCGCGGCAGCGGCTGGCCCTGCGCCAGACCGCGCTGCTGTCCGCGCTGGTCGCCGGCACCCCGGTGCCCGAGGGTTTCGACCGGGTCCGGGTCGGTGTGCAGAGCCGGGCCCTGGCGGCCAAGCGGGCCGGCATCGTGGCGAAGGTCGCACCCGAACTGCCGGAGATCCTCGGGCCGGCGTACCGGCCCGCGTTCCTGCGCTACGCCGCCGCCCGCCCGCTCGGCGGGGGTTACCGGCGCGACGCGCTCGACTTCGCCGCGCATCTGCTCGACGGGGCGGACACCGCGGACGCGCCGGACGGCGCCGCCCTGCGCCGGCTCCACGTGTGGTGGCGGGAACGTTCGGGTCCGGCGCCGCTGAACGGCTGGCAACGGCGGCTGCTACGACACCGGTCCGCGATCCCGCGACAGCCCTCACGCGTATTCATACGTATGCGGGACACGCTCCGTTCAAAGCTGCCATAATCTTTTTCAACAGGCCTCCGACCTGCAACGCAAATAGCTGCGGGGGCTGTTCGCCGGGAAACACAACAACGTATCAAGAACTGTGCGGCGATTCCCTGGATTCGCAAATACGTGATGTTTACTGGCCCGGACCGCTTCAAACGCACTAACGTGCGGTCCCATGCGATCCACCCGTTACGCCACCGGACTGAGCCTCGTGGTCGGGGCTTTCGTGGTCACCCTGGCCGCGCTGGCCTACCCGGTCATGTCGGGGCTGAACAGCCCCGCCGTCACCGCGGCCGCCGCCCAGACGGTCGCCACGCAGTACGGTCCGCTCACCCAGCTGGACCGCACCTTCGTCACCAAGGTGCGCCTGGCCGGCCTGTGGGAGTTCCCGGCCGGCCAGATGGCCCTGCAGAAGGGGACGACCTCCGCCGTCAAACGCGCGGGGCAGCACCTGATCGACGGGCACACGGGTCTGGACTCGTCGTGCCGGACGATCGGTCCCCAATTGGGCATCACGCTGCCCAATCAGCCGACTCCGCAGCAAATGGGCTTTCTCGCCACTTTGTCCGCGGCCAACGGCAAGGATTTCGACCAGAAGTTCGCGAACATCCTGCGGCTCGCGCACGGCCAGGTGTTCTCGGTCGTGGCGCAGGTACGGGCCACCACCCGCAACTCACTCGTCCGCGAGCTCGCGGACCAGGCGAACACGACGGTGCTCGACCACATCACCGTCCTGGAGAAGACCGGGCTGGTGAACTTCGACCAGATCTCCGTCGACACCACCGCGAGCCCGACCAACCCCGCGGCCGCGATACCGGTCTCCCCGGCCCCCGGAGAACCGACCTTCATCGTCACCCCGTCCCCCACGTACTCCCTCCCCCCCGCGGCGTCCTCACCCCAGCCGTCGCAGTAGAAATGAGCTATCCATGCCCACACGACAACAGATGAACCACCGGCGCAGGTTGAGCACCAAGCAACTCGTGCTGATAGCCGTGCTGGCACTGCTCGGCTCCGGCGGCACCTTCGCCCTGGTCACCGGCACGGCTTCGGCCCACTGGAGGCCCTCCTCCGGCCACTCCAACGGGTGGCAGAAGCCCAGCTCGTGGAACAGCACGAAGGCCGACAACGGGACCGGCAACGGAGGGAACCAGAACAACGGCGGCCAGAACGGCGGCACCGCCGCGCCGTCCGCCTCCGCCTCCGCGTCGGCCCCCGCCGGCGGTACGCAGACCAACGGCCCGGTCGCGGCGGACTTCGCGGACATCCGCTCCGTCCAGCCGAACGTCCAGCGGGCGGCCAACCAGCGGAGCGCCTCGCGCGGCACCTTCACCGCGCGGTGCGGGCGCAACGAGAACAAGCACAACAACCCCGACAACTTCATCGTGGCCCCGGGTGTCTCCAACGGCGCGCACCACGTCCACGACTACGTGGGCAACCTGAGCACCGACGGGTTCTCGACCAACGAGACCCTGGCGGCGGCCGGCACCACCTGTGCCCGCGGCGACAAGTCGACCTACTTCTGGCCGGTGCTGCGGGCCCGTACCGCCAACGACGCGCCGGACGCCGACGGCAACACCGGCACCATCCTGCAGTCGCAGTCGGTCAGCCTCACCTTCCGGGGCAACCCGACGGCCAAGGTGGTCGGCATGCCGTCCACCATGAGGATCATCACCGGTGACGCCAAGTCGTTCACCAACGGCGTCGCCAACGCCAAGGCGTCGTGGAGCTGCACGGGCTTCGAGAACCGCCAGCTCACCGACAAGTACCCGCTCTGCCCGCGCGGCAGCCGGGTGGTCCGCACCCTCAACTTCCCCAGCTGCTGGGACGGTGCGAACACCGACAGCGCCAATCACCGCACCCACGTCGTCTTCCCCGACGGCGCGGGCCAGTGCCCGGCCGGCACCAAGCCGGTCCCCCAGCTCCAGATGCGCCTGACCTACCAGGTGCCGCAGGGACCGAACTACGCGGTCGACAGCTTCCCCGAGCAGCAGCACAAGCCGGTGACCGACCACGGCGACTTCGCCAACTTCATGCCGGCGAACCTGATGAACCAGCTCGTCAGCTGCATCAACCGCAACCGCACCTGCGGCTGACGCCCCCGGTCCGCCCGCCCGATCCGGGAAATCCCGGGCGGACCCCACGGGGGTTGGGCTAGAACTCCCCCATGTGGATGCTGTTCCTCTGCGTGGCCTGGGCCGCGGCGATCGTCTCCTGCGCACACCTGTGCAGGGCGGCGGTCGCCGCGGCCCAGCCGCCGTTGAGGGCGCCCTCGGAGGGCGAGCGCCGGCTCGGGCTGTACGAGATGGCCTATCTCTCCGGCGGCCCACGCCGGGTGACGGATCTGGCGATGGTCACCATGGGCCGCCAGCGGCGTCTGCACCTGGCCGGAACCGGCTGGGCGACCGTCGTCGACCCCGGGGGACGCAACGCCGTCGAGCGCGCCCTGATCGACGCGATCGGCCCCGGGGGCCAGCGGGAGATCCCCGAGGTCCGCGCCGCGCACGCCGCCTCCGACGTCCTGGCCGCGCTCGCCGACCGCCTCACGGCGGCGGGTCTGGCGGTCCCCGCGGCCACCCGTGAGTCCGTCGCCTCCGGCATGCGCGAGGTGCGCGCGGCCGTGGTCGTCATCGTCGTCATGCTGGCCGCCGCGACCGTCGGCAACCCGGGCGGTGCCGCGCCGGTCGCGCCCTGGTTCGCGCTCCCGCTGCTGCTGGCCGCCGGCTGCCTCGGCATCGCCCGCGTCGAGATCCACCCCTACAGCCGCTGGGCCTCCCCCACCGGCCAGGACCTTTTGCGCGCCGTCGCCGTCCCGCGCTCCCCCGCCCCCGACGACCCGCATCTGCTCACCGCCCTCGCGGTGCGCGGGCCGTCGGCGCTGTCCGACCCCGAACTCCGGGCCGCCCTGGCCTGACGACGACGAAGGGGGCGGCCGGCGGCCGCCCCCTTCGTACGCGTTCCGGAGCCGTCAGGCCAGCCCCGCCACCAGTTCCGCGACCGACCGGCGGCGGCCGGTGTAGAACGGGACCTCCTCGCGGACGTGCATCCGCGCCTCGGAGGCCCGCAGGTGCCGCATCAGGTCGACGATGCGGTGCAGTTCGTCCGCCTCGAAGGCCAGGATCCACTCGTAGTCGCCCAGCGAGAACGACGCCACCGTGTTCGCCCGCACGTCCGGGTAGCCCCGCGCCATCTTGCCGTGGTCGGCGAGCATGCGGCGGCGGTCCTCGTCGGGCAGCAGGTACCAGTCGTAGGAGCGGACGAAGGGGTAGACGGAGACCCAGTCGCGGGCCGTCTCGTCGGCCAGGAAGGCCGGGATGTGGCTCTTGTTGAACTCCGCGGGGCGGTGCAGGGCCATGTTCGACCAGACCGGCTCCAGACGGCGGCCGAGGCGGGTGCGGCGGAACCGGTTGTAGGCGTCCTGGAGGGCGTCGGCGGTCTCCGCGTGCCACCAGATCATGAGGTCGGCGTCGGCGCGCAGACCGGAGATGTCGTAGGTGCCCCGGACCGTCACGTCCTTGGCGGCGAGCTCTTCGAAGAGCTCCTCGACCTCCTCCGCCCAGCCGGCGCGGTCCTCGGGCAGGACGTCGCGGAGCCGGAACACCGACCAGAGGGTGTAGCGGATGACCTCGTTGAGGTCCTTGGCCTTCTTGCCCGCGTTGGGGGCCTTGGCCGGTGCGTCGGAAGCAGTCGAGTCGGTCATGGGGCTATTGTCCCGCGCCGGGTTCCGCCGACGGCCGCAGGGTGCCCAGGACCTGGTCCGCCGCGCCGCGCGCGCTCGCCACGCAGGCGGGCACGCCCACGCCCTCGTACACCGCCCCGCACACCGCGAGGCCCGGCAGCTTGGCGACCTGCTCGCGCACGCGGGCGACCCGGGCGAGGTGGCCGACCGGGTACTGCGGCAGGCCCCCGTCCCACCGGGTGACCCGGGCGGCGACCGGCGCGGCGGTGAGCCCGACGGCCTCGCCGAGGTCCTCCCGGGAGAGCCGGACGAGGTCGGTGTCGTCCCAGGCGAGGTCGGCCTCCTGGCCGTACCGCCCGACCGAGGTGCGCAGCACGTATACGTCGGAGTCGGCGGTGCCGCTCCAGTGCCACTTCTGGCTGGAGAAGGTGGACGCCTTGATCGTGCGGCCGTCGACCGGCGGCACGAGGAAGCCGCTGCCGGGCAGGGCGTGCGTGATCTCGCGGCGCCGGAAGGCCATCGTCACCAGGGCGACACTCGCGTACTCCACCGCCGCCAGGTCGGCCGCGGCACCCGGCGACTCCGAGCCCAGCAGCCTGGCCGCGGCGGGCGCCGGCACCGCCAGCACGACCGCGTCGGCCTCCATCACCTCGCTCGCGCCGTCGTGGTCCCAGGTGACCTGCCAGCCGTCCGGGGTGCGCCGCAACTGCCGTACGGGGGCGCCGGTGAGGATGCGGGCGCCGGCGGCGCGGCACGCCTCGGCGACCGCGACCGGCAGCCGTCCGACGCCGCCGCGGATGCCCGCGAAGACCGGCGCCGGCTCCTTCCCGGTGGACGCGCTCGCCGCCGCGGCGGCGCGGCGCTGGGTCTCGCGGACCGCCTCGATGAGGGAGCGGCCGGAGCGGGCGCTCTCGTACAGCTGCGGAATGGCGGCGCGCAGGGAGATCTCGTACGCGTTGCCCGCGTACACCCCGCCCAGCAGCGGGTCGACGAGCCGGTCGACGACCTCGTGGCCGAGCCGGGCCGCGACATAGGTGCCGACGGCGACGTCGTCGCCCACCTTGGTGCGGGGCAGCACGTGGTCCAGCGGCAGCCGCGCCAGTCCGGCCGCGGAGAGCACGCCGGAGGCGGCGAGCGAGCCGATGTCACCGGGGACGCCCATGACCCCGCCCTTGGGCATGGGACGCATCCTGCCGCGCGTCCAGAGCCCCGCGGTGGTCGTGGCGGGCGGCTCCAGGTCGTCGCCGAGGCCGACGGCGCGGGCCAGGTCCACCGCTTCGGGGCGGCGGGCCAGCAGTGACTCCGCGCCGAGGTCGACGGGGACGCCCGCGATCTCGTCCGCGTACAGCTTGCCGCCGAGCCGGCCGGAGGACTCCAGCACCGTCACGCGCGCCGCACCGCCCTCCAGCAGGAAGTGCGCCGCGGAGAGTCCGGAGACCCCGCCGCCGACGACCACCACATGTCCGGCCCGGGGCTGCGTTTCGCTCATGCCTCCACTGTCTCAGACGCCGGAACGAGCCCTAACCGTGACCTCTTCGGGATCGCGGGCCCGAAACCCCCTGCCGTTCGGCGGCGTCGAACCTGCGACATCCGCGCCGGCCCCAGGGGGGACCCCATGAAGGCACCAACGACCGCTGTCCGCAGAACACTTGCCGCCCTCGCGCTGGCGGGTGCGCTCGCGCTGACCGGTTGCAGCGCGTCCGACGGCGGCAGCCTGCAGAGCAGTGGCGACGACAAATCCGTCGCCGAACCGGCGCAGGCCCCGGCGGCCGGCAAGGCCGAACAGGACTCCGGCGCCTCCGGGACCACGGTCGACAAGGCCAACGGGACCCCCGTCCTCGACCGCTCCCTCGTCGTCCGCACCGCGACGCTCACCGTCGAGGCCAAGAACGTCCCCGACGCGCTCGCCCGGTCCCGCACCCTCGTCGAGGCCGCGGGCGGGTACATCGGCGACGAGAGCACCTCCCTGGACGACGAGGGCAACGAGCACTCCCGCGTCACCCTGCGCGTCCCGCCGGCGGACTACGAGCGGGTGCTCGGCGACCTCGCGGGCCTCGGCAGGCTCCTGGAGCGCAAGGTCAGCGCGCAGGACGTGACGAGCCAGGTCGTCGACGTGGAGAGCCGCATCAAGACGCAGCGGGCGAGCGTCGCACGGGTGCGGGAACTGATGGACCGGGCGACCAGGCTGAGCGACGTGGTCACGCTGGAGGGGGAACTCAGCAGCCGCCAGGCCGATCTGGAGGCGCTGGAGGCGCAGCAGGCCTCGCTCAAGGAGCGCACCGGCATGGCGACGGTGACCCTCGTGCTCACCGAGCAGGACCAGGTCGCGGCACCGGCGAAGGCCGACGGGTTCTGGGCCTCCGTGGGCGACGCGCTCGGCGCGGGCTGGCACGCGCTCTACGTGACGCTGCGCGTCCTGCTGATCGCCCTGGCCGCCGCGCTGCCGTTCGCCGTCCTCGCCCTGCTGGCGCTGCTGGCCTTCCGGCTGCTGCGCCGCCGCCGCGGCGACCCGGTCGCGCCGGCGCCGGCCACCGAGCCCGCCGCCGCGGTCGAGCAGCCGCGCCCCTGACGCGCCGCGCGCCCGGTCCGTGCGGCACCGCACGGACCGGGCGCGGGAGCGGCAGGCCTCAGCGCGCCGTCTCCCGGTGGACGAACTCCACGAGCCGCGTGAGCGCGTCCGGGTCCGTCGACGGCAGCACGCCGTGCCCGAGGTTGAAGATGTGCCCGGGCGCGGCCTGCGCCGAGTACAGCACCTCGCGCGTCTTCTTCTCCACGGCCGCGGTCGGGGCGAACAGCACCGCCGGGTCCAGGTTCCCCTGGAGCGCCTTGTCGGGGCCGACGCGCCGCGCCGCCTCCTCCAGGGGCACCCGCCAGTCGACGCCGACGACGTCCGCGCCCGCCTCGCCCATCAGCCCGAGCAGTTCGCCGGTGCCGACGCCGAAGTGGATGCGGGGCACGTCGTACCCGGCGACCGCGTCGAAGACCTTCACCGAGGCCGGCATCACGTAGCGCCGGTAGTCCTCCGGTGCCAGCGCGCCGACCCAGGAGTCGAAGAGCTGCACCGCGCTCGCGCCGGCCTCGATCTGCACCTTGAGGAACGCGGAGGTGATGTCCGCGAGCCGGTCCAGCAGCTGCGCCCACAGCTCGGGCTCGCCGTACATCAGCGCCTTGGTGCGCTCGTGGTTGCGCGAGGGACCACCCTCGACCAGGTAGCTGGCGAGCGTGAAGGGCGCGCCGGCGAAGCCGATCAGCGGCGTGGCGCCGAGTTCGCCGGTGAGCATGCCGATCGCCTCGGTGACGTACTTGACGTCGTCGGGCTCCAGCGGGCGCAGCCGGTCGAGGTCCGCGGCGCTGCGGATGGGCTCGGCGACGACGGGCCCGACGCCGGGCTTGATGTCGAGGTCGAGGCCGATGGCCTTGAGGGGGACCACGATGTCGCTGTAGTAGACGGCCGCGTCGACCTTGTGGCGGCGCACCGGCTGCAGCGTGATCTCGGTGACGAGGTCGGGTCGCGTGCACGACTCGAGCATCGGGATGCCCTCGCGCACCTTGAGGTACTCGGGCAGGGAGCGGCCTGCCTGGCGCATGAACCACACGGGGGTGTGCGGCACGTGCCGGCGACGGCACGCCAGGATGAAGGGGGAAGCAGCGGTCTGCTGGTGCGCACTCACCCCCGAATCTTCGCATGCGCCAAGTGGGCGACCCGCCCAACCGGGTGTCCTCCCTCACTGAAGCCGCCCTTCGGCCTACGCTTCCGGGCATGGCAGCGGCTCATGGGCACCTCTCGGACGGGAACGACGCCCCTCTCCCGTTCCAGCACGCGGTCGACGCGCTGCGGCGCGCTCGCGTACGGAGCGAGGTCGAGCTCGAACCCGTGCCGCCGCCCAAGCGCCTGGCCCCGCACGCGTACGCCCTGGAGGCGGCCGTCGTGGTGGAGGGCGAGGAGCTGGCCGACGGCCGGCTGGTGCTGCTGTACGACGCCGACGGCCAGGAGGGCTGGCAGGGCGCCTTCCGCCTGGTGACGCTGGTCCGGGCCGAGCTGGAACCGGAGATGGCGGGCGACCCGCTGCTGCCCGAGGTGAGCTGGTCGTGGCTGACCGGTGCCCTGGAGACGCACGGCGCCGCCTTCGACGCGGCCGGCGGCACGGTCTCGCGCAGTTCCTCGCACCACTTCGGCGCGCTCGCCGAGCGCGAGGACTCCACCCGTATCGAGATCCGCGCCTCCTGGACGCCGGTGGCACCGGCCGCCGGTGGCGTGCCGGACGTCGCCGCGCACCTGGCGGGCTGGTGCGACCTGATGTGCACGAGCGCCGGGCTGCCCCCGGCGCCGGCCGAGCCGCGCGCGCCGCTCGGCGGCGCGCCGTCCGTCGTACCGCTGCCGAAGCGGCGCGGTCCGCAGCAGACCCGCTGACCCCCGGCCGTCCGACCTCGCGCTTTACCGCCGTCAACACGCCCTCACACGCGATGAACGCGATCTTCACACCTTCGATCGACAACGATCGACAGGGCGTCCGAATTGCCGGAATTGTTACTAAACAAATCGTGATCTTTCTCTAAAGCCGGGCGAAGTTGCTGCCGAAGGAACCTGTGACCCTTCCAGCCACGTCCCAGGAGGCCCGGTGTCGGTTCTTCTCGAGCACCCCACAAGCCTGGTCGCCTACCGCCCGAACAAGCCGACCGCAATGGTGGTTGTCGCCGACCCCCGCGTTCGCTCCACCGTGACCCGCCATCTGTGGGCGCTCGGTGTGCGCGACGTGATCGAGGCGTCCTCCGTCGCTGAGGCCAGGCCGCGGGTCGGCACCCCCCGAGACATCTGCGTCGCCGACGTTCACCTCCCCGACGGATCCGGGCTGACCCTGCTCGCAGAGACCCGCGCCGCGGGCTGGCCCAACGGCCTGGCCCTGTCCGCCGCCGACGACATCGGCGCCGTCCGCAACGCCCTCGCCGGCGGCGTCAAGGGCTACGTCGTCACCGGCACGCGGACCAACCTCGGCATCCCCGGACGCCCCGGCGGCGCCCCCATCGGCGCGGCAGGCCAGCGCATCCAGCGCCGGCCCCCCGGTGCCCCCGGCCACGGCGGCGGCTACCGCGAACTGTCGGGCCGCGAGGTCGAAGTCCTCCGGCTGGTCGCGGAGGGCCAGTCGAACAAGGCGATCGGCGTCTCGATGGGCCTGTCCGCGCTCACCGTCAAAAGCCACCTGGCGCGCATCGCCCGCAAGCTCGGCACCGGCGACCGCGCGGGAATGGTCGCGGTAGCGCTGCGTACCGGCACTTGACCATCCGTACTGGGAGCCTGCCCGATGGTCACTGCCGTCCGTGTCACCGTTGTCCGGCAGCAGCAATGAATCCTTCAACGGCATCCTGTG
>NZ_JBEYWO010000039.1:0-74352 GCF_040644455.1 Streptomyces sp. NPDC046977
GACCCGTCGACTCCCGCGCCGTCCGCGACACCACCCGCGCACCCCGAGCCAGCGCACCGAACGACACCGCCAGCTCCTCCACCGCACCCGCCGCCGCAACAGCCTCCACCGGCGCCGAGTTCGGCTTCACCGTGATCACCGGCACGCCGGACGTCACCCGCGACCGCGTCGTGAACGACGCCGCGAACACCGACTGCGTGGCCACCGCACCCTCATCACCGGCCACCACATCCACCGCGTCGGTGATCAGACCCGACCCCAGCCGCAACGCCAACCGCGCCGCGACCTCCTTGCCCTCACCCGACGACGCCACCAGCACCGCCACCGGACCCACCACCTTGGCGGCCGCCTCCAAAGCGTCCACCTTCGGCACCACCAAGAACTCCGCGAACTCCGCCGCGTCATTCACCAGCACCCGCACCGCACCATGCGCACCCAGCACACCCGCAGTCGCCCCGGCACCCGCACCCAACGCCACCGCCACCGGCTCACCCAGCCGACGCGCGATCGTCAACAACTCCAGCGTCGGCTTACGCACCGCACCATCAACATGGTCCACAAAGACCAGGACTTCACCCATGGAAACTCGAACTCCTCGCAGAACAGACGGACAAGCGGATCAGATGAACTTCTGGCTCACGAGGAACTCCGCGAGCTGCCTGCCGCCCTCGCCCTCGTCCTTCACGATCGTCCCCGCCGAACGCGCCGGACGCGCCGCCGCCTCCACGACCTCGGTCCACGCACCCGCCAGACCCACCGACCCAGCATCGATCCCCAGATCGGCCAGGTCCAGGGACTCCACCGGCTTCTTCTTCGCCGCCATGATCCCCTTGAACGACGGATACCGCGCCTCACCCGACTGGTCCGTCACCGACACCACCGCCGGCAACGCCGCCTCCACCTGCTCCGACGCCGTGTCACCATCACGCCGACCCGACACCGTGCCACCGGCGACCGCCACCTGCGACAGCAACGTCACCTGCGGCACCCCCAACCGCTCCGCCACCAACGCCGGCACCACACCCGCCGTCCCATCGGTGGACGCCATCCCCGTCACCACCAGATCGAACCCCACACGCTCGACCGCCCTCGCCAGCACCAGCGACGTCGCCATCACATCAGACCCGTGCAAGCCCTCGTCCTCGACATGCACCGCCTTGTCCGCACCCATCGACAACGCCTTGCGCAACGCGTCCTTCGCATCCTCAGGACCCACCGTCACCACCGTCACCTCAGCGTCCCCCGACGCCTCGGCAATCTGCAACGCCTGCTCCACCGCATACTCGTCCAACTCCGACAACAGACCGTCCACCGCATCACGATCCGTCGTCAGATCCCCCGCGAAGTGACGATCACCCGTCGCATCAGGCACGTACTTCACCGCTACAACAATCCTCAAGCTCACGTGTGCTCTCCTACTACTGCGTCGGGGTACGTCAACTGCCGAGTAAGGGCAGCATAGGCGCCTTGGACTGCTGCTCCCCGCCGGGACGCTGCGGCGCTCCGGCAGAAATATTACTCGCCAGTACAGTCCGCTCCCTCCCCCTGCGCAAGGGTGGGAACTGTGACGTTGCCGACGCGGCCGGGCGCCTCCGCGGCCGTGCTCAGTGGCGCAACGCGTTGAATCGGCCCTGGTGGTAGAGGAGCGGCCGGGCGGGGCCGTCCGGGGCGCCGGCGACGGCCTGCGCGATCACGACGCGGTGGTCACCGGCGGGTATGCGGGACACGACGCGGGCGACGAGCCAGGCCGACACGTCCTCCAGCAGGGGTACGCCGTACGGACCGGGGGCCCACGCCGTGGGCGGGGCGAAGCGGTCGGCGCCGCTGCGCGCGAAGGTGGCCGCGAGGTCCTCCTGGTGCTCGCCGAGGATGTGGACCCCGAGGTACGCGGCATCGGCGACCGTCCGCCAGGCCGAGCCCGCGGTGCTGATGCCGAACGACACCAGGGGAGGTTCCGCGGAGACGGAGGTGAGCGAGGTGGCGGTGAAGCCGGCCGGGCGCGTGCCGGCCGCGGTGATGACGGCGACGCCCGCGGCGTGGCGGCGGAAGACCGACCGGAAGGCGTCGGCACCGAAGACATCGGAGCCGAAGACGCCGGACGCCGGGACTTCCTCGCCTGCGGTGTATGCCGGGGAAACGGCGCCCTCCGGGTACGCCGCTGCGGGCAGTTCGGTCGGGGCGGGACTGGCCTGGGTGCCGAGATCGGGGGACGCGGTCATGAAGTTGTCCTCTTGGTGCTGTCGAGCCGGAGGCGTGCTGGCTTGTGGACGCTCAGCGGCGGTGACAGCGGGCGCTCGCGTGCCGACCGAGGTCGACGTCGAAGCGGGCGAAGAGAAAGAGGTCTCGCGACATAACGTCAGACTGACAATCAGGGTGCCGCGCCGTCAAGGGCGCACGGAGGGGTGGGACGGGCGTCATACCGCGGCGCCGAGGGCCGCGATGACGTCGGCCTTGCGGGGCTGCCCCGCCGCGCGCCGGACGATCGCGCCGTTCGCGTCGAGCACCAGGACGGTCGGGGTCTTCAGGATGCCGAGCCGCCGGACGAGGTCGAGGTGCGCCTCCGCGTCGATCTCGACGTGCGCGACCCCGTCGACCATCCGGACGACGTCCTCCAGGGTGCGTCGTGTCGCACGGCAGGGGGCGCAGAACGCGCTGGAGAACTGGACGAGCGTGGCCCGCTCGCCGAGCGCCGCGCCGATCTCACCGGCCGTCAGCAGTTCCGCGGTGTCCTTGTCCCGCACACGTATCCTTCCGTCGCGCCGCCGGTGCACCAGTCCGAAGACCGCGGCCGCGGCCAGCACCGCGACACAGACCACGAGTCCCGTCATGTCCGCCCTCCCCCGCGATTGCAGCGTTCACAGGACTGCCATGATTCCCGGGGGTCCGGCCGGGCCGCTGTCCGGAATCATGACTGCCATGAGCTCTCACGCCATTGATGCCCGAGGACCGCGGTTCGCCGCAAGCCTGACGACGGTCGTGCTGGCCGCCGTTCTCGTCACCGGCAGCGGCTGGCTGCTCGCCGTCCAGGCGCTCGTGTTCGCGGTGGGCGCGGCGCTGGGTGTGCAGCACTCACCCTATGGGCTGCTGTTCCGCACGGTGGTACGCCCCCGGCTGGGACCGCCGACCGGGACCGAGGACCCGGCGCCCCCGCGCTTCGCGCAGGCGGTGGGGCTGGTGTTCGCGGTGATCGGGCTGGTCGGCTGGTTCGCCGGGCCCCAGTGGCTGGGGATGGCGGCGACCGGTTGCGCGTTGGCGGCGGCGTTCCTCAACGCGGTGTTCGCCTACTGCCTCGGCTGCGAGATGTACCTGCTGGTGCGTCGTACGACCGGGTGACGTGATGAGAATCTCGCCCAGGCGCGGGCACGCGGGATGACACGGCACCCGTTTACGGTGCACGATCAGCCCGCGGTCGCAAACCTACGGCCGCGTAACTTCCACCGGGGGCCACCCCCTACGAAGAAAAGGGGCCCCACGCATGGCCGAACTCGTCTACCCACCCGTCATCGGCTTCGCGCGCACGATGTTCCGGGTGCAGGGCCTGCGCTTCGACATCTCCGGTACGGAGCACGTGCCGCGCAACGGCGGCGCGCTGCTCGTCAGCAACCACATCGGCTACCTTGACTTCGTCTTCGCGGGTCTCACGGCGCTCCCGGCCAAGCGCCTGGTGCGCTTCATGGCCAAGGAGTCGGTGTTCCGGCACAAGGTGTCCGGGCCGCTGATGCGGGCGATGAAGCACATCCCGGTGGACCGTTCGGAAGGCATGCACGCGTACAAGCACGCCCTGTCCGCCCTGCGTTCCGGCGAGATCATCGGGGTCTTCCCCGAGGCGACGATCTCGCAGTCGTTCACGCTCAAGTCCTTCAAGTCGGGCGCGGCGCGCCTGGCGATTGAGGCCGGGGTACCGCTGCTGCCGGTCGCCCTGTGGGGCACCCAGCGCATGTGGACCAAGGGGCAGCCGCGCCAGCTCGGCCGCAACCGCTTCCCGATCTCGATCCGCGTGGGCGAGCAGATGGAGGCGGGCGAGAACGAGAAGCCCGGTGCGCTCACCCGCCGTCTGCGGCTGCGCATCCAGGAGTTGCTGGAGGACGCGCAGCGCGCCTACACCGGCCGCCCGTCCGGTCCCGACGACCACTGGTGGCTGCCCGCGCACCTCGGCGGTACCGCGCCCACCCCTGAGGCCGTGGCCGCCCAGGAGCGGACCGCCGCGGAGGGCTGAGGGCACACCCGCGCGGCGGCACCACCGCGTACGGCGGCCCAACGGTCGCCGATCCCGGGGTTGTTGCCGCGCGGCCCGCACGGGTCCCGACCGGCGGCGTACGGGCCGTACGACACACAAAGGCATGCGCGGCCCCGGCACAGTCATGCGGAGCCGGGGCCGCCGCTTGCCGCCGGGCGGCCGTATCGCGCACGGCCGGGCACCCTGTCCGCCGCCGCCCGATCGGCCGACGTGCCGCTCTGGGGAACCGGCTCCCTGTGACGGATACTGAAAAGGCAAGGCAGTTCGGCAATTGATTTTCCTGTAGCGGTATATCTATGCAGTCCGAGAGGCGGCTGTGGTGGACCGTGGAGGAAGACGCGCCGGCAACCCGACCGTCACGGGCGCACTGGCCGTGGTCGCGGTGCTGGCCGTGCTGATCGTGCTCGTCTGGGGGGCGCTCGCCCGGCACGGCGGCCCTGACCGGGCGTCGGACGCGCCCGGGCGCCGTACTCCCCCGGCGGCCACGCCGTCCGCGTCCCCACTGCCGTCCCCGTCGGCCGTGGGCGAGCGCTCGCCGTTCACGGGACTGCCGCAGGACCGGGCCCGCCCCGTGCTCGCCGTGAAGATCGACAACGTCGGCCCGGCCCGCCCGCAGACCGGGATCGACCGGGCCGACCTGGTGTACGTGGAGGAGGTCGAGGCGGGACTCACCCGCATCCTGGCCGTGTTCTCCGGGCCCCCCGCCGACCTGCCGGACCGGGTCGGGCCGGTGCGCAGCGCCCGCGAGTCGGACCTGGAGCTGCTGCGCCAGTTCGGCCGGCCCGCGCTCGCCTTCTCCGGCGCGCAGAGCAGGCTGCTGCCGGTGATCGCGGCCGCACCGGTGCACGACGTCTCCCCCGCCCACGCCAGTGGGGCGTACGCGCGCGACGGCTCCCGTCCCGCCCCGCACAATCTCTACGCCTCTCCGGCGCGGCTGCTGGCCGCCGCCCCGGACGCCTCGACCGCCCACGACATCGGCTTCCGCTTCGGCCACGCGCCCTCCGGGGGCGCCGCCGCGACCACTCGCACCGTCCGGTTCCCCGCCGGTTCGGCCGGCCTGCGCTGGTCGGCCGAACGTCAGCGCTGGCTGGTCTCGTTCGACGGCCGGCCGGCCTCCGCGACGGGCTCGGGGCAGTTGGGCGCGCCCACGGTCGTGATCCAGTACGTGACCGTGCGCACCTCGCGCTACCACGACCGCTGGGGCAGCATCTCGCCGTACAGCGAGACCGTCGGTTCGGGCGACGCGGAAGTGCTCCGCGACGGCAAGGCGTTCCGGGCGCACTGGTCGCGTCCCGACGCGGACGGCGGGACGCGGTTCACCACCGGGCAGGGCGCGCCGATGACCTTCGCACGCGGCCCGGTGTGGATCGTGCTGGCGCCGCGTCCCTCGTAGACCTCAGGCGATCGCGCCCCCGGTGGCGGCCGACGGGCCGGGGGTGCCGCGTGCGGCGAGCGCCGAGGCGAGGTCGGCGTGGACCGCGAAGACCCCGGTCGTCCGCGTCAGCCGCAGCAGCCGCAGCACGGGCGGGTTGTCGGCGACGAGGCCGAAACGCCCGCCGCGCTCCAGAGTGCGCCGGCGCGCGCGGATCAGCACGGACAGGCCGCCGCAGTCGAGGAAGTCCAGCCCGCGCAGGTCCACCACGAGGTCGAGGTGCGGCCCGGCGCACGCCTCGTCCAGGCGCGCGCCGACGCTTTCCCCCGCGTACAGATCGAGCTCCCCCCACACCTCCACCACGGTGGCGCCGCCGACCACCCACTGACGCACCCCGAAGTCGTGCTCGTTGTCGAACAAAGCCGGCCCCCCGACTCCCGTACCCTGCTGGGCCCCTGACGCTCCGGCGTACGCCGCGCGCATTTCGGCGCGCCGCGCACACCCCCGTGGGTCCGGGATACCCCCCAGCGGTACCCGGCGTCAACACATCGGGACTAACCCGGCAGGACCACCAGTTCCCGGGCGGTCTGGTTGAGCCGCTCCCCGCCCTCGGCGGTGCAGACCGCGATGTCCTCGATACGGGCGCCGAAGCGGCCGGGCAGGTAGATCCCCGGCTCGATGGAGAAGGCCATGCCGGGCTCCAAGGGGCGTGCACTGCCCGCCACGATGTACGGCTCCTCGTGGGTCTCCAGGCCGATGCCGTGACCCGTGCGGTGGATGAAGTGCTCCCCGTACCCGGCCGCGGCGATGATGTCCCGCCCGACGGCGTCCAGTTCCTCCGCCGTCACGCCCGGGCGCACGGCCTGGGTCTGGGCCTGCTGGGCGGCAAGAAGCACCTCGTACAGTTCCCGGAACTCCGCGGGGGGCTCGCCCACGGCGTAGGTGCGGGTGGAGTCGGAGCAGTAGCCCTCCTGCGTGGTGCCGCCGATGTCGACCACGACGGGGTCGCCGCCGCGGATGACGCGGTCGGAGACCTCGTGGTGCGGGCTGGCGCCGTTGGGACCGGAGGCCACGATCACGAAGTCGACCGTGGTGTGGCCCGCTTCGAGCACGGCCTCGGCGATGTCGCGGGCGGCCTCGCGCTCGGTGCGCCCGGCAGTGACCCACTCGCCGATGCGCCGGTGCACCCGGTCGATGGCGGCGGCGGCGCGCCGCAGCGCGTCGATCTCGGCGGGCGTCTTGCGCATGCGCAGGTCGCGCAGCACCTCGCCGGCCAGGCTCTGCTCGGCGCCGGGCAGCGCGGCGCGCAGGGCGAGCACCTTCTCCGCCCACATGTGGTTGTCGACCGCGACGCGACCGCCGCCCGCGGTCCGCGGCAGACGACGGGCGACGAGCGCGTACGGGTCCTCGGTCTCGGCCCAGCCGACGATCTCCACGCCGAGGCCGCCGAGCGGCGAGATCTCGGCGCCCGGCTTCTCCAGTTCCGGCACGACGAGGAACGGCTCGCCGAGCACCGGCAGCGCGAGGCAGACCAGGCGCTCGGTGAGATGGGCGTGGTAGCCGGTCAGATAGCGCAGATCGGGCCCGGGGGACACGAGGAGCGCGTCGAGCCCGGCGTCGGCGGCGGCCTTGCGGGCCAGTTCGAGGCGTTCGGCCGGGTAGAGGGGCGCCGCGGGGGCGCCATGGCCGGGAGCAAGGGGGGTGTCGGTCACGACTCTCACCGTAGACGCCCCTGGCGCCCGGCGCAGGCCGCCCGCGTCGGCGCAGGTCGTAGGCTTGCCGGGATGGACGATCACACCGCTCCCGATCCGCTCCCGGCGCTCGCCGCCCTGCTGCGCTCGCTGCCGCCGTCCTGCGGGCCGGTGCGGCTGGTCGCGGTCGACGGACACGCCGGCGCGGGGAAGACGACCTTCTCCGCCGCGCTGTCCCGGGCGCTCGGCGGGGCGCCCGTGGTGCACCTGGACGATCTGGCCACCCATGACGAGCTGTTCGCCTGGACGGACCGGCTCCGGGAACAGGTGCTGGAACCGCTGAGCCGGGGCAGGACGGCGCGGCCCGCGAAGTACGACTGGGTGGCACGGCGCTTCGGCCCGCTCCTCGACGTGCCCCCGGCACCGGTGGTCCTCGTCGAGGGAGTGGGCGCGGGACGGCGGGCGGTGCGGCCGTGGCTGACGCGCACCGTGTGGCTGGACGTCCCCCGCGACACCGCCAGGGAGCGCGGCGAACGGCGGGACGGCCCGCAACTCGCCGGTTTCTGGGCCGGATGGATGCGCGCGCAGGACGCCCATTTCGCCGCCGACCCCACACGTCCCTTCGCCGACCTGCTGGTGCGGCAGGTGCCGAATGGGTACGAGATACGCGAATCACCCTCCGGAACACCCTTGGCGCACACGGCCGATCACCCAGCGTGACCACGCCCGGCGGCTGCCCCGGCCCCCTCCGGCGGGCCCCCGGGCGGGGCTCCGGGGCGGCTTGACCCGGGGGCCGTACAGGACTTACGTTCTGAATGCGCGGTCATGTACGACCGCCCCACGACGCGAAGCCCCCGGTTGTTCCCCCGTGACCGGGGGCTTCGTTCTGCCCTGGACGGGTGATCCGGCCCCGTACGGCAGCGAATTGCTCACCCAACGTCACGGTCCGCGTGGCTCTACGGTCTGTCCCGCCTGCACGGGTACCATGCGATCGGGGTGCGAGGAGATGCGTCCGCGGTGCGCACCCCGTATCAACTCCCGCCCCGGGACGTGTGGTTGGGGCGGTGGGAGACACCGGGGGGAACGGTTGGTGGGGACCTGATGGATTTCGGCACGGAACATCCCGGCTCCCCTGCCGATCTCGCCTGGGTGCGGGCAGTGGACGCCTACACGATGGGTGCGTACGCCCAGGCCGAGGAGGAGTTCCGGGCGGCCGTCCGGCTCGACCCCGGCATGGCCGACGCCTGGCTCGGGCTGCACGCCCTGCGCGCGGACACCGCCACCGCGCTGCTGCAGATGTACCGGCACCGCGACCGCTTCGGCGAGCAGCGCCGGTCCCGCCGCCGCTCGATGAACTCCTGGTACTGGCTGGGCTGGTGGGTGCAGCCGGTCCTGGAGACCCGGCGCGACCTGCTGCTGGCGCACGCCTCGCACTGGCTCGACGGACGCCACATCGCCGAGCTGGACCGGGCGCTGGCCGAGTGCCCGCCCGTCGACACCGACCCGCACGTCCGCTTCCTGCACGCCTGCCGGGCCTACCTGGTCAAGGACTGGGACCAACTGGTGCGACACACCGAGCCGTTGCTCGGCGACGGTATCCTCGGCATCGAGGCGGGCCTGTTCGGCGGCATGGCCCGGGTGCGGCTGGAGCTGTACGGGCAGGCCGAACCGCTGCTGGTCACCGCCCTGATGCGGTGCCGCAGCGAGCAGCCGCAGCGCAAGGAGCTGCGCTACTGGCTCGCCCGTGCCTACGAGGGCACCGGCCGCACCGCCGCCGCACTGCCGCTGTACCGGGCCGTGCACCGCGTCGACCCCGGTTTCATGGACACCTCGGCACGCCTCACGGCCATCGACGAGGCGGACGGCCTGGGCGACGAGTCCGCCGACTACGCCTCCGTCGCCATGCCGGGCTTCGGGCAGACCGCCCCCGAGGGGCTGTCGCCCGACCCCGATCCCCTGGACGCGCGCGGCGGCGCGATGGGCGTCGCGGGCGGCGGAACGGGCGGCTCGGTGCTGGACGACCCGCTCGGCGGCACCGGCCCGATCGACGACGACATCCGGGAGAAGGCGGTCCTGCCCGTCTCCCCCATCCCGCCCCAGGTGCCGGTGATCGCGCCCGACCCGGTGCTGCTCGCCCAGGCGCTGGCGGAGCTGGACCGCATGGTGGGGCTCGAACCGGTCAAGCGCCAGGTCCGCGCGTTGTCGGCGCAGCTGCGCATGGCCCGGCTGCGGGCCGGCCAAGGACTGCCCGTGCAGCCCCCGAAGCGGCACTTCGTCTTCTCGGGACCGTCGGGCACGGGGAAGACCACCGTCGCCCGTATCCTCGGCCGGGTCTTCTACGCCCTGGGGCTGCTCGGCGGCGATCATCTGGTGGAGGCCCAACGGGCCGATCTGGTCGGGGAGTTCCTCGGCCAGACCGCGGTGAAGGCCAATGAGCTGATCGACTCCGCCCTCGGCGGCGTGCTGTTCGTGGACGAGGCGTACGCCCTGTCCAACTCCGGCTACAGCAAGGGCGACGCGTACGGCGACGAGGCCCTGCAGGTGCTCCTCAAGCGCGCCGAGGACAACCGCGACCGCCTCGTGGTGATCCTGGCCGGCTACCCGGAGGGCATGGACCGCCTGCTGGCGGCCAACCCCGGGCTCGGTTCGCGCTTCACCACCCGCGTCGACTTCCCGAGCTACCGCCCGCAGGAGCTCACGGACATCGGCGAGGTCCTCGCCGCCGACAACGGCGACCGGTGGGACGAGGAGGCGCTGGAGGAACTGCTGGCGATCAGCGGCCATGTCGTCGACCAGGGCTGGATCGACGAGCTCGGCAACGGGCGCTTCCTGCGCACGCTCTACGAGAAGAGCTGCGCCTACCGGGATCTGCGCCTGTCCGGCTACGCGGGCCCGCCGTCACGCGACGACTTGTCGACCTTGCGACTGCCCGATCTGATGCAGGCCTACGGCGAGGTGCTGTCGGGCCGCGGTCCGGGGCTGTCACCGCCGGAGCCGCTGGACTGAGCGGCCCGGTCCGGCCCGTACGAGCCGAGCACGCGGAAGGGCCCGGGCGGTCGCCCGGGCCCTTCCGCGTCAGCTCGCCAGCGCCTGGGAGGCGTGGACGCTCTCCCGTTCGGGAGCCGCCGGCTCCCGCTCGGCGTCCGTCTCCCGGTGGGCCGGGTCGCGGACCTCGCCCACCAGCATCTCCAGTACGTCCTCCAGGGCGACCAGCCCCAGCACCCGCCCGCTCGCGTCCGCGACCGCCGCCAGGTGCGACGCGGCGCGCCGCATCTGGGTCAGCGCGTCGTCGAGCGGCAGCTCGGCGCGCAGGGTGGCCATCGGCCGCCAGAGCCGGGAGGGCACCGGGCGGTCCGGGTCTTCCAGGTCGAGGACGTCCTTGACGTGCAGATAGCCGAGGTAGACACCGTCCGGCCCGGCCACCGGGTAGCGGGAGTAGCCGGTGCGGACCGTCAGCTCCTCGATCTCCGCGGAGGTGACCGTCGCGTCGACCGTGACCAGTTCCTCGGGGGCCAGCAGGACGTCGGTGACCGGGCGGCTGCCCAGCTCGAGCGCGTCCTCCAGGCGTTCCTGCGCGTCGTCGTCGAGGAGTCCCGCCTGCCGGGCGTCCTCGACGAGCGCGGTCAGCTCCTCGCTGGTGAAGACCGCGTCGATCTCGTCCTTGGGCTCGACCCGGAACAGCCGCAGGATGATCCTGGCGCTCCAGCCCAGCACCGCGATGACGGGCCGGAACAGCCGGGCGAAGCCCACGAGGCCCGGGCTCAGCCAGAGCGCGGTCTTCTCGGGCGCGGCCATGGCCAGGTTCTTCGGCACCATCTCGCCGATGACCAGGTGGAGGAAGACCACCACGGCCAGCGCGATCACATAGCCCGCCGGGTGGACCAGGCCGTCCGGGAGGTGGACGGCGACGAAGAGCGGCTCCAGCAGATGGGCCACGGTCGGCTCGGCGACCGCGCCCAGCGTCAGGGAGCACACCGTGATGCCGAACTGGGCGGCCGCCATCATCTGCGGCAGGTTCTCCAGACCGTGCAGCACGGTTCTGGCCCGCCGGTGGGTGCCGGCGAGGGGTTCGATCTGGCTGCGCCGTACGGAGACCAGCGCGAACTCGGCACCGACGAAGAAGCCGTTGCCGAGCACCAGCAGGGCGGCGAAGAACAGTTGCAGGAAGCTCATCGGTCGCGCTCCTGCCCCGCCTGCGGCTCGTCGAACCCGACGCGCACCAGGCGAACCCTTTCGGCACGGTGGTGCGCCACTTCGCGCACCCGCAGCTCCCAGCCGGGCAGCACCGCCGTGTCACCCGGTTCCGGGATGCGTTCCAGCAGGTCGGCGACGAGACCGGCGACGGTCTCGTAGGGGCCCTCGGGCGCCTCGAGTCCTATGCGCTCCAGCAGGTCCACGCGGCAGCCGCCGTCGGCGTCCCACGCGGGCCGGCCGCCCTCGGCGGGCACCTGGGCCAGCTCCGGGAGGTCGGCCGAGTCGTGCTCGTCGCGGACCTCGCCGACGAGTTCCTCGACGATGTCCTCCAGGGTCACCACGCCGGCCGTGCCGCCGTACTCGTCGACCACGACGGCGATCGGCTGCTCGCGCCGCAGCCGCTCCAGCAGGGGCTGGACGGGCAGCGTCTCGGGGACGAGCAGCGGCGCCACCGTGATCCGCCCAACCGGGGTGCGGTCGCGCTCGTGGGCCGGGACGGCGAGGGCGTCCTTCAGGCTCGCCATGCCGACGATGTCGTCCAGCCGCTCCCGGTAGACCGGGAAGCGGGACAGCCCGGTGGCCCGGGTGAGGTTGAGCACGTCGGCGGCGGTGGCGGTGTCCTGGAGGGCACTGACCCGTACGCGCGGGGTCATCACGTTCTCCGTCGTGAGGTCGCCGAGCGAGATCGTGCGGACGAAGAGGTCCGCGGTGTCCTGCTCGATCACCCCGGCCTGCGCGGAGTGCCGGGCGAGCGAGACCAGCTCGGTCGGGGTACGGGCGGAGGCGAGCTCCTCCGCGGGCTCGACACCGAGGGCGCGTACCAGGCGGTTGGCGGCCGTGTTGAGCAGTTCGATCACCGGGCGGAACGCGGCGGAGAAGACCCGCTGCGGTCCGGCCACGAAACGGGCCACCTGGAGCGGGCGGGAGACCGCCCAGTTCTTGGGGACCAGCTCGCCGACGACCATCTGGACGGCCGAGGCGAGGATCATGCCGACGACCACCGCGATGGCGGGCGCGGCCCCGGAGGGCACGCCGACCGTGGTGAGCGGCCCGGACAGCAGGTGGGCCAGTGCGGGCTCGGCGAGCATGCCCACGACCAGCGAGGTGATCGTGATGCCGAGCTGCGTGCCGGAGAGCTGGAAGGAGAGCTTGCGCAGCGACTCGACGACGCTGAGCGCCCGTCGGTCGCCCTCGGCGGCCGCGCGTTCCGCAGCCGGCCGCTCCACGGTCACCAGGCCGAATTCGGCGGCGACGAAGAAGCCGTTCGCGAGGATGAGGACAAAGGCTGCCCCGAGGAGCAGCAACGAGGTGTTCATGCCGCCGCTCCGGGATGTCGGTGCGGAGGGGCGGCGCAGGTACTACCGGACGGTCCGTCCATCGTGGCTTGGGTGTCACTCCTCGGGTCGTTGCGGGGTTCCAGAGTAATGAAGAATCGGGGCGGGGCGGCAGGTCTACTGCGCCGAGGTCCCGCCCGAGCCGTGGACCTCGGCCAGCGCGCGCAGCCCCCGCGCGTCGCGCAGCGCGCCGGCGCGGCCGATGCCGGGCTGAATACCCATGGCGGCCAGGCTCGTTCCGTCGGCCAGATCGAGGTAGACCCAGGGATCGCCGGGCCGCAGATTCACCCGGATCACCTGCGCCCATTCCAGTCGGCGCCGGGTGGTGAGATTGACCACGGTGACGCCGTCGCGGTCGGCGACGACCTTGGGACGGCTGAGCAGCACCAGCACCCCGCTGACGATCACCCCGGTCAGGACCATCCAGGCGCGGTCCGAGGTGTGCCAGGGCCGGGCCCCGTCGGAGGGAAGCAGGACGGCGATCGCGACGAAGGCCGCGAGCAGCCCGGCGCCCAGGGTCAGCAGCACCGCGCGGGTACGCGTGGGCCGGAAGGTGACGGGCAGCTCGGGGAGGTCCGCGGACACGGCGGGGCCGGCGGCCGGGGCGCGATGGGCGGGGTTCACAGGCGGCAGGCGTGGATGCCGGTGGTCAGGATCGCCCGGGCGCCCAGGTCGTAGAGCTCGTCCATGATCCGCTGGGCGTCCTTGCTGGGGACCATGGCGCGCACGGCGACCCAGCCCTCGTGGTGCAGCGGGGAGACGGTGGGCGACTCCAGGCCGGGCGTCAGGGCGATGGCCCGCTCGACGTGCTCGACCCGGATGTCGTAGTCCATCATCACGTAGCGC
Organism: Streptomyces sp. NPDC046977; assembly: GCF_040644455.1. Taxonomy (NCBI): domain Bacteria; kingdom Bacillati; phylum Actinomycetota; class Actinomycetes; order Kitasatosporales; family Streptomycetaceae; genus Streptomyces; species Streptomyces sp. NPDC046977. The sequence goes on from NZ_JBEYWO010000039.1 coordinate 13,675, forward strand.
CGGGCCACCAGGACGCCCTGGAGGCGGCGCAGGAACTGCTGCACCTTCGGCTCCACCGTCGTGTCGGCCTCGCCGGTGCGGCGGATGACGACGGCCTCGGAGTCCAGGATCGGCTCGCCGACGACCTCCAGGCCGGCATTGCGCAGCGAGGTGCCGGTCTCCACGACGTCGGCGATGACCTGCGCGACACCGAGCTGGATCGCGGTCTCGACCGCGCCGTCCAGCCGGACGACGGAGGCGTCGACCGAGTGGTCGGCCAGGTGCCGCTGAACGACCGTCGGGTAGGACGTCGCGATCGTCAGGCCCCCGAACTCCTTCACGTCCGTCACCGTGCCCGGCACGGTGGCGTAGCGGAAGGTGGAACGGGCGAAGCCGAGCTGGAGGATCTCCTCGGCGTTGGCGGCGGAGTCCAGCAGCAGGTCGCGGCCCGTGATGCCGATGTCCAGGCGCCCGGAGCCGACGTAGACGGCGATGTCGCGCGGGCGCAGGTAGAAGAACTCGACGTCGTTCTCGCCGTCGACGAGGACGAGTTCCTTGGTGTCCTTGCGCTGCCGGTAGCCGGCCTCATGCAGCATCGCCGACGCAGGCCCGGACAGTGAACCCTTGTTGGGGACGGCGATGCGCAGCATGAGCGAGTTCCTTTGCAGCTCGGCGTAGGGCGGGACGGACGGACCGGAAGGACGAGAAGGACGGTGAGGTCGGGAAGGTGACGCGCAGGGTGGCGCTGCTCACAGATGAGCGTATACGTCGTCCAGGGCGATGCCCCGGGCGACCATCATCACCTGCAGGTGGTACAGCAGCTGGGAGATCTCCTCCGCGGTGCGGTCGGCGCCCTCGTACTCGGCGGCCATCCACACCTCTGCGGCCTCCTCGACCACCTTCTTGCCGATCGCATGCACGCCCTTGCCGACCAGTTCGGCGGTGCGGGACGTGCTGGGGTCGCCAGTGGCGGCCTTCTGCTGGAGCTCCGTGAAGAGCTCCTCGAATGTCTTCTTGGCCATGGTGGTCCCACCCTACGCGGAACTGCCCTACCTCACCGCCACGGCTCGGACACCGAACGCAGGATCGTCGCGGTGGCGACCGCGGCAGTGACCGCCTCGTGCCCCTTGTCCTCGTTGGAGCCGGGCAGTCCGGCCCGGTCCAGCGCCTGTTCCTCGGTGTCGCACGTCAGCACGCCGAAGCCGACGGGCACGCCGGTGTCCACCGAGACCTGGGTCAGACCCTGGGTGACGCCCTGGCAGACGTACTCAAAGTGCGGCGTGCCGCCGCGGATCACGACGCCGAGCGCGACGATCGCGTCGTAGCCGCGGTCGGCCATCGCCTTGGCGGCGACCGGCAGTTCGAAACTGCCGGGCACCCGGATCAGGGTGGGCTCGTCGATGCCCAGGTCACCGAGCGCGCGCACGGCGCCGTCGACCAGCCCGTCCATCACCTGCTCGTGCCACTGGGCCGCGATGACGGCCACACGCAGGTCGCCGCAGTTCTTCACGGACAGTTCGGGGGCGCCCTTACCGCTCACGTGCGTCTTCTCCTTGCTCGATGCTGTCGATGTGCTGTTGGTACTGGTGGTCCGGGTGGTCTGAGCAGTCCGGGCCACCGGACCGGGACCGGCCTACTGGTTGTGGTAGGCGGCGTTCGGGGCCGGGTCGAGCCACGGCAGGTCGTGGCCCATGCGGTCCCGCTTGGTGCGCAGGTACCGCAGGTTGTGCTCGCCGGCGGCGATGGGCATGGCCACCCGTTCAGTGACCTTCAGGCCGTGGCGCGTCAGCGCGTCGGTCTTGTCGGGGTTGTTGGTCATCAGACGCAGGGAGACCACGCCGAGGTCGGCGAGCATCTGGGCCGCGGCGCCGTAGTCGCGGGCGTCGGCGGGCAGGCCGAGCTCCAGGTTGGCGTCGAGGGTGTCGCGGCCGCGCTCCTGGAGTTCGTACGCGCGCAGCTTGGACAGCAGCCCGATCCCCCGGCCCTCGTGACCGCGGAGGTAGACCACGACGCCGCGCCCCTCGGACGCCACTCGTTCGAGCGAGGCCTGCAGCTGCGGGCCGCAGTCACACCGCTGGGAGCCGAACACGTCGCCGGTCAGGCACTCGGAGTGGACGCGGGCCAGCACGTCCTCCCCGTCGCCGATCTCGCCCGCCACGAGCGCGATGTGCTCGATGCCGTCGGCGGCGTCGCGGTACCCGTAGGCCCGGAAGTCGCCGTAGGCGGTGGGCAGACGGGTCTCCGCCTCGCGGCGGACGGTGGGCTCGGCGGAGCGGCGGTGGTCGATGAGGTCCTCGATCGAGATGATGGCAAGACCGTGCTTGCGGGCGAAGGTCATCAGGTCGGGAAGACGGGCCATGGTGCCGTCCTCGTTGGCGATCTCCACGATCGCGGCGGCGGGGCGCAGACCGGCCAGCCGGGCCAGGTCCACACCGGCCTCGGTGTGGCCGTTGCGGGTGAGCACACCGCCGGCCCGGGCGCGCAGCGGGAAGACGTGGCCGGGCCGGACGAAGTCGCCGGGCTCGGTGCCGCCGGTGGCGAGCAGCCGGATGGTGGTCGCCCGGTCGGCGGCCGAGATGCCGGTGGTGACGCCGTGGGCCGCGCTCGCGTCGACGGACACGGTGAAGGCGGTCTTCATGGACTCGGTGTTGGATGCCACCATCTGCGGCAGCTCCAGCCGGTCCAGGTCGGCCTCCTCCATCGGCACGCAGATCAGTCCGCGGCACTCGGACATCATGAAGGCGACGATCTCGGGCGTGGCCTTCTCGGCCGCGATGACGAGGTCGCCCTCGTTCTCGCGGTCCTCGTCGTCGACGACGACGACCGGGCGGCCTGCCGCGATGTCGGCGATGGCGCGCTCGACGGAGTCCAGGACGATCGGCTCGTCCTTCACCTCGTACAGGCTGTGCAGTGCGGTGCTCATGCTGCTGCCGCTCCTTCCAGGGCGGGCGCCTTGGGGCGCGGGACGCGGGTCTGCTGCCACCAGGCGTGCATGCCGGCGATCACCAGGACGAAGTAGAGGACGTAGACGAAGGCGGAGAACTTCAGGCCGCTGTTCCAGGCCAGCGGGACGCCGACGACGTCGACCGCGAGCCAGGCGAACCAGAACTCCACCCAGCCGCGGGCCATGGCGACCATCGCGGCGACGGTGCCGACGAAGATGTACGCGTCGGGCCAGGGGTTCCAGGACAGCGACGGGTAGAGGGTGAACAGCCCCACGACCGCGAGGAGGCCGGCGACGGTTCCGCCGGCGAGCAGGCCCCGCTCCCGCCACGTGGCGAATCGGATCGCGATCCCTCCGGAACCGCGGGCGCCGCGGCGCCACTGGACCCAGCCCCACACGGCGACACCGATCACCAGCAGCTGCTTGCCGACGCCACCGGTGAGGTGCGCGGACCAGTTGGCCGCCACCAGGACGACGCCGGACAGCAGTTGGACGGGCCAGGCCCACACCGACCGCCGCCAGCCGAACGCGAGCCCGGCCAGGCCGAGGCTGTTGCCCACCACGTCGGTCCACAGGAAGTCCTGGCCGAACGCGGAGAAGGCGGACCCGTTCAGGGCGTCGAGGGCACTCACCGCTCCGCCGCCCTCGGTGTCGTGGCACGGTCCCCGTACAGCCGCTCGACGTACTTGGCGATGACGTCGACCTCGAGGTTCACCGGGTCGCCGGACTGCTTGAAGCCCAGCGTGGTCAGGCCGAGGGTGGTGGGGATCAGGCTGACGGTGAAGGAGTCGGGGCCGGCCTCGACGACGGTCAGGCTGATGCCGTCGACGGTGATGGAGCCCTTCTCGACCACGTAGCGGGACAGTTCCTGCGGCAGCGAGATCCGGACGATCTCCCAGTGCTCCGCGGGCACGCGCTCCACGATCGCGCCGGTGCCGTCCACGTGGCCCTGGACGAGGTGGCCGCCGAGGCGGCCGCCGAGGGCCATGGGACGCTCCAGGTTGACCTTGCCGCCGGGGCGCAGCGCGCCGAGGCTGGACCGCTTGAGCGTCTCGGCCATCACGTCCGCGGTGAACTCGCCCTCGCCGGTCTCGACGACGGTGAGGCACACGCCGTTGACCGCGATCGAGTCGCCGTGCTTGGCGCCTTCGGTGACGAGCGGGCCGCGCAGACGGAAACGGGAGGCGTCGCCCAGGTCCTCGACGGCGACGACGTCGCCCAGCTCTTCGACGATTCCGGTGAACACTCAGTTCTCCTCAATTCGGCTCGGGTATGCGGTAATACGCAGGTCGGGGCCGATGTGTTCGGTCGCGGCGACGTCGAGCCGCAACGCCTGCGAGATGGTCGTGATTCCCGCGTCGCCGAGAGCGGCCGCTCCGGCGCCGAGCAGGACGGGGGCGAGGTAGGCGACGACCTTGTCGACGGCCCCCGCGGCGAGGAACGCGCCGGCCATCGTGGGCCCGCCCTCGAGGAGTACGGAACGGACGCCGCGGCCGTGGAGCTCACCGAGCAGCGCGTGCACGGCGACGCCGTTGCCGGTGCGCGGGAGCCGCGCGATGTCGACGCCGGGCAGGTGCTCGGTGTCGGCGTCCTCGGCGACGGCGATCAGGGTGGGGGCGGCGTCGTCCAGGACGCGGGCGCCGGGCCGGATCTTGGCGTTGGTGTCGACCACGACGCGCAGCGGCTGGGTGAAGGAGCCCGTGAGACCGCGTACGGCCAGATGGGGGTCGTCGGCGCGCAAGGTGCCGGAACCGACGACGACGGCGTCGGACTCGGCGCGCAGCCGGTGGACGTCCGCGCGGGAGGCCGCGGAGCTGATCCAGCGGCTGGTGCCGTCGGCGGCCGCGATCCGGCCGTCGAGGGTGCTCGCGTACTTCCACACCACGAAGGGGCGCCGTTCACGGGTGGCGGTGAGCCAGACCTCGTTGCCGCGGGCGGCCTCGGCGGCCAGCAGGCCGCTCTCCACATCGACCCCGGCGGCGGTCAGGGTGGCCCCGCCGCCGGTGGCCGCGGGGGTGGGATCGCCGACGGCGTAGACGACACGGGAGACCCCGGCGGCGATCAGCGCCTGCGCGCAGGGGCCGGTGCGGCCGGTGTGGTTGCACGGTTCCAGGGTGACGACGGCGGTGCCGCCGCGGGCGGCGTCCCCGGCGGCGCGGAGCGCGTGGACCTCCGCGTGCGGGCCTCCGGCCTGCTGGTGCCAGCCCTCTCCCACCACCTGTCCGCGGGCGTCGAGGATCACGGCGCCGACGACGGGGTTGGGGCTGGTGGAGCCCAGACCGCGGGCGGCGAGCTCTATGGCCCGGCGCATCGCGTCGGCTTCACCTGGTGTGGCCACCGGGTCCTCCTGCCTCTTCGGGCACGGACTCCGGGGCTGCGCGGGAAACGGAACGGGGATACGGATCCGGGAGACGCCGGGTCGGAGGGGTGGCCGCGCAGGTCCGTGTCGTCGTATCCGGGGACACGCACTCGCGCTGCCGCCGACGGCGTACCGGTTCCTGCCCGCCGCGCACTGCCTCCCATCCGGACTTTAACCGTCGGTCCAGGAATCTCACCTGGTCAACCGGCCGCTGGATGCGGACGGGTCGCGGACTGTAACCGCCGGTTCGGAGTTTCACCGACCCCGGAGTGCGCTGAACGTCACTGGTACTGCACTCAGTCTGCCACGGACGATCGATGCATATGCAATGGCCTGCTGTGGGGTCTCTCACACGCCAATGGCGCCCACCCATTGACGCCACTGGTCTAGTCCTCTTAGTCTGCCGCCAACGCCCTTGCCGGGCAGCCCCCTTCGGAGGCCCGAGGTGCCCCACGCACCCGTGCCACCACGGCCCGGCACCAGGACGGACCCGACCGCAGACGCCGACTCCGCCCCGACCGCGGGCTCCCGCGGACCGCCGACACCTCCCCCCACACACGCCCGGCGGCGGAAGGGCGTCTCCCCCGCCGTCGGGCCGGACGTCACACGTCCGGGCTGAACAGCGCGTCCTGCGCGGCGTCCCGCGCCGACAGCAGGGCGCCGCGGAGCACGGCACTGCCCGTGACCGTCCCCGCCCGCACCTCCGTGGGCAGCGGGGACATGCGCGCGAGCCGCTCGGCGACCCGGGCGGCCAGGTCCCCGGCCCCGGCCCGGCCGACCTCGCCGCCCAGGACGACGCAGCCCGGGTCGAGCACCGCGCAGACCGCCGCCACGCCTATGGCCACCCGGTCCGCCAGCGCGTCCAGGAACAGCTCGCCCCGCTTGCCGCCCGTCCGCGCCCCCGCGACCACCGCCTCCGCGGCGGGCGCGTCGTCCTCGTCCCCCGGCACCGGCAGCCCGTGCGCGCGGGCCAGCGCGCACACGGCCGCGCTGCCCGCCAGCGAGTGGAAGCCGCCCCCGCACCCGCTCGCCGTGGGCAGCTCGAACGTCCCGGGAACCGGCAGGAAGCCGATCTCCCCCGTACCGCCGGAGGCACCGCGGCGCAGCACACCGCCCAGCACCACCGCGGCGCCGACACCATGGCCGAGCCACAGCAGCACGAACGTCTCGCGGTCGCGGACCGAACCGAGCCGCTGCTCGGCGACGGCGGCGAGGTTGACCTCGTTCTCCAGCAGCACCGGCGCGTCGATCCGCCGGCGCAATTCGGCCACCAGGGCGGAGTGCCAGGCCGGCAGCTGACCGGTGGCGCGCAGCTCACCGGTGGCCGGGTCGACCAGGCCGGGCGCGCCGACCGCGATCGTGTGCAGCGCCGTGGCGCCCGCGCGCCGCGCGGTGCGCTCCAGCAGGGCGACCGAGCGGGTGACCGTCCGCCGGGGGTCGCCGAGCGGGTCGACGGGCAGCACGGCGCTGCCGATCGTGACGCCCAGCAGGTCGGCGACCTCGATGGCGACGCTGTGCGTGCGCACGTCGAACGCGGCCAGATGGGCGCGGTCGGCGACGATGCCGTACAACCGCGCGTTGGGACCCCGCCGGTCGGCGCCCGTCTCGCCGACGACCGTCACCAGACCCGCCTCCTGCAGCCGCTCGACGAGGTCGGCGACGCTCGGACGGGACAGCCCCGTCAGCTCCTTGATCTGCGACGCGGTCAACGGCCCCTGGCTCTGCAGCAGTTCGAGCGCCAGCCGGTCGTTGATCGCACGGGCCGTACGGGGGGACGCGGTACGGCCGACGAGCGGGCGGAGGGCACTCATGACGGGGATCCTTCCAGAAGCCCCGGCCCGTGGGCCGGGAACGGCTGCATTCCGGCTATCTTTCAGGAAGCCTGCCTGTTAATTTACAGAAGCGGACCACGGGGCGGGACACTGGGAGGGATCACCATGGCGACGACCACGACGAGGAAGACCGAGCCGCGGCTGCGACGGGCCCATCTGGCCGTCGCCGCGATCTTCGCCGTACACGGCTCCGTCAGCGGCAGCTTCGCCACCCGGATCCCCTGGATCCAGGAGCACGCGGGCCTCAGCGCCGGACAGCTCGGCTTCGCCCTCGTCTTCGCCGCCCTCGGCGCCTCCGCCGCCATGCCGCTCGCCGCGCGCATCGCCCACGTGCTCGGCATGCGCGCCGCGCTGCGCGTCCTGATCGGCCTGTGGTGCGCCTCACTGGCGCTGCCCGCGCTCTCCCCCGGACTGCCCTGGCTGTGCGGGGCGATGCTGGTCTACGGCGCCTCGGCTGGCATGGCCGACGTCGTCATGAACGCCCAGGGCGTCGAGGTCGAGGAACGCCTCGGCCGGTCGATCATGTCCGGGCTGCACGGCATGTGGAGCGCCGGCGCGCTGATCGGCTCCCTCGTCGGCGTCGTCGCCGCCCACGCCGGACTCGACGCGCGCGTCCACCTCGCGACCGTCGCCGCCGTACTCGTCGCGACCGGGCTGCTGGTCTGCGGCGGCGTCCTGGACCTGCGGCCCGCCCAGCACGAGGAGGCCCCCGCCCGCTTCGCGCTGCCGCCGCGCTCCGCCCTGGTCATCGGCGCGATCGGCTTCTGCGCCGTCTTCGCGGAGGGCGCCAGCATGGACTGGAGCGCGGTCTACCTCCGCGACATCGCCGCCGCCTCCCCCGCTGTCGCCGCCGCCTCCTACACCGCCTTCGCCTGCACCATGGCCGTCTCCCGCCTCCTCGGCGACATCGTCGTACGCCGCTTCGGCCCGGTCCGCACGGTCCGCGTCGGCGGCGTCCTCGCCACCGCGGGCGGCGTCCTCGTGGCCACCGCCGCCAACCAGATCGCGGCCATCGCGGGCTTCGCCCTCCTCGGCGTCGGCATAGCCGTCGTCGTACCGCTGTGCTTCGCCGCGGCCGGCCGCAGCGGGCCCAACCCGAGCCAGGCCATCGCGGGCGTCGCCACCGTCACCTACACCTCCGGGCTCGTCGCGCCCGCCGCCATCGGCTCCATCGCGCAGGCCAGCTCCCTCCAGGCCTCCTTCGGCCTGGTCACCCTGCTGGCCGCCGGGCTCACCCTCGGCGCGGGCGTCCTGCGCGCCGCCGGCACGTCGGCGGGCGAACCCGCCGACAAACCCGTCGCCGTGGCCACGCCCCATGCCTAGCCTGCACGGCATGCGGACCTTCCTGGAGACCGAGCGGCTACGCCTGCGGCACTTCACCGACAGCGACACCGACGCCGACCATCTGATCGGGCTCGACAGCGACCCCGAGGTCATGCGCTACCTCGGCAGCCCCACCCCCGCCGACGTCATCCGCCACGACGTCCTCCCGCGCTTCGCCCGCTCCCAGGTGTGGGCCGCCGAGGAGCGGACCACCGGGCAGTTCATCGGCTGGTTCGCCCTCACCCCGCGGGACGCCGGCCCCGCCGACGACCTCGAACTCGGCTACCGGCTGCGGCGCGCCGCCTGGGGCCGCGGCTACGCCACGGAGGGCGCCCGCGCGCTGGTGGCCAAGGCCTTCACGGACCTGGGGGCGCGGCGCGTGTACGCGGAGACGATGTTCGTCAACGCGCGGTCGCGGCGCGTGATGGAGAACGCGGGGCTGTCCTTTGTGCGGGTCTTTCACGAACAGTGGGAGGAGCCCTTGGCGGGCGCGGAACACGGGGAGGTCGAGTACGCCCTCCTCCGCACGGACTGGGCTTCCCCGTAAGGTCTTTTTCCCGCCCGCCCTCCCGTGTGCCCTGTGAAGTCACGCACCCCGACGCCAGTTGTTGGGGGGCCGGGTTCGGGGCCTCCGGGGCTGCCATTCTGGACAGCACATTTAGGTGCCTCAGGTACCCGCCTTGATCACTCCGGGTTGTGCACCCAAATATGCTCCACAGTCCAGAACACCACCCCTCCGACCCCGCCCCCTCCGTTTCACCATGCGCCTGATCGCCGGTGGGTGGTCTGAAGCGGCACCGTGCTCGGGCACCCGTAGGCGCCGCGCTGTCCACGTGCGCAGCCGTCACCGCCAACAGACACCCCACCGGCCGTAAGTCGCCCCAACGACCCCGGGAGGGGGTGCGCCGGGGGCCGCCCGCAGGGGACGAGCGGAGACCGCATGGTCGATGCCGAACGATGTAGGGGTAAACCGCGAGCCCCGAGGACGGACTCCGGAGCGGCGCCGACCCCCACGACGCACGCAGCGCGGGGCCCGCACTTACCGCGCCGGGCACACGGGAGGGAGGGCGGGGAAAAAACCAAGGCAGAAACCCTCACGCAGACAGCTCAGCCGACCGCCAGGTCCTGCAGCCCCACAACCTTCAGCAACCGCAACCGCTCGTACGCCTCCGTCCCCACCCCCGCACTGTGCAGAATAAGCCGCTGCCCCCCTTCCGCACTGACCAGCACCTCGCAGTCGAGTTCGAGCGTCCCCACGACCGGGTGCCGGAACCGCTTCGTCGCGAAGCGCCGGACCGCGACCTCGTGGGTGGCCCACAGGGCGGCGAACTCCGTGCTCGCGGCCCGCAGTTCCGCGACGAGGGCGGCCGCGGCCGCATCGTGGGGGCGGGCGGCGAGGACGGCCCGCAGATGCGCGACGTGGGCGCGTCCGAGGTCGTGGTGGTCCTCGGGCGGGAAGAGTTCGCGTGCCGCGGGGTCGGTGAACCAGCGGCGGACGAGGTTGCGCTGGGCCGGTGGCCGGGCCGAGGCGTCGCCGACGAGGGCGGCGGCCATGGCGTTCTGGGCGAGCACGTCGCCGAGGTCGCCGACGACTTGCGCAGGCGTGTCGTCGAGGCGGTCCAGGACGAGCAGGAGCCCTGGCCGTACGTGGGTGGAGCGGTGTGCGTCGCGGGGCGGTTCCTCGCCGCCGAGGTGGAAGAGGTGGTCGCGTTCGTCGTCGGTCAGCCGCAGGGCCCGGGCGAGGGCGCCGAGGATCTGCCGGGACGGCCGGGGGCCACGGGCCTGTTCCAGCCGCGTGTAGTAGTCGGCGGACATGCCGGCCAGTTGGGCGACCTCCTCGCGGCGCAGTCCCGGCGTGCGCCGCCGTGCGCCGGCCGACAGGCCCACGTCGGAGGGGGTCAGGCGGGCGCGGCGGCGGCGCAGGAAGTCGGCGAGTCCTGCGCGGTCGAGGACGGGGCTGGGGTCGGGGTGCGGGTCCACGGTTCCAGGATCGTCCCGGGGCGCGGCCGTATCCAGGGCCTGCCGGTCCCGGGATCAGGAGGTCTCTCCCCTGCCGCGCCGGGCCGCTGGAGGCTGGGCCCGTCGCGAGAGGAGACATCGATGCTGACATTGGTGACGGGCGCCACGGGACGGGTGGGCAGCCGCCTGGTGCCGCGGCTGCTGCAGTGGCGGCGCCCGGGGGACGAGGTGCGGGTGCTGGTGCGGGACGCGGAGCGCGGCGCGCCGTTCGCACGGCGGGGAGCGCAGGTGGTGACGGGCGATCTGCGGAACGAGGAGGACGTGCGGAAGGCGCTCGCGGGGGCGGACGCCGTGCTGAACCTCGCCGCAGTGTTCCGCGGCGACGCCGGGGACGGGGCGTGGGCTGTCAACCGGGAGGCGACCTTGGCGCTGGCCCGGCTGGCGGCCGCGGCCGGGGCGGTGCGCTTCGTGCAGGCAAGCACGAACCTGGTGTACGGACCGGGCCGGGGCCGCCCGGCGTGTGAGGACGACGAGCCGCTGCCGGGCGGCCCGTTGTGGGGCCCGTACCCGGAGTCGAAGGCGGAGGCCGAGCGGGGCCTGCTGGACCTGCACCGCGCGGTGGGCCTGGACGTGCGCGTCGGGCGCCTGGCGTTCGTGTACGGCGACGGCGACCCGCATCTGGCGGAGTCGCTGCGGTGGGCGGGCGGCTGGGCCGCGCACCAGCGGCTGCACATGGTGCACCACGCCGACGCGGCGCAGGGTTTCCTGCGGCTGCTGCGCACACCGGGCATCGGCGGCCGGGTGTACAACTTCGCCGACGACGCCCCCGTGACGGCGGTGGAGCTGCACTGGCTCAGTGGTGCGCAGGCACCGGCCGGCATGGCGGAGCGGGCGCTGCCCGACCCGTGGGCCGGGGTGGTGTCGACGGTGCGGGCCCGCGACGAACTGGGGTTCCGCCCGCAGTATCCGTCGGTGTGGGCGGCGCGCGACGCGGGCGTGCTCTGACTCACCCGATCCGGGGACGCCGCGGCCGCCGCTCCCCGTGGGCCGCGCGACCTGCTGCGACGCTGGGCCCATGACGACGGCACGGCGGGCCGCGCCCGCGGGCGTGGAGCAGGTGGTGGCGCGGATGCGGGCGCTGGGCGCGTCGCTGCCGCCGGGTGACGGCGTGGCGGTGTTCAACCGCGTCTATCTGTCGGTCACCGAGGAGCTGGTACGGCGGCTGGCCGCGGGCGCGTTCGGCGACCCGCCGGCCGCCGCCGAGCTGGGCGGCCGTTTCGCCGGCCGGTACCTGAGGGCGGTCGAGGGCGGCCTGGACGGGCGTGCGGTACCGGCCTGCTGGCGGCCGTTGCTCCTGCTGCGCGGGCACCCGGGCGTGCGCCCGGTGCAGTTCGCGCTCGCGGGCATCAACGCCCATGTGGGGCACGATCTCGCACTGTCGGTGGTGGACACCTGTGTGGCGCTGGCGTGCGAGCCCGCGTCACTGGAGGCGGATTTCGACCGGGTCGGGGAGCTGCTGACGGCGGTCGAGGAGCGGGTGCGCGAGGAGCTGATGCCGGGCCCCGACCTGCTGGACCTGGCCGATCCGCTGACCCATCTGGCCGGTTCGTGGAGCCTGGAACGCGCGCGGGACGCGGCGTGGGCCGCGTCCCGCGTGCTGTGGTCGCTGCGCGGACTGCCGGAGGTGTACGAGGAGTTCACCGAGAAGCTCGACGCGGGTGCCGGGCTGGTCGGCCGCTTCCTGCTGACCCCGCTGGGGCGCTGAGCGGTGGCGGATCAGTCCTCGTCGAGCGCGACCGGTGCGATCTCGTCGTAGCGGTCGCCGGGGCCCGGGTTGGTCTCGTCGGTGGCGCCGCCGAGCTGGTGCATGACGCCCCACACCGCGTTGAGCGCGGTCTGCACGGCGCCCTCGGCCCAGCCGGCCGTCCAGGAGATGTCGTCGCCGGCGAGGAAGATGCCGCGCTTGTCCTCGGGCAGGGTGTCCTGCATGAAGTGCGTGAACAGGCGGCGCTGGTAGCGGTAGTGGCCGGGCAGGTTGGCCTTGAACGCGCCCATGAAGTAGGGCTCGTTCTCCCAGGAGACGGTCACCGGGTTGCCGATGACGTGCCGGCGGATGTCGACCTTGGGGTAGATCTCGCGGAGCGACTTGAGCATGACCTCCATGCGCTCGGCGGCGCTCAGCGGCAGCCACTTGAGGCTGTCGTCGCACCAGGTGTACGACAGGCAGATCACGGCCGGCTGGTCGGGGCCGTTGTCCAGCAGATAGGTGCCGCGGGTCATCCGGTCGGTGAGCGTCATGCTCATCACGTCCCGGCCGGTGTCCTCGTCCTTGTCGAGCCAGAACGGCCGGTCGACGGGGACGAAGAGCTTGCTGGACTCCATGTAGTGCGTGCGCTCGATCGCCGTCCAGTGGTCGATCGGGAAGAGCGAGTCGTCGCAGTCGATCTTGCTGAGCAGCATCCAGCTCTGCGCGGTGAAGACCGCCGCCTGGTAGGTGCGGATGGCGCCGTCGGCGTCGGTGACCGTGATGCGGTTGCCCGCGGTGCGGTGCAGGCGGGTGACGGCCGGGCGCGGGGCGCCGCCGTGCAGCGACTTCAGCGACGTGCCGTACGGCCAGTGCACGATCTTTTCGGGCTCGCGCTCCCACAGCCGTACCGGGAGCTGCTGGCTGCCGCCGACGATGCCGCGGTGGTGGTCGTCGGCCTCGGTGTAGACGACCCGCAGGATCTCCAGGATGGAGTTGGGGAAGTCGGTGTCCCAGCCGCCGGTGCCGAAGCCGACCTGGCCGAAGATCTCGCGGTGCCGGAAGGACTTGAAGGCCTCGGAGTCGCAGAGGAAGCCGTAGAAGGTCTGGTTGTCGAGCTTCTCGACCAGCTTCGACCAGATCTCGCGGATGCGCGGGACGTCGCGCTCGCGCATGGCGCGGTTCATGTCGGTGAAGTCCGCGCCCTCCTCCAGGCAGGCGTTCCAGGCGTGCGCGACGTCGCGGTAGACCTGCGGCAGGTCGTCGATCGTCTCGGCGTAGTGGGACTCGCCCTTGAGGTCGACAACGGTCGACGGGGTCGCGGGCGCCAGCGGGTTGGGGAACGGCTGGGTCTCCAGGCCGACCAGGTCGATGTAGTGCTGGAGCGCCGTGGAGGACGGCGGGAAGCGCATCGCGCCCATCTCCGCGGTCAGGCTCTCGTCGCAGCCCTCGAAGCCGACCGTGCGCAGCCGGCCGCCGATCCGGTCCGCCTCGTAGACGACGGGCCTCAGGCCCATCTTCATCAGCTCGTACGCCGCCACGATGCCGGACAGGCCGCCGCCGATCACCGCGACCTCGGTGCCGTGGGCGGTCGCGGGTATGGAGCCGAGGCCGGCCGGGTCCGCCAGGAAGTCGTCGTACGCGAAGGGGAAGTCGGGGCCGAACATGGTGATGGGCGGGACCGAGGGCACCTCGGGGTGCTGCTCGTCGTGGACCGCGGTGGGCACCGTGGACGTCATGGGGTGACTCTCCTGGCAGTGGAACGGGGTGGGGCCGTGATGAGGGGGTGGGGTGGGGTTCAGCCCAGCGAGCGGTACAGCTCGGGGCGGCGGTCGGCGAGGTAGGGCGTCTCCTCGCGGGCGGCGCGCAGGACGGCGGGGTCGGCGTCGGCGACGACCAGTTCCTCCCCGGACCCGGCCCGGGCGCGGACCGCGCCGTCGGGGCCGGCGAGGCAGCTGAGCCCGGCGAAGTCGAACTTGCCCTCGGGTCCGCAGCGGTTGGTGTAGGCCACGTGCAGCTGGCTCTCGAAGGCGCGGGCCGGCACGAGGGTCTGCGCGACGAACTCGTACGGCCGCATGAGGGCGGTCGGCACGGTGAGCAGCTCGGTGCCGGCCAGGGCGTGGGCCCGCACGTTCTCCGGGAACTCGACGTCGTAGCAGATCAGGATGCCGATACGGGTGCCGTCGAGCTCGGCCTGGACGACGGCCCGGTCGCCGGGGGTGAACCACGCGCGCTCGCCGTCGCCGAAGAGATGCGTCTTGCGGTAGTTGGCCAGGCGCTCGCCGTCCGGGCCGATCAGCTGGGCGGCGTTGAAGACGTCGTCGCCGTCGCGCTCGGGATACCCGTAGACGATGCCGAGGCCGTGCTCGGCGGCGATGCCGGCGACGCGGGCGGCCGTGGGGCCGTCGGCGGCCTCGGCGAGGGACGGGATCGCCCTGCCGACGGCATAGCCGGTCGTGAACATCTCGGAGGTGACGAGCAGCCGGGCCCCCGCGGCGGCGGCCCTGCGGGCGGCCCCGTCGAGCGCGGCCATGCTGTCGTCGACGGACGAGGGGACGCCGCTCGGGCCTTGGTACAGAGCGGTGCGCAGCGGCGCCATGGAGCCTCTTTCGCCTGGTGGAGTGCGGGTTCGCGGTCTGACTCGACCGTACGATCACGCCCGCCGCGGCGACAAGACGCGTCCATTGCGCATCGACCGCCGATTCGTTGCGCGCTTCTCCGGCTTTCCGGCGATTCGTTGCGCGCGGCCGGACGGGCTAGGCCGGGGAGCCCGAGGTGTAGCGCCGCAGCAGTGGCGAGAGCACCAGGACCGACTTGGTGCGCTCCACGAAGGGCTCGCCCGCGATCCGCTCCAGGACGCGCTCGAAGTGGCGCACGTCGGAGGCGTAGATCTGCACGACGGCGTCCGCCTCACCGGTGACGGTGGAGGCGGAGGCCACCTCCGGGTAGCGCGACAGGCCGCGCCGGATGTCCTCGGGCGAGGTGTTGTGGCGGCAGTAGAGCTCGACGAAGGCCTCGGTCTCCCAGCCCAGCGCCGAGGGCTCGACCCGGACGGTGAACCCGGTGATGGCGCCCTCGGCCCGCAGGCGGTCCACCCGGCGCTTGACGGCCGGTGCGGAGAGGCCGACCACGGCACCGATGTCGGCGTACGAGCGGCGGGCGTCCTCGGCGAGGGCGTGGACGATGCGTTCGTCGAGTTCGTTCAGGCGCACGGGGGGTGGGTCACTTCTCTACGCGGGCGATCCGGCCACGGCGCGTGCCGTACCGGGACTAGCCTACGAGCCCGGCCGCCGTCCCCCCGCCGCGGAGCGCCCGGGCCGGGGAGCGGCGTCCCCCGGACCGCTCCCCCGCGCTCCGCCGGCGCAGGCGGTCACTGCCAGCTGGCGTGCAGCGGCTTGCCCTCGGCGTAGCCGGCCGCGCTCTGGATGCCGACGACGGCCTTCTCGGCGAACTCGGCGAGGCTGGCGGCGCCCGCGTAGGTGCAGGAGCTGCGGACGCCCGCGATGATCGAGTCGATCAGGTCCTCGACACCGGGACGGGCGGGGTCCAGGAACATCCGCGAGGTGGAGATGCCCTCCTCGAACAGCGCCTTGCGGGCCCGGTCGTACGCGGAGTCCTCGCTGGTGCGGTTGGCCACGGCGCGCGCGGAGGCCATGCCGAAGCTCTCCTTGTAGACGCGCCCGTCGGCGGTCTGCTGGAGGTCGCCGGGCGACTCGTACGTGCCCGCGAACCAGGAACCGACCATGACGTTGGACGCGCCGGCGGCCAGCGCCATCGCCACGTCGCGGGGGTGCCGCACCCCGCCGTCGGCCCAGACGTGCTTGCCGTGCTTCGCGGCCTCGGCGGCGCACTCCAGCACCGCGGAGAACTGCGGGCGCCCGACGCCGGTCATCATGCGCGTGGTGCACATGGCGCCCGGGCCCACACCGACCTTGACGATGTCGGCGCCGGCCTCGATCAGGTCGCGCACGCCCTCGGCGGAGACCACGTTGCCGGCCACGACGGGCACCCGCGGGTCGAGGGCCCGGACGGCCCGTACGGCCTGGAGCATCGACTCCTGGTGGCCGTGCGCGGTGTCCACGACGAGGGTGTCGACGCCCGCGTCGAGCAGCAGCTTGGCCTTGCCCGCCACGTCGCCGTTGATGCCGACGGCCGCGGCGATGCGCAGTCTGCCCTGCGCGTCGGTGGCGGGGGTGTACAGGGTGGCGCGCAGGGCGCCCTTGCGGGTGATGATCCCGGCGAGCCGGCCGTCCGCGCCGACGGCGGGGGCCAGCTTGCGGTTGGCCTCCTCCAGCCGGTTGAAGGCCTCGCGCGGGTCGATGTCCGCGGGGAGCAGCAGGAGGTCCTTGGACATGACCACGGACACCTGGGTGAAGCGGTCGACGCCCGTCAGGTCGTGCTCGGTGACGACGCCGACCGGGCGGCCGTCCTCCACGACGACGGCGGCACCGTGCGCGCGCTTGGGCAGCAGGGCCAGCGCGTCGGCGACGGTGGCGTGCCGTCCGAGGGAGATGGCCGTGTCCAGCACGAGGTGGCGCTGCTTGACCCAGCCGATCACGTCGGTGACCACGTCGATCGGGATGTCCTGCGGAATGACGACGAGGCCCCCGCGGCGGGCGACGGTCTCGGCCATCCGCCGGCCGGCGATGGCGGTCATGTTGGCGACCACCAAGGGGATGGTGGTGCCGGTGCCGTCCGGGGCGGAGAGATCGACGCTTTGGCGGGATCCCACCGCGGAACGGCTGGGGACCATGAACACGTCGTCGTACGTCAGGTCGTACGGAGGCTTTGCATCATTGAGGAAACGCACGTACTTGATTTTTGCACGACGGGGGCGGCCTCGGCCACGGACGAAAGTCCGGTGCTCAGGAGGTCCCTTTGGAGTTTCCTCCAAGAACGCCCCCGGGCTCAGGGTGTCCCGTCGTACCATTCCGCACTCGCCGGGGGCGGGAGTTCCTGCTCTGCCCACACGAGCTTGCCCTCCGGCGTCAGCCGGGTCCCCCAGCGCCGCCCCAGCCGGGCCACGAGGTAGAGCCCGCGGCCGCCCTCGTCGGTGACGCCGGCACGGCGTGTGCGCGGGACGTTGTTGTCGCGGTCGGCGACCTCCACGACCAGGACCTGGTGGCGGATCAGGCGCAGCCGGACCGGCCCGGGCGTGTGGACCACCGCGTTGGTGACCAGCTCACTGACGATCATCTGCGTGGTCTCCGCCACGCTCTCCAGGCCCCAGGCGTCCAGTTGCCGCGCCGCCAGCGAGCGGGCCGCGCCGACCGCGGCCGGGTCCGCGGGCAGTTCCCAGCAGGCCAGGTCCTCCGGGCTGAGCGCGCGCGTACGGGCCAGCAGGAGCGTGACGTCGTCGCGGGGTGCCGCGCCCGCCCGGAGCGTGCCCATCACCTCGGCGCACAGGTCGTCCAGCGGGAGGCCGGGGCGGGCGAGTGCCGCGGCCATCCGGTCCATGCCCACGTCGATGTCCTGGCGGCGGTCCTCGACGAGCCCGTCGGTGTACAGCGCGATCACGCTGCCCTCGGGGAGCTCCAGCTCGGCGGACTCGTACGGGAGCACCCCGAGCCCCAGCGGTGTGCCGTCGGGGAGGTCGGGGAACTCCACACGCCCGTCGGGCAGGAGGACGGCGGGCGGCGGATGGCCGGCCCGCGCCATGACGCAGCGCCGGGTGGCGGGGTCGTAGACCGCGTAGAGGCAGGTGGCGAGGGCGCAGGTGTCGTCCGCGTCGTCGCCGGTCTCCTCGTCGGCGAGCCGCCCCACGACCTCGTCGAGGTGGGCGAGCAGTTCGCCGGGGGCCAGGTCCATGTCGGCGAGCGTGTGCACCGCGGTCCTGAGCCGGCCCATGGTGGCGGCGGCGTTGATGCCGTGGCCGGCCACGTCGCCGACCACCAGGGCGACCCGCGCGCCGGGCAGGGGGATCACGTCGTACCAGTCGCCGCCGACGCCGTCCTCGATGTCGGCGGGAAGGTAGCGCGAGACCGCGTCCACGGCCGCGCCGCCGGAGACCGCGCGGGGCAGCAGGCTGCGCTGCAGCGCCAGCGCGGTGGCGCGCTCGCGTGCGTACCGCCTGGCGTTGTCGAGGCTGAGCGCCGCGCGGGCGACGAGTTGCTCGGCGAGCAGCATGTCGTCCTCCTCGAAGGGGGCGGGATTGACGGTGCGCACGAAGGCGGCGACGCCCAGGACGATGCCGCGGGCCTGCACCGGCACCACCATCACCGAGTGCATGCCGTGCTCGCGCATGGCCCGGGCCAGTACGGGGTGCCCCGCGGGCCGACCGCCCGGGCGGTCGCCGAGGACCGGTTCGAAGACGGGGCGCCGCGAGGCCAGCACCTCGGTGAACGGCGAGGTCTCCGGGACGGTCACCACCTCGCCGGGGCCCCAACGTGCCTCCGGGGCGCCCGGGCGGACCGAGGCGAGTCCGGCCCGGCGGAAGACGGGTCCCCCGTCGCCGCCGCGGAACGCCCGGTGCGGGGGCTCCTCGCCGAGGTGGACCGCCTCCACCAGGTCGACGGCCGCGTAGTCGGCGAGGAAGGGCACCGTGAAGTCGGCCAGTTCCTGGCCGGTGCGCATGGCGTCGAGTGTGGTGCCGACGCGGGTGCTGGCCTCGCTGAGCAAGGCGAGGCGTTCACCGGACGAGCGCCGGCCGCCGGCCTGAAGGACCAGGGAGCACACGCCGCGCACCGATCCGTCCGGGTCGTCGAGCCGGAAGAAGGACACCGAGTACGCGGGCGCGTTGCCGACGCGCCCGGCGGCGGCGTGCCGGTACTCGCGGCTGAGTGCCGGGGTACCGGTGCGCAGCACCTTCGCCATCACGGCCTCCAGGGCGCAACTGTCGCCCCGCAGGGCCTCGGACGGCCTGCGCCCCAGCCGGTGGTCACCGGGGATGCCGTCCTGGCGTTCGAGGGTCGCGTTGGCCCAGGTGCACCGCAGGTCGGTGCCCCACAGGGCCAGGCCCACGGGTGAGCGGGTGAGGAGTGCTTCCAGAGCCGGCCCGCTGCCGGCCGCCGCGGATTGCACGATGCTCTCCGGACTGGTGAGTAGGGATGTGGTCACGGCTGCCTCCTTCTGGGACGCGCCCGGGGTTCACCGGCCCTCAGGCCGTGAGCAGTTCGGCCGCGCGTTCGGCGATGGCGCAGACGGTCGCGTTGGTGTTGGCCGACGGGATGGACGGGATGACGGAGGCGTCGGCCACCCGCAGCCCGTCGATGCCGCGCAGCCGCAGGTCGTCGCCGACGACCGCCCCGGGCCCGTGACCCATCCGGCAGGTGCCGACGGGGTGCGCGTACGAGGCGACGGTCCGCCGGGCGTACTCCCGCAGCCCCCGGTCGTCCTCGACGGCCGGGCCGGGCAGCACTTCCGTCCCGTGCCACGCGGACATGGCGGGGGACCGGCCGATCTCGCGGGCGAGCCGCAGGCCCCGGATCAGGACGGCCAGGTCGTGGTCGTCGGCGAAGTAGCCGGGGTCCAGCAGCGGGGCGTCCGCGGGATCGGCGCTCGCCAGGCGTACGGTGCCGCGGCTGCGCGGGCGCATCGGCGAGACGCCGATCGTCCAGCCCTGGCCGGGCGACATTCCGTCGAGCAGGTTGCCCGGCGCGTCGACGAAGACCAACTGGAGGTCGGGGCCGTCCAGTCCGGGCCCGGAGCGCACCAGGCCCTGGGCCTCGCCGTGGTTGTTCACGCCGGCCGGTACGGGCCGGCCGGCGCTGTAGACGATGTTGGCGATCGGGTGGTCGTGCAGGTTGGCGCCGACGCCGGGGAGGTCCGCGAGGACGTCGATGCCGCGGTCGCCCAGGTGTGCCCGGGGCCCGATCCCGGAGAGCATCAGCAACTGCGGCGAGCCGATGGCGCCGGCGGTCAGGACCACCTCCGCGCGGGCCCGGGCCGTGCGCGTCCCGGCCTCCGTGCGGTACTCGACCCCGGTGCAGCGGCCGTGCTCCAGCAGCAGGCGGCGGGCCCGCGCGCCGGTCACGACGGTGAGGTTGGGCCGCCCGGCGGCGGGGGCGAGGTAGGCGTCGGCAGCGCTCTGCCGCCTGCCGTCGACGATGTTGAGGTCGGACCAGCCGAACCCTTCCTCCAGGCCGCCGCAGGGGTCGGCCGCGCGGGGGTGCCCGGCCTGCTCCGCCGCCCTCAGCAGGGAGCCGACGACGGGGTGCGGCGGATTGGCGGGCCCCACGGTGAGGGGTCCGCCGATGCCGCGCAGCGCGGGGTCCCGCCCGGCGGTGTTCTCACTGCGCATGAAGTACGGCAGCAGGTCGTCGAAGCCCCAGCCCCGGGCACCGAGGGCCGCCCAGTCGTCGTAGCTGGACCGGTGTCCGCGGGCGAAGACCATGGCGTTGATCGCGGAGCCGCCGCCCAGGAAGCGCGCACGGGGCAGGAAGACCGAAGTGCCGGTGGCCGTCTGGGGGACGGTGGTCTCGCCCCAGTTCGCCGGGCTCTCCATCAGGGACGGCCAGGCCGGCGGCGAGGTCATGGCCGCCGTGGGGCGGCCCGCTCCCGCTTCCAGCAGCAGTACGCGGACGCGGTCGTCCTCGGACAGGCGGGCGGCGATCACGCTGCCCGCGGTGCCGCCGCCGACCACGACGAAGTCGTGGGGCTCGGTTGTCGCTCGCATGACGAATACCGCCTTTCCTGCCGTTTCCACTGCTATCGGATAAAAGGTAACACTGATACGTTATCGACGATAAGACGGATTCGTTACCATTGGCACCATGAGCGAAACGGCAGCACAGGCATCGACGCCCGGCACACGGGAACGGCTGCTGCGAGCCGCCGCGGAACTGCTGACCCAGGGAGGCCGGGAGGCGGTGTCCACCCGCGCCGTGAGCGCGGCGGCAGGGGTCCAGGCGCCCACCCTCTACCGGGTGTTCGGCGACAAGGAGGGCCTGCTCGACGCGGTCGCCGAGTACGGCTTCCAGGGCTACCTGCTGGACAAGCAGGCGCTCGCGTGGACCGACGACCCCGTCGCCGACCTGCGGCGCTCCTGGGATCTGCACGTGGAGTTCGGGCTGTCGATGCCCGCGTACTACCGGCTGATCTACGGCGACGCGCGCGCCGCGGAGGGTTCCGCCGCCCGGGCGGTGGACATGCTGCGCGAACTGATCGCCCGGGTCGCGTCCGCGGGGCGGCTGCGCATGAGCGTGGAACGGGCCACCCGCTTCATGCACGCCAACGGGGTCGGCGTCGTCCTCACCCTGCTGGCCGCACCACCGCAGGAGCGGGACCAGGGGCTGTCCGAACTGGCCCGCGAGAGCGTGATGCGGACGATCACGACCGACAGCGGCGGGGGGAACCCGATCGCGGGGCCCGCGACCGTGGCGGGCCGGGCCGGCGCACTGCGCGAGGCCCTGCGCGATCCGGGCACCCCGGCGCTGACGTCAGCCGAACGCACCCTGCTGACCGAATGGCTCGACCGCCTGTCCGACGCACCCGAGGGCCGTCCGGAGGCGTGAACAGGGGGGCTACGCCGTCGGGCTACGGCCCCGCGGGATCGGCGCGGTCCAGCGCCGGGCGGGGCATGGGCTCGGTGGACTCCAGCAGATAGTCCGCCGCCGACGTGTCGGTGACGATGCTGGTGACCAGGCCGGAGCGCAGGACCGCGTCCACGGCGACCGCCTTGCGCCGACCGCCCGCGATCGCCAGCACCTCGGGGATGCGGCGCAGCCGGTCCGCCTCGATGGTGATGCAGCGCTCGCCCAGGTCGCGCCCGACGAGGCGGCCCTCCGTGTCGAAGAGGTGCGAGGACATCTCGGCGGCGACGCCGAGCGACGCGTAGTGCTCGCGCTCGGCGTCGGTGAGCGCGTCGTGCACCGTGGAGATGCCCGCCGCCCACGAACCGATGGAGACGACGGCGACGGTGACCTTGTCGAAGTAGCTCATGGCGGCCGCGATGCCGCTCTGTGCCCGCAGTGCGGCGGCGGTGGCCGGGTCGGCGAGCACCATGGGGGCGTACATGGGGTGGGCCTCGCCCCCGGAGACGGCCGCGGCCGTGCGCACCGCCTCGACCGAACCGCGGTCGGCGGTGCCCGCGTCGTACACGCCGGTCAGCTGGACGACCGTGCAGGGCGGGAGCCGGTCGAGGGCGTTGGCCATGGTGATGATGGAACGGCCCCAGGCGAGGCCGAGCACGTCGCCCTCGCTGACCAGTTCACCGAGCAGCTGCGCGGCGACCGCGCCCAGGTTCTCCGGGTCGGGGCCGTCCGACTCGTCGGCGGGGGATTCGACGACGACGGCGTGCCGCAGGCCGTAGCGGGCGCGCAGGGCGTCGGAGCGTTCGGCGTCGAGCTCGGCGGGGACCCGGATCTCGATGCGCACCAGATCGCGTTCGAGGGCGGTCTCCAGGACCCGTGCCACCTTGAAGCGGCTCACGCCGAACTCCTCGGCGATCTGGATCTTGGACTTCCCCTCCAAGTAGAAACGGCGTGCCATCGCTGCCGCCTGGACCATCTCGCCGGGGCCCATGCGCACCCCTGTGCGGCCTGTGGTCACGTTCTCTCCCCAGTTGCCCATCTGATCGGCTCCGCGCTCATCCTCGCACGTACTAACGGGTACCGGAGCACGCCGCCCAAGGAGTGGTCAGTGCGCGCAGGCGGCCGCGGCCTGCTTGCGCAGCGCGCGTACGGCCTCGGCGGGATCCTCCGCTCCGTAGACCGCGGAACCGGCGACGAAGACATCGGCGCCGGCCTCCGCGCAGCGCTCGATCGTGGACGCGGACACGCCGCCGTCCACCTGGAGCCACAGCTCCAGGCCGTGCCTCTCGATCAGCTGCCGGGCCCGGCGGATCTTGGGGAGCATGATGTCGAGGAAGGCCTGGCCGCCGAAGCCCGGCTCCACCGTCATGATCAGCAGCATGTCGAGCTCGGGCAGCAGGTCCTCGTAGGGCTCGACCGGGGTGGCGGGCTTGAGCGCCATCGACGCCCGGGCCCCCATGGCGCGGATCTCGCGGGCCAGGCGCACGGGAGCGGCGGCGGCCTCGACATGGAAGGTGACGGAGCCGGCGCCCGCCTCGACGTACGCCGGGGCCCAGCGGTCCGGGTCCTCGATCATCAGGTGGCAGTCGAGCGGGGTCTCGGTCGCCTTGCGCAGCGACTCGACGACCGGCACACCGAGCGTGAGGTTGGGGACGAAGTGATTGTCCATCACGTCGACGTGGAGCCAGTCGGCTCCCTCCACCGCACGGGCTTCTTCGGCGAGCCGGGCGAAGTCGGCGGAGAGGATGCTGGGGTTGATCTGCACGGCCATGCTCCCAGTATGGCGGTGCGGGCGCCCCGGCCGCGCACCCGGGCGCCGCGCCTGTGGAAAACCCGGCGCCCCGCCGGACCTGCACGCGGGCGCCGTCACGCGGGTGCCGCTCCGTCAGATCACACCGCCCCGGAACGCGGTGGCCCCGGAACGTCCGTGACCGCCCGCGCGGCGGCGCGGGCGGTCACGGACGGGACAGGACGTCCCCGGGCTTCACGCGTTGGGACGCTTGCCGTGGTTGGCGCCCTTCTTCTTGCGGGCGCGCCTCTTGTTTCCTCGCTTGGACATGGTGCCCAACTCTCTCATCAAGGACATTTCGACCAGCCCCAGTCTAGAAGCGGCACACCCGGCAGGCACGTTCTTCAGGTGCGTGCCGACCATGCGTATCGCCCCCACCCGGTGGGTGGCAGAATCCGCCGGACGCGCACGACGGCATGCGCGGGCGACACGGGTGCGCTCCGCCGGCCGCGCCGCGGAGACAGGGCGGGACCGGAGGATGCATGTCCTTGAGGGACGAGCTGGTGCGGCTCCTCGAGCCGCCGGCCGACACATGGGCGGCACTGCTGAGCCCGGACGAGATCGTGCGGGGCTACGGGACCCGGTTGCCCGCCGACTACCTGTGGCTGATGGAGACGTACGGGCCGGGCGAGATCTCGCGCTACCTCCAGATCATGCCGCCGGTCCCCGCCGACGAGATCGGCAAGGTCTCCGGGGTCTGTCCCAGCGAGGCCTACCAGTAAGAAGGCGTGGAGGGCATCTATCCGGAATACCTGGTGCGCGGCGGCCTTTTCGTGTGGGGCGGCACCCCTGACGGCGACGGCACGTTCTGGGCCACCTCCGGCGAACCGGACGAGTGGCCGGTCGTCGTCTGCCGCAGGCACCACGGTCCCGACGAACCGGCGTGGACCCGCTACGAGTGCGGCATCGTGGAGTTGCTGGTGCGTACGTTCCAGGGGCGGCTTCAGCGCAACCCCTTCAGCGGCACCGACCTGTGGCGGAACGAGTCCGCGCGCTTCGTTCGCGACTGAGCCCCGGCCGCGTCGACCTCCCGTTCGCCGCGCTCAGCCGGTGCGCCGCAGGAGCGCGAGGTACATCGCGTCCGTGCCGTGCAGGTGCGGCCACAGCTGGACGTCGGGGCCTTCCCCGAGGTCCGCCACACCGGCCATCAGCGGCCGCGCGTCGACCCACTCCACGGCGACGGCCCCTGGGGCGCCGAGAACGTCCTCGACGACGGCCCGGGTCTCCGCCGGATGGGGCGAGCAGGTGGCGTAGCCGACCACACCGCCGACCCGCACCGCGCGCAGCGCGGATTCCAGCAGCCCGCGCTGCAGCGGCGCGAAGCCCGCCAGGTCCTCGGCGCGGCGCCGCCAGCGGGCCTCCGGCCTGCGCCGCAGGGCCCCCAGACCCGTGCAGGGCACATCGACCAGGACGCGGTCGAAAGCGCCCGGCCGCCACGCCGGACGGGTGCCGTCGGCGACGATCACCCCGTACGGCCCCGGGTTCCCCGCCAGCGTGCGGGCCACGAGACGGGCGCGGTGCGGCTGCTTCTCCGAGGCGACCAGGGCCGCCCCGCGCTGCGCCGCGAGCGCGGCCAGCAGTGCCGCCTTGCCGCCGGGACCCGCGCAGCCGTCCAGCCACAGCCGGTCCGGGCCGTCCCCGAGCGGCGCCGCGGCCAGGGCGGCGGCCACGAGCTGGCTGCCCTCGTCCTGCACGCCGGCCCGGCCCTCGCGCACCGCCTCGACGGCCGCCGGGTCGCCGCCCTCGGCGAGGCGGACGGCGTACGGCGACCAGCGGCCGGGCGCGGTGGCGTCCGGGGGCAGCGCGTCGGCCAGCTCCTGCGGCGTGACGCGGCCCGGCCGGGCGACGAGCGTGACCTCCGGGCGCTCGTTGTCGGCGGCGAGCAGTTCCTCCATGCCGGCGCGGCCGCCGCCGAGGGCGTCCCACAGGGCGGAGACGATCCACCGCGGGTGGGAGTGGACGACGGCGAGGTGGTCCTCCGGGTCCTCGTCGTAGGACGGGGCGACCTCGTCCAGCCACGCGTCCAGGTCCTGCGCGGCGATGCGGCGCAGGACGGCGTTGACGAACTTCGACCGCCCGTCGCCCAGCACGACCCGGGCCAGCTCCACGGTCGCGGAGACGGCGGCGTGCGTCGGGATGCGCGTGCCCAGCAGCTGGTGGGCGCCGAGCGAGAGCACGTCCAGCACCGGCGGGTCCACCTCGCGCAGCGGGCGGTCCACGCAGGCCGCGATCACCGCGTCGTAGGTGCCCCGGCGGCGCAGCGTTCCGTAGACCAGCTCGGTGGCCAGCGCGGCGTCCCGCCGGTCGAACTCCCTGCCCTTGCGCGCCGCCTCGGCCTCGGCCTCGCGCAGCAGCGAGGGGAGGACGAGATTGGCGTACGCGTCGCGCTCCTCGACGGCCCGCAGTGCCTCGAAGGCCAGGATGCGCACGGGGTCGCGCTGCGGCTTGCGGTAGGGCCGGCCGCCCTGCGGCGGCCCGCCCTGCGAGCGGCCCTGGCGGGCGGCGGGCTGGGATCGGCGGCGTGACGGTTCGCTCACGTGAAAGGTGCTCCGGGAGGGTCGGTGGTACGGCGGGGCATCGTGCCCCGGTTCCGAGCGTACGGGGGACGCGCGGTTACGCGCCCAGCCGCTCCCCGGAGGGAACGCGGACGCCGCGCGCCCAGTCGGCGGCGGCCATGGGCTTCTTGCCCTGCGGGCGCACCTCGCCCAGCTCCACGGCGTGGCTGCCGGTGCCGACGAGCACGGCCCGCTTGGTGACCTCCAGCTCGCCGGGGGCGAGGCCGGTGTGCTCGGGCAGCAGCGCCACGGGGCCGATCTTCATCCGCTCGCCGCCGAAGAGGGTCCAGGCCCCCGGGGCCGGGGTGCAGCCGCGGACCAGGCGGTCCACGCGCAGCGCGGGCGCCTTCCAGTCGATCAGGGCGTCCTCGACGGTGATCTTGGGGGCCGTCGTGATGCCCTCGGCGGGCTGCGGGCGGGCGACCAGCGAGCCGTCCTCGATGCCGTCCATGGTGGCCGCCAGCAGCTTCGCGCCGCTGTGGGCGAGGCGGGTGAGCAGGTCGCCGCTGGTGTCCCGGGACCGCACGTCCTCGGTGACGACGCCGTAGACCGGGCCGGAGTCCAGGCCCTCCTCGATGAGGAAGGTGGAGGCGCCGGTGACCTCGTCGCCGGCCATCACCGCGTGCTGGACGGGCGCCGCGCCGCGCCAGGCGGGCAGCAGGGAGAAGTGCAGGTTGACCCATCCGTGGGCCGGTACGTCCAGGGCCACGCGGGGCAGCAGGGCGCCGTAGGCGACGACCGGGCAGCAGTCGGGCGCGATCTCGCGCAGCCGCGCCAGGAAGTCCTCGTCACGTGGACGCGCGGGCTTGAGCACCTCGATCCCGGCCTCCTCGGCGCGCTGGGCGACCGGGCTGGCGACGAGCTTGCGCCCGCGGCCGGCGACGGCGTCGGGCCGCGTGACGACGGCGGCGACCTCGTGGCGGCCGGAGGCGATCAGTGCGTCGAGTGCGGGTACGGCGACCTCGGGGGTGCCGGCGAAGACGAGCCTCATGCGGGTGCGGTGCCTTTCTGCGGAACGCGGCGCTACAGAGCGCGGCCGAAGGTGCTGTGCGGCGAGACGCGGACCTCGGGCGCGGGCTGCCCGGTCCACTCCGCCTCCCGTATCGCCTTCATGGCGGCCTTGCGCTGCTCGGGATCGAGCCGGTCGATGAAGATGATCCCGTCGAGGTGGTCGGTCTCGTGCTGGATGCAGCGCGCGAGCAGCTCGGTGCCCTCGATGGTGACGGGGTCGCCGTACATGGTGAAGCCGCGGGCCACGACGCCGTGCGCGCGCCTGGTGTCGAAGCGCAGTCCGGGCAGCGAGAGGCAGCCCTCGGGGCCGTCCTGCTCGTCGTCGCTCAGGCTCAGGTCGGGATTGACCAGATGGCCGACCACGCCGTCGACGTGGTAGGTGAACACCCGCAGCGACACACCGATCTGAGGGGCCGCCAGGCCGGCGCCGGGAGCGTCGCGCATCGTCTCCTCGAGATCCTTGACGAGGGTGCGCAGCTCTTTGTCGAACACGGTCACGGGCTGCGCCTTCATGCGCAGCACGGGGTCGCCGAAGAGGCGGATCGGCTGGACGGACACGCGGCGGGCTCCATGGGTGGACGGCGGTGGTCGGCGGGTGGGCAACCGCACCAGTCTATGGGCCGACAGGGTGGGGGCGCGCACGGCTTCTCGCGCCCCCCGGCGAGCGGGATGCGCCCCTGCTGCGTGACTCCCCGGGCGGCTGGCGCGTTGATGTCAAAGGAGATTGACCGACACGAGCCGGCTCGAGAGGCCAGTTGATGCCCGAACACGCAACTCACGACGCCCAGGCCAGGGCGAGCCTTCACCTGCTGGTGCGGGACATCGAGCGGGTCCGCCGACAGGTCGACGCGCTGCGCACCCTCACCACCCAGTTGGGCAATGTCTATCGCCCCCGGCGCAGCGGCCCGTCCGCCGGATTCGTCGTCTACGGCCGGGCACCCGCACCCACCGTACGGCTTGCCCAGGAACTTCGGGACAGCGTCGAGACCCTGGTGACCGCGGCGGTGGAGTTCGACCGCTCCCTGGGCTTCTCCTGGGACGCCGTCGGCTCCGCGCTAGGTGTGACCAAGCAGGCCGTCCACCGTCGCTACGGCACCCGCCGAGCGGCCGCCGCGGCGTCGGCGGAGCCGCACGGCGAGCCCGACTCCCCCGCGTCGGCCGTCGCGTCGGTCCCCGCGCCGGCCATTCCCGCGCCGACCGTCCCCGCGGCCCGCGCGATGCCCGCTCCCGCGCCCCGCGACGACAGCATCCCCGGCGCGGTCCCCGCTCCCCGCACCGGCTGACCTCCCGCTTCCCCCCTCATACGCTTTCCCGCCCCGCCGCCCACCGCGCCGCACCAGGCCGGACGCCGGGGCGGAAGCGTGTCCGGGCGCGACTCAGCCGATGTCGGGCGGGTCGATGCGCACCCGCACCGGGTCGGCCTCCTTCCGGGCGATCCGCGCGGTCTGCGCGGCCTTGAGCGCGGCGGCGAGCGCCGCGCCGTTCCCGGGACGCACACGCAGCAGCACGCGGTCCCACCGCTCGCCGGGCGGCGTGTCACCGCTGCGGCGCGGACGCGCCGGGTCCACCACGGGCAGCGGCACGGGCCCCAGGATGTCGGTGTCCTCCGGGAGGCGGACGGTGTCCAGCAGGTCCGCGACGGCAGCCGGGCGCCCGCTCACCGAAGCCATCCGGGAGACCGGCGGGAAGCCCAGTTCCGCGCGCTCCGCCAGCTCCCGCACGGCATGGCCGACCGGGTCCCAGCGCACAAGGGCCTGCACCGGCCGGAGCGTCGGCTCCGCCATGACCACCACGGTGCCGCCCTCGCCGGCCGGGCGCACCAGGGCGGCGGCGTGGGCCCAGCGGCGCAGGGTCTCCTCCCCCGCGCGCAGGTCGGGGCGGTTGAGCAGGGCCCAGCCGTCGAGCAGCAGCGCGGCCGCATAGCCGCCGTCGGCGACCGGCTCGGCCCCGGGCGTCGAGATCACCAGCGAGGGCGTCTCCGGCACCGAGGCCAGCACGCCGTCGCGGCCCGAGGTCCGTACCGGCACCTTGGCGAAGGCGCGGCCGAGTTCGTCGGCGGTGCGGCGGACGCCCACCACTTGAGCGCGCAGCCGGAAGCCGCCGCACTCCGCGCAGTGCCAGGCCGCCTCGGGCCGTCCGCACCAGCCGCAGTGCGGCGCGCTGTCGCCGTCGCCGAGCTGGAGCGGCCCCGCGCACTGGGCGCAGCGCGCGGGCTCCCGGCAGCGCTCGCAGGCCAGCCGCGGCACATAGCCGCGCCGCGGCACCTGCACGAGCACCGGCCCGCGCTGAAGTGCCTCCCGGGTGACCTGCCACGCCACACTCGGCAGGCGGGCGACGCGCGCCGCGGCGTCCCGCGCCTCGTCGCCCTCGCCGACGGTACGCACCAGCGGCGCCGTGGCCCGCACCCGTTCACGCGGTGCCGTGATGGGCAACGCCCACTGGCTGTCGACGAGTTGGGCGCCCTCGACGGTGCAGATGAGGCCGCCGAGGAGAAAGCCGGCACCTTCCTCGGCGGCCCGCAGCAGCAGAACGTCGCGGGCGTGCGGCTGCGGGGCGTGCGGTTCGGCGTGGCTGGAGTCGCCGTCGTCCCACAGCACGGTCAGTCCGAGGCCGGCCACCGGCGCGAACATGGCGGCCCGGGTGCCCACGACGGCACGGACACTGCCCCGGCTCACCGCGAGCCAGCGGCGGTACCGCTCCTCGGGCCCGGCGTCGGCGGTGAGCAGCACATGGTGTCCGCCGCCGAGAAGCGCGGTCAGCGCGGTGTCGACGCGGGCGGCGGCACGGCCGTCGGGGACGACCGCGAGTGCCCCGCGCCCCGAGGCCAGGGTCGCCGCCATGGCGCGGGCGATCTCCTCGGGCCAGGTCGGTCCCGGCAGTGCGGTCCACACCGCGCGCGGGGTGTCGCCGCGGGACAGGGCCTGCAGGAAGGCGGGGCCGGTGGCGTACCGCCGCCACGGTCCGGGGTCCACCGGCGCGGGGGCGGGCAGCGGCTCGCGGGGCGGTTCGGCCTCGGCCTTCGCCCGCCGCGGCGGCACCGCGAGCTGGACGACGTCGGCGAGCGCCCCGGCATAGCGGTCGGCGACCGCGCGGCACAGCCGCAGCAGTTCCGGGGTCAGCACCTCCTCCGGGGACAGCACCTGGGCGAGCGGCGCGAGCGGTCCCCGGTAGTCGCTCTCGGCCAGCCGGTCGACGATGAAGCCGTCGTGCAGTTCCCCGCCCTCGCGGCGGCCCTTCACCACGCGCGCGCCGAAGCGCACGCGTACCCGGACGCCGGGGCGCGCCTCGGCGTCCATCGCGGCGGGCACGGCGTAGTCGAAGTACTGGTCGAGGTGGAGCAGCCCCTTGTCGACCAGGACCCGGGCCACCGGCAGGCCGTCGGCCAGCGCGGCCCCCCGCCAGGTGCGCGGCTTGGCCCGGGGCTCCTTGGCCTTGCGCACCGTCTCCCGGATGAGCGCGAGCTGCTCTCCCCCCTGCGGCCCGTCCGCCGGGGGTGTGCCGTGCTGGTCCTCGCTGCTCACAGCCTCAGTGTTACCAGAAGGCTCGGACAGCGCGGCTCCTGTGGCCGCCCGGAACGGGGACGGCCCCGGACCGTGCGGTCCGGGGCCGTCCTCGATGCCCTGTGCGGTGCGGCCTTACAGGCCGACCGTCTCGCGCAGCGCGTCGACGCGGTCGGTGCGCTCCCAGGTGAAGTCCGGGAGGGCGCGGCCGAAGTGCCCGTACGCCGCGGTCTGGGCGTAGATCGGGCGGAGCAGGTCGAGGTCGCGGATGATCGCGGCGGGGCGCAGGTCGAAGACCTGGCCGATGGCCTGCTCGATGCGCTCGGGGTCCACGGTGTGGGTGCCGAAGGTCTCGACGAAGAGGCCGACGGGCTCCGCCTTGCCGATCGCGTACGCGACCTGGACCTCGCAGCGCGAGGCGAGGCCGGCGGCCACGACGTTCTTGGCGACCCAGCGCATCGCGTAGGCGGCGCTGCGGTCGACCTTGGACGGGTCCTTGCCGGAGAACGCGCCGCCGCCGTGGCGGGCCATGCCGCCGTACGTGTCGATGATGATCTTGCGGCCGGTGAGGCCGGCGTCACCCATCGGGCCGCCGATCTCGAAACGCCCGGTCGGGTTGACCAGCAGGCGGTAGCCCTCGGTGTCGATCTTGATGCCGTCGTCCAGGAGAGCCCGCAGCTCCGGCTCCACGACGAACTCGCGGATGTCGGGGGCGAGCAGCGAGTCCAGGTCGATGTCGCTGGCGTGCTGCGAGGAGACGACGACGGTGTCCAGACGGACGGCCTTGTCGCCGTTGTACTCGATGGTGACCTGGGTCTTGCCGTCGGGGCGCAGGTAGGGGATGGTCCCGTTCTTGCGGACCTCGGTCAGGCGCCGGGAGAGCCGGTGCGCGAGCGTGATCGGGAGCGGCATCAGCTCGGGGGTCTCGTCGCAGGCGTAGCCGAACATCAGGCCCTGGTCGCCCGCGCCCTGCTTGTCGAGCTCGTCCTCATCGCCTTCGACCCGGTTCTCGTACGCCGTGTCGACACCCTGCGCGATGTCCGGGGACTGCGCGCCGATGGACACCGAGACACCGCAGGAGGCGCCGTCGAAGCCCTTCTTCGAGGAGTCGTAGCCGATGTCGAGGATCTTGTTGCGCACCAGGGTCGCGATGTCCGCGTAGCCCTTGGTGGTGACCTCGCCCGCGACGTGCACCAGACCGGTGGTGATCAACGTCTCGACGGCGACGCGGGAGGTGGGGTCCTCCTTGAGCAGTGCGTCGAGGATCGTGTCGCTGATCTGGTCGGCGATCTTGTCGGGGTGGCCCTCGGTCACGGACTCGGAGGTGAACAGGCGGCGGGACACATCGCTCCCTGGGGTTGCAGCGGCTGCTGGCTGATCATGGGTGGCTGGCGCGGGGCTGCGCCCGGCCGGCCAGGGGTCAGTTTATCGTTCGTACCACGAAGACGGACACGGCATCTCGAAGGTTGGGAAGGCCGTGACCTGCAACACTGTCCAGCACCCCGGGCCCGAACGCCAGTAGCGCGCTCGCACGACACGCAGTGTCGTGCCGCTGCCGGGGCGGCGATCAGGCAAGACGCCGTACGACGAGGTCCCAGACCTGCTCGGCCAGGGCCTCCTTGGGGCCGTGCGGCACCGGGGTCTCACTGCCGTCGGCGCCGAGGATCACGGCCTCGTTCTCCTCAGTCCCGAAGGCCTTGGAGTCGCCGACCTCGTTGACGACGAGCAGATCGCAACCCTTGCGGGCGAGCTTGGCGCGGCCGTTGACCAGAACGTCGTCGGTCTCGGCGGCGAAGCCCACCACGACCTGCGCGGCGTTGGGCCGATCGGCGGAGAGCTCGGCGAGGACATCGGGGTTGCGCACCAGTGCGACCGGCGCGGGCTCCTCGCCGTCCTTCTTCTTGATCTTGCCCTCGGCGTAGTGGGCCGGACGGAAGTCGGCGACGGCCGCCGCCATGACCACCGCGTCGGCGTCGGCGGCGGCCTTCAGGACCGCCTCGCGCAGCTGCACGGCGGTGCCCACCCGGACCACGTCGGCTCCGGCCGGGTCGGCGAGCGCGGTGTTGGCGGCGATCAGGGTGACCCGGGCCCCGCGCGCGACGGCGGTGCGGGCCAGGGCGTAGCCCTGCTTGCCGGAGGAGCGGTTGCCCAGGTAGCGGACGGGGTCCAGCGGCTCACGGGTGCCGCCGGCGCTGACCACGACATGGCGGCCGGCCAGGTCGGCCGCCAGGGCGCGCGGGCCGCGCAGCAGCACCCGGCGGCAGGCCTCGAAGATCTCGGCGGGGTCGGGCAGCCGGCCCTTGCCGGTGTCGACACCGGTCAGCCGGCCGACGGCGGGTTCGATCACGATCGCGCCGCGACGGCGGAGCGTGGCCACATTCTCCTGGGTGGCCGCGTGCTCCCACATCTCGGTGTGCATGGCGGGCGCGAACACCACCGGGCAGCGCGCGGTCAGCAGGGTGTTGGTCAGCAGGTCGTCCGCGAGCCCGTGGGCGGCCCTGGCCAGCACGTCGGCGGTCGCGGGGGCCACCACGACCAGGTCGGCGCCCTGTCCGATGCGCACGTGCGGCACCTCGTGGACGGACTCCCAGACCTCCGTCGAGACGGGGTTGCCCGACAGCGCGGACCAGGTCGCCTCGCCGACGAAGTGCAGCGCCGAGGCGGTGGGCACCACCCGTACCTCGTGGCCGGACTCGGTGAACCGGCGCAGCAGCTCGCACGCCTTGTAGGCGGCGATCCCGCCGCTCACGCCCAGGACGACCTGTGGCTTCCCCATCGTCTCTCCCGCGCTGTGTGGACCGTGTGCGTACCCGCCCATGACACACCACGGGCCCGGCGGCTCGGCCGCCGGGCCCCCTGATGCGTGCGTGGGTCGTACTACTGCGCCGGGCCCTCGATGGCCTCGGAGGTCAGCAGACCCGCGTTGATCTCGCGCAGCGCGATCGACAGCGGCTTCTCGTGCACATGGGTGTCCACGAGGGGGCCGACGTACTCGAGCAGACCTTCGCCCAGCTGCGAGTAGTACGCGTTGATCTGACGGGCGCGCTTGGCCGCGTAGATCACGAGGCTGTACTTCGAGTCAGTGGCCTCGAGCAGCTCGTCGATCGGCGGGTTGATGATGCCCTCGGGCGCGGTGATGGAAGAGGACACGCTCTACCTTCCGATTGGATGGACTGGATGAACCTTGATCGACGTCGACGATCCGCTGCGCCCCGGGCGGTCCCGCGGGCCGGACTCCTTGGCCGGCTCCCGGTCGGGCCCGGAAAAGGCCGCAAAAGATCAGTCTACGGTCATCAAGGCTAGCAGCTCACGCGCGACGTCCTCGACGGACGTGTTGACCAGGGTGGTGTCGAACTCCGTCTCGGCCGCCAGCTCGACGCGGGCGGCCGCCAGGCGGCGCTCGATGACGTCCGGCGCCTCGGTGCCGCGGCCGGTGAGCCGGCGGACCAGCTCGTCCCAGCTCGGCGGTGCGAGGAAGATCAGCTGGGCGTCGGGCATCGACTCCCGGACCTGGCGCGCGCCCTGGAGGTCGATCTCCAGCAGGACCGGCTCGCCGGCGTCCAGCCGCTCCAGGACCGCCTGGCGCGGGGTGCCGTAGCGGTTGCCGGCGAATTCGGCCCACTCGAGCAGTTCGCCGTTGGCGACGAGCTTGTCGAACTCGTCACTGTCGACGAAGAAGTAGTGCACCCCGTGCTCCTCCCCGGGCCGCGGCCTGCGGGTGGTGGCCGAGACCGAGAGCCAGACCTCGGGGTGGACTGTGCGCATATGAGCGACGACCGTGCTCTTGCCGACCCCCGAGGGGCCGGAGAGCACGGTCAGCCGCGGACGTTCACTCATGGAGCGATTATCCCGGTTCCCGGGGGGTGCTGGGAACGTCAGGCAGCGGGGCTGCCGAACTCGCGCTCCAGGGAAGCGATCTGGTTGGAGCCGAGCCCACGGACCCGGCGGCTCTCGGAGATGCCGAGCCGCTCCATGATCTGCTTGGCGCGGACCTTGCCCACGCCGGGCAGGGACTCCAGGAGGGCGGAGACCTTCATCTTGCCGATGACGTCGTTCTCCTGGCCCTGCTTGATGACCTCGTGCAGCGAGGCGCCGGAGTGCTTGAGCCGATTCTTGACCTCGGCGCGCTCCCGGCGAGCCGCGGCGGCCTTCTCGAGCGCGGCAGCGCGCTGTTCAGGGGTAAGGGGCGGAAGAGCCACGCCTACGTCACCTCGGAAGTAGAACTGTCGGATACGGATCGGTGTGGAACCTAGCTGCCCCCCACCTGCAGGGGCAACGTGAAACGCGCACCTTGCGCGCTCTCGTCGGAGACTAGCGGCCCGAACGCTCACAGTCAGCGCAAACAAGAAGAAAAGTCCTGGTCAGCGTCAATCGACCAGGACTTTCCGGACAAAACTGAGCAGGTTTCCGGACGTCTTGACTCCTACTTGACGGCTTCGGCGAGTTCCGCGGCCTGCTGGAGGGCCGCTTCACGCAGCGCGGAGACCGACGGACCGTGCCGCAGAACGCCCCGGCTCACGCTGGGCACGACATTGCGCACCGCGTCGCCGAAGACCCTCGGCAGGTCCTGGGCCGTGGCGCCCTGGGCGCCGATTCCGGGGGCGAGGAGCGGACCGTTCACGGCCAGTGCGACGCCGGCCCGGTCCAGGGTCGCGCCGACGACCGCGCCGACGGACCCCAGGGGCGCAGCGTCCGCGTTCTCCGCGGCGATGTGGTCCAGCATCACCTGTGCGAGCGACCTGCCGTCCGGCGCGGTTGACCGCTGGACCTCCGCGCCCTCCGGGTTCGAGGTCAGCGCGAGCACGAAGACCCCGCTGCCGCTCGCGCGCGCCGCGTCCAGGGCCGGGCGCAGGGAACCGAAGCCCAGGTAGGGGCTGACGGTGACGGCGTCGGAGAAGAGCGGGGCCGCCGGGTCGAGGTAGGTGGCGGCGTACGCGTCCATCGTGGAGCCGATGTCGCCGCGCTTGGCGTCCATCAGCACAAGAGCGCCCGCCTCCCGGGCGTCGGCGACCGCCCGCTCCAGGACGGCGATCCCGCGCGAGCCGAAGCGCTCGAAGAAGGCGCTCTGCGGCTTCAGCACCGCCACGCGGTCGGCCAGGGCCTCCACAACGGTGCGGGTGAAACGCTCCAGACCGGCGACGTCGTCGCCCAGGCCCCAGGCGGTGAGCAGGGAGGAGTGCGGGTCGATCCCGACGCAGAGCGGGCCGCGGGTGTCCATGGCGCGGCGCAGGCGTGCGCCGAAGGGCTCGGGGCTCATCACGGGGCGGCTGCCTTCCGGGTGTCGGCGCCGACGGCATCGGCGAGGGTGGCGTACGGGCTGTTCCCGAGGCGGGTCGCCAGGCCGCGGTGGATCGTCCGGCACCAGAAGGGGCCCTGGTAGACGAAGGCGCTGTAGCCCTGGACCAGGGTCGCCCCGGCGAGGATGCGCTGCCAGACGTCGTCCGCGGTCTCCACGCCGCCGACGCCGACCAGGGTGATCCGGTCGCCGACCCGGGCGTAGAGGCGGCGCAGCACCTCCAGGGAGCGGGCCTTCAGCGGGGCGCCGGACAGTCCGCCGGTCTCCGCGACCAGGGCGGGACCGGAGCGCAGGCCGAGCCCTTCGCGGGCGATGGTGGTGTTGGTGGCGATGATGCCGTCCAGGCCGAGTTCGAGGGCGAGGTCGGCGACGGCGTCCACGTCCTCGTCGGCGAGGTCGGGCGCGATCTTGACGAGCAGCGGGACCCGGCTCGCGGGCACGGTGCGGTCGGCGGCCTCGCGCACCGCGGTGAGCAGCGGCCGCAGGTGGTCGACGGCCTGGAGGTTCCGCAGTCCGGGGGTGTTGGGCGAGGAGACGTTGACGACCAGGTAGTCGGCGTACCGGGCCAGTCGCTCCGTCGAGGCGACGTAGTCGGCGACCGCCTCGTCCTCGGGGACGACCTTGGTCTTGCCGATGTTGACGCCGACGGTCGTCGGGAAGACCGCCGCGCGGGCTTCCAGCCGTTCGGCCACCGCGGCGGATCCCTCGTTGTTGAAGCCCATGCGGTTGATCAGCGCCCGGTCCTCGACCAGGCGGAACAGCCGCTGCCGCGGGTTGCCGGGCTGCGGCCGGGCGGTGACGGTGCCGATCTCGACGTGGTCGAAGCCCAGCATGGCCAGCCCGTCGATGCCGACCGCGTTCTTGTCGAAGCCGGCGGCGAGCCCGAAGGGGCCGTGCATGCGGCGGCCCAGGGCCTCGACCCGCAGCGCGGGGTCGCGGGGTGCGAGCAGCGCGGCGACGAAGGTGCGCAGGACGGGGATCCGGGCGGCGAGCCGGATCCAGCCGAAGGCGAGGTGGTGCGCCTGCTCGGGGTCGAGGCGCTTGAAGATCAGGCGGAACAGGAGCGCGTACATGTGAGGCCTTCTGCGGTGGTGCGGCCGGCGGGGAGCTCGTGACGAGGGGGGCACCGGTGTGCGGTGCCCCCCCCTCCTGGGCCTATGCCTCGCGGGCCGCGGTCAGGCGCTCCGCGTGCTCCTGGAGGGAGCGGACCCCGACATCGCCCCGGGCGAGCGCGTCCAGCCCCTGCACGGCGGCGGCGAGCGCCTGCACGGTGGTCAGGCACGGGACGCCGCGGGCCACGGCGGCGGTGCGGATGTCGTACCCGTCGAGGCGGCCGCCGGTGCCGAACGGGGTGTTGACGATGAGGTCGATCGCGCCGTCGTGGATGAGGTCGACCACGGTCGGCTCGCCGTTCGGGCCGGTGCCCTCGCTCTTCTTGCGGACGATCGTGGCCTCGATGCCGTTGCGCTTGAGCACCTCGGCGGTGCCGGAGGTCGCCAGCAGCTCGAAGCCGTGCTCCACCAGGGCGCGGGCCGGGAAGATCAGCGCCCGCTTGTCGCGGTTGGCCACCGAGACGAAGGCGCGGCCCTTGGTCGGCAGCGCGCCGTAGGCGCCGGCCTGCGACTTGGCGTACGCCGTGCCGAAGACGGAGTCGATGCCCATGACCTCGCCGGTGGAGCGCATCTCCGGGCCGAGGACGGTGTCGACGCCGCGGCCGTGCACGTCGCGGAAGCGGCTCCACGGCAGCACGGCCTCCTTGACGGAGATCGGCGCGTCGAGCGGCAGGGTGCCGCCGTCGCCGTGGGCCGGGAGCAGTCCCTCGGCGCGCAGCTCGGCGATGGTGGCGCCGAGCGAGATGCGCGCGGCGGCCTTGGCCAGCGGGACGGCGGTCGCCTTGGAGGTGAAGGGCACGGTGCGGGAGGCGCGCGGGTTGGCCTCCAGCACGTAGAGGATGTCCCCGGCCAGCGCGAACTGGATGTTGATCAGGCCCTGCACGCCGACGCCCTTGGCGATGGCCTCGGTGGAGGCGCGCAGCCGCTTGATGTCGTGGCCGCCCAGGGTGATCGGGGGCAGGGCGCAGGCGGAGTCGCCGGAGTGGATTCCGGCCTCCTCGATGTGCTCCATGACGCCGCCGAGGTAGAGCTCGTGGCCGTCGTAGAGCGCGTCGACATCGATCTCGATGGCGTCGTCGAGGAAGCGGTCGACCAGGACGGGGCGGTCCGGGCCGATCTCGGTGGACTCGGCGATGTAGGAGGCGAGGCGGGTCTCGTCGTAGACGATCTCCATGCCGCGGCCGCCGAGCACGTACGAGGGGCGGACCAGGACCGGGTAGCCGATCTCGTCGGCGATGGCCTTGGCCTCCTCGAAGGTGGTGGCCGTGCCGTGCTTGGGGGCGGGCAGGCCGGCCCGGTCCAGGACGCGGCCGAAGGCGCCGCGGTCCTCGGCGAGGTGGATGGCCTCGGGCGAGGTGCCGACGACGCGCACACCGTTGTCCTTCAGTGCCTGCGCCAGGCCCAGCGGGGTCTGGCCGCCGAGCTGGACGACGACACCGGCGACGGGGCCGGCCTGCCGCTCGGCGTGGACGATCTCCAGGACGTCCTCCAGGGTGAGCGGCTCGAAGTAGAGCCGGTCGGAGGTGTCGTAGTCGGTGGAGACGGTCTCCGGGTTGCAGTTGACCATGACGGTCTCGTAGCCCGCGTCGTGCAGCGCGAAGGAGGCGTGCACACAGGAGTAGTCGAACTCGATGCCCTGGCCGATGCGGTTCGGGCCGGAGCCGAGGATGATCACCGCGGGCTTCTCGCGCGGCGCGACCTCGGACTCCTCGTCGTAGGACGAGTAGAAGTACGGGGTACGGGCGGCGAATTCGGCGGCGCAGGTGTCGACCGTCTTGTAGACCGGGCGGACGCCCAGCGCGTGCCGCACCTCGCGGACGACGTCCTCGCGCAGCCCGCGGATCGCGGCGATCTGGGCATCGGAGAAGCCGTAGCGCTTGGCCTCGGCGAGCAGT
Source organism: Streptomyces sp. NPDC046977 (assembly GCF_040644455.1). Lineage (NCBI taxonomy): Bacteria > Bacillati > Actinomycetota > Actinomycetes > Kitasatosporales > Streptomycetaceae > Streptomyces > Streptomyces sp. NPDC046977. The sequence goes on from NZ_JBEYWO010000039.1 coordinate 52,443, forward strand.
TCGGGATCGAGCTTGCCCGCGGCGGCCACCTCGTCGGCGATCTCCTTGATCAGGAAGAGCTGGTCGACGAACCAGGGGTCGATCCTCGTCGCGTCGAAGACCTCCTGGGGGGTGGCCCCGGCCCGGATGGCCTGCATGACGGTGTTGATCCGGCCGTCGGTGGGGCGTCCCGCGGTGAGCAGCAGCTCGCCCTTGTCGCCGGTTTCGCCGGTGAAGGCGAACTGGCTGCCCTTCTTCTCCAGCGAGCGCAGCGCCTTCTGCAGCGCCTCGGGGAAGTTGCGGCCGATCGCCATGGCCTCGCCGACCGACTTCATGGTGGTGGTGAGGGTGGCGTCGGCGGCGGGGAACTTCTCGAAGGCGAAACGCGGCACCTTGACGACGACGTAGTCGAGGGTCGGCTCGAAGGACGCCGGCGTCTGCTCGGTGATGTCGTTGGGGATCTCGTCGAGGGTGTAGCCGACGGCCAGCTTGGCGGCGATCTTGGCGATCGGGAAGCCGGTCGCCTTGGAGGCGAGCGCGGAGGAGCGGGAGACCCGCGGGTTCATCTCGATGACGATGACCCGGCCGTCCTCGGGATCGACCGCGAACTGGATGTTGCAGCCGCCGGTGTCCACACCGACCTCGCGGATCACGGCGATGCCGATGTCGCGCAGGATCTGGTACTCGCGGTCGGTCAGGGTCATCGCGGGCGCGACGGTGATGGAGTCGCCGGTGTGCACGCCCATGGGGTCGAAGTTCTCGATGGAGCAGACGACCACGACGTTGTCGTGCTTGTCGCGCATGAGCTCCAGCTCGTACTCCTTCCAGCCGAGGATGGACTCCTCCAGGAGCACCTCGGTGGTCGGGGAGAGCGTGAGTCCCTGGCCGGCGATGCGGCGCAGCTCCTCCTCGTCGTGGGCGAAGCCGGAGCCGGCGCCGCCCATGGTGAACGACGGGCGGACGACGACCGGGTAGCCGCCCAGGGTGCCGACGCCGGCGATCACCTCGTCCATGGTGTGGCAGATGACCGAGCGGGCGGACTCGCCGTGGCCGATCTTGGCGTTGACGGCCGCGACGACGTCCTTGAACAGGTCGCGATCCTCGCCCTTGTTGATGGCCTCGACATTGGCGCCGATCAGCTCGACGCCGTACTTGTCGAGGACGCCCGCGGTGTGGAGCGAGATCGCGGTGTTGAGCGCGGTCTGACCGCCCAGGGTGGGCAGCAGCGCGTCCGGGCGCTCCTTGGCGATGATCTTCTCGACGAACTCCGGGGTGATCGGCTCCACATAGGTGGCGTCGGCGATCTCCGGGTCGGTCATGATCGTGGCCGGGTTGGAGTTGACCAGGATCACCCGCAGGCCCTCGGCGCGCAGGACGCGGCAGGCCTGGGTGCCGGAGTAGTCGAACTCGGCGGCCTGGCCGATGACGATCGGGCCGGAGCCGATGACCAGGACGGACTGGATATCGGTGCGCTTAGGCACGCTGGCCCTCCATGAGCTTCACGAAGCGGTCGAAGAGGTACGCGGCGTCGTGCGGACCTGCGGCGGCCTCGGGGTGGTACTGGACGCTGAAGGCGGGGGTGTCGAGCAGCCGCAGGCCCTCGACCACGTTGTCGTTGAGGCAGACGTGGGAGACCTCGACCCGCCCGTACGGGGTGTCGGTGACCTGGTCGAGCGGCGCGTCCACGGCGAAGCCGTGGTTGTGGGCGGTGACCTCGACCTTGCCGGTGGAACGGTCCTGCACCGGCTGGTTGATGCCGCGGTGGCCGTACTTGAGCTTGTACGTGCCGAAGCCGACGGCCCGGCCGAGCAGCTGGTTGCCGAAGCAGATGCCGAACAGCGGGGTGCCGCGCTCAAGGACGCCCTGGATGACGGTCAGGTCGGCGGTGGCCGGGTCGCCGGGGCCGTTGGAGAGGAAGACGCCGTCGGGCCCGACCGCGTAGACCTCCTCCAGGGAGGCGCCCGCGGGCAGGACGTGCACCTCGATGCCGCGCTCGGCCATGCGCTGCGGCGTCATGCCCTTGATGCCGAGGTCGAGGGCGGCGACGGTGAACTTCTTCTCCCCGACGGCCGGGACGACGTACGGCTCCTTGGTGGCGACCTCCGCGGAGAGGTCCGCCCCGGACATCTGCGGGGCGGCCTGCACCTCGGCGAGGAGGGCGCCCTCGTCGGTGTGCGCCTTGTCGCCGGAGAAGATGCCGACGCGCATGGCGCCGCGCTCGCGCAGGTGGCGGGTGAGGGCGCGGGTGTCGATGCCGCTGATGCCGACGACTCCCTGGCGGGTCAGTTCCTCGTCCAGGGTGCGCCGGGAGCGCCAGTTGGACGGCACGCGGGCGGGGTCGCGGACGACGTAGCCGGCCACCCAGATGCGGGAGGACTCGGGGTCCTCGTCGTTGACGCCGGTGTTGCCCACGTGCGGGGCGGTCATCACGACCACCTGGCGGTGGTACGAGGGGTCGGTCAGCGTCTCCTGGTAGCCGGTCATGCCGGTGGAGAAGACGGCCTCGCCGAAGGTCTCCCCCACGGCCCCGTAGGCACGGCCGCGGAAGGTGCGGCCGTCCTCCAGGACGAGTACGGCAGGGACCCTCGCGGGCCGCTGGGCGGAGGTCGTCATCGTGCGCCTTCCTGGTCGTGCGTAAGGGTGTTCAGGGCCTCGACCCACGCGCTGTGCTCGGCGGAGCGGTCGGAGCGGAAGCCGGAGTCGATCTCCCGGTCGCCGTGCGCCCAGGTGATCACCAGCAGGCCGCCCTCGGTGAGGACCTTGCCCGCGATGCCCTTGTCGAGGCGGGCGCCGCGCAGGGCGCCTGCCGGGATGAAGAAGTCCGGCGCTCCGGTGCGGACGACGTCCACGCCGCGGTCCGTGAGGGTCAGCGCGGCACGGCTGCGCACCCCCAGGCCGTGGGCCACGATGCGGTCCAGCCACTGCCCCGCGGTCGTGCTGCCGTGGTAGCGGCCGTCCATGGTCAGCAGGACCGGCCGCGGCTCGTCGCCGGGCTCCCCCGGGGCGGTGGGGAGGGCGGGCACGTCCCCCTGGAGGGTGCCGCGCCACTTCCAGCCCTGACGCATCAGCCAGTAGACGAGGGCGATGAAGAGCAGCAGCCCGACGACCCAACCGATGCGGGCGGACCAGTCGGTGACCTGGGCGGAGTGCTTGCCCTCCGCCGCGATGAGTACCAGAGGTGTCACGTGAGCTTCCCGTCCATGACCGTCGCCTTGCCCCGCAGGAACGTGGCGAACACCTGGCCCGGCAGCTCCAGACCCTCGTAGGGGGTGTTGCGGCTGCGGGAGGCGAAGCCCGCGGGGTTCACCTCACCACGGTATGCCGGATCGACCAGCGTCAGGTTGGCGGGTTCACCGGCCGAGACGGGGCGGCCGTGGCCGGCCAGGCGCCCGATGACGGCGGGCCGGAAGGACATCCGGTCGGCGACGCCCGCCCAGTCCAGCAGGCCGGTGTCGACCATGGCGTGCTGGACGACCGACAGCGCGGTCTCCAGACCGATCATGCCCATCGCGGCCGCGCCCCACTCGCAGTCCTTGTCCTCGTGGGGGTGCGGGGCGTGGTCGGTGGCCACGCAGTCGATGGTGCCGTCGGCGAGCGCCTCGCGCAGCGCCATGACGTCGGCCTCGGTGCGCAGCGGCGGGTTGACCTTGTAGACCGGGTTGTACGAGCGCACCAGCTCGTCGGTCAGCAGCAGGTGGTGCGGGGTGACCTCGGCGGTGACGTCCCAGCCCTTGGACTTGGCCCAGCGCACGATCTCGACGGAACCGGCCGTGGACAGGTGGCAGATGTGCACGCGGGAGCCGACGTGCGCGGCGAGCAGCACATCGCGGGCGATGATCGACTCCTCGGCGACCGCGGGCCAGCCGGTCAGCCCCAGCTCGCCGGAGACGACGCCCTCGTTCATCTGGGCGCCCTCGGTCAGGCGCGGCTCCTGGGCGTGCTGGGCGACGACGCCGTCAAAGGCCTTCACGTACTCCAGGGCGCGGCGCATGATGACCGCGTCGTCCACGCACTTGCCGTCGTCGGAGAAGACCCGCACCCCGGCGGCGGAGTCCGCCATCGCGCCGAGTTCGGCGAGCTGCTTGCCCTCCAGGCCCACGGTGACGGCGCCGACCGGCTGCACGTCGCAGTAGCCGTGCTCGCGGCCGAGCCGCCAGACCTGCTCGACGACGCCCGCGGTGTCGGCGACCGGGAAGGTGTTGGCCATCGCGTGCACGGCGGTGTAGCCGCCGGCGGCGGCGGAGCGGGTGCCGGTCAGGACGGTCTCGGAGTCCTCCCGGCCCGGCTCGCGCAGGTGGGTGTGGAGGTCGACCAGGCCCGGCAGGAGGACCTTGCCCGCGGCCTCGACCACGGTGGCGCCCTCGGGGGCGGCCAGGTCCGTGCCCACCTCGGCGATCGTCCCGCCCTCGATCAGGACGTCCTGCGGGTCGCCGCCCAGGATCCTCGCGCCGCGGATCAGCGTCCTCGGGGTCGCGCTCATGTTCACTTGCTCTCCTCAGCGGTGCGGGCGGGGGCGGGGCCGGAGACGGCGGGCTCGGCGCCGCCGAGCAGCAGGTACAGGACAGCCATCCGGATGCTGACGCCGTTCCTGACCTGCTCGACGGCGGTGCAGCGCGGCGAGTCCGCGACCTCGGCGGTGATCTCCATGCCGCGGTTCATCGGTCCGGGGTGCATGACGACGGCGTGCTCCGGCAGGGCGGCCATCCGGATGCCGTCGAGGCCGTAGCGGCGCGCGTACTCGCGCTCGGTCGGGAAGAAGGCGGCGTTCATGCGCTCGCGCTGGACGCGCAGCATCATGACGGCGTCGGTCTTGGAGAGCACCGCGTCCAGGTCGTACGAGACCTCGCAGGGCCACTTCTCGACGCCGATCGGCAGCAGGGTGGGCGGCGCCACCAGGGTGACCTCGGCGCCCAGGGTGTTCAGCAGCAGCACATTGGAGCGCGCCACGCGGCTGTGCAGCACGTCGCCGACGACGGTGACCCGCCGGCCCGCCAGGTCGCGGCCGGGGCCCGACAGGTGGCGGCGCATGGTGAAGGCGTCCAGCAGCGCCTGGGTGGGGTGCTCATGGGTGCCGTCGCCCGCGTTGACCACGCTGCCGCCGATCCAGTCGGAGTAGGCGAGGCGGTGCGGGGCGCCGGACATGTGGTGGCGGATGACGACGGCGTCGGCGCCCATCGCCTCCAGGGTGAGCGCGGTGTCCTTCAGCGACTCGCCCTTGGAGACCGAGGACCCCTTGGCGGAGAAGTTGATGACGTCGGCCGACAGCCGCTTGGCGGCGGCCTCGAAGGAGATGCGGGTGCGGGTCGAGTCCTCGAAGAAGAGGTTGACCACGGTGCGGCCGCGCAGGGTGGGGAGTTTCTTGATGGGGCGGTCGGCGACGCGCGCCATCTCCTCGGCGGTGTCGAGCACGAGGAGGGCGTCGTCGCGGGTGAGGTCGGCCGCCGAGATCAGGTGGCGCTTCATCGGTCACTCCGGAGGATGCGTGCGGGGGCGGGCGAAGGGGCGGCACGCGGCGTCTCCCGGACGACTCGTGCCGGGGGACGGGCGGGCATGGCTGTGCCCCGGGAGGCGGGGCGGAGCCGCGCTACTCGTCCGCCGGGGAGCCGTCGCGTACGCCGAGCAGGACGCAGTCGCGCCCGTCCTCCTCAGTCAGATGGACCTTGACGGTCTCGCGCAGCGAGGTGGGGATGTTCTTGCCGACGTAGTCGGCCCGGATGGGCAGCTCGCGGTGGCCGCGGTCGACCAGGACGGCGAGCTGCACCGCACGCGGGCGGCCGATGTCGTTGAGTGCGTCGAGGGCGGCGCGGATGGTGCGGCCGGAGAAGAGCACGTCGTCCACGAGGACGACCAGGCGGCGGTCCACGCCGTCGGCCGGGATCTCGGTGCGGGCGAGCGCGCGGGCCGGGCCGAGCCGCAGGTCGTCACGGTACATGGTGATGTCGAGCGAGCCGACCGGGACCTTGCCGCCGGTGATGCCGTCGAGCTTGCCGGCGAGTCTGCGGGCCAGGTGGACGCCGCGGGTCGGAATGCCGAGGAGCACCACGTCGTCGGCGCCCTTGGCGCGTTCGACGATCTCGTGGGCGATGCGGGTCAGCACCCGCTCGATGTCCTGCGCCTCCAGCACGGGCCGGGACGGCACCGTTGAGGCCTCGCTGTGTGCGGCCATGAAAAATGGACCTCCTTCCCCGCCTCACTGGACGGGCCTTAAAGGACGTCAAAACGTACGGGACCACCGTACCAGCCCCGCTGACCTGCTCTGTCACGGGTGACGCGCCGACGACCTCGCTCGTCCGGGGGTACCGGTGTGGACCATTCGGCTTGACGGATTCCAATTACGCTGCGTAACCTCACAGTGAGTTACTGAGTTTCCGTCCGGGGAGCGTTATGTCCAGCGATTACGCCAAACAGCTCGGAGCGAAGCTCCGTGCCATCCGCACACAGCAGGGACTCTCCCTCCACGGCGTCGAGGAGAAGTCCCAGGGGCGCTGGAAGGCCGTCGTGGTCGGCTCGTACGAGCGTGGCGACCGCGCGGTGACGGTGCAGCGGCTCGCCGAGCTCGCCGATTTCTACGGCGTGCCGGTCCAGGAGCTGCTGCCCGGTTCCGCACCTGGTGGTGCCGCCGAGCCGCCGCCGAAGCTCGTCCTCGATCTCGAGCGCCTCGGCCAGGTGCCGTCCGACAAGGCCGGCCCGCTGCAGAGGTACGCCGCGACGATCCAGAGCCAGCGCGGTGACTACAACGGCAAGGTGCTGTCGATCCGCCAGGACGACCTGCGCACCCTCGCCGTCATCTACGACCAGTCGCCCTCGGTCCTGACCGAGCAGCTCATCGGCTGGGGCGTCCTCGACGCGGACGCACGGCGCGCGGTGCAGCACGAGGAGGGCTGACACCCTCGGGAAGCAGAAACGTTCACGCCCCTGTGCGGTGGCCCCCTGGGACACCGCACGGGGGCGCTTGTGTTCCCAGCCCGGGGCAGCGTGCCGCCTGTCGCACGACGGGCCCGGAACGCCGTGCGTTCCGGGCCCGTGTCGCGGGACGGCGGCTCAGTCCTCGCGCAGGTCCTCGCGCAGGCCCGGCTTGAGCTCCTTCAGACGGGCCAGCAGGCCGTTCACGAACGACGGCGAGTCGTCCGTGGAGAACTCCTTGGCCAGCTGCACGGCCTCGTCCAGGGCGACGGCGTCGGGGACGTCGTCCTCCCACAGCAGCTCGTAGGCACCGAGCCGCAGGATGTTGCGGTCGGCGACCGGCATCCGGTCGAGCGTCCAGCCCACGGCGTGCTTTGAGAGCAGTTCGTCGATGCGCTTCGCCCGTTCGGCGTAACCCTCGACGAGTTTCATGGTGTATTCGCTGACCGGCGGCTGCCGGTCGTCGGTGCGGGCGAGCCTGATCCAGTCCGCCATGGCGGACTTGGGGTCGACGCCCCGCTGCTCCGCCTCGAAGAGGATCTGGAAGGCACGCTTGCGGGCCTTGTTACGAGCGGCCACGGTTAGCCGTTCACCCGGCCGAGGTACTCACCCGAGCGGGTGTCGACCTTGATCTTCTCACCGGTGGTGATGAAGAGCGGGACACCGATCTCGTAACCGGTCTCCAGCTTGGCGGGCTTGGTGCCACCGGTGGAGCGGTCGCCCTGGACGCCCGGCTCGGTGTACTCGATGACCAGCTCGACGGCGGCCGGGAGCTCGATGTACAGGGGCGCGCCCTCGTACATGGCGACGACGGCCTCGAAGCCCTCCAGGAGGAAGTGGGCGGCGTCGCCGACGACCTCGGGGGTGATGTAGATCTGGTCGTACGTGTCCATGTCCATGAACACGAAGCTCTCGCCGTCCTTGTAGGAGAACTGCATCCCGCGCTTGTCGACGTTGGCCGTCTCGACCTTCACGCCGGCGTTGAAGGTCTTGTCGACGACCTTGCCGGAGAGCACGTTCTTGAGCTTCGTACGGACGAAGGCGGGGCCCTTGCCGGGCTTGACGTGCTGGAACTCGACTACGGACCAGAGCTGGCCGCCGTCGAGCTTGAGCACGAGGCCGTTCTTGAGGTCGTTCGTGGTGGCCACGGTTGCGGAATCTCCTGCACTGCTGCTTCGGGGACCAAACAGGTGCCCGCCCGCTACAGGGCGAGCAGCTCCTTGGTCGTGATGGTGAGTAGCTCGGGCCCGCCGTCCGTCGGGGGACGCACGACGAGTGTGTCGTCGATCCGGACACCGCCGCGGCCCGGGAGGTGGACCCCCGGTTCGACGGTGACCGGCACGCAAGCGTCCAGTTTACCCATGGCGGCAGGCGACAACCGAGGGTCCTCGCCGATCTCCAGGCCGACCCCGTGTCCCGTGCTCTCCCCCAGCGCGTCCCCGTACCCGCCGGACTCCAGGACGTGCCGGGCGGCATGGTCCACGTCGCGGCAGGCGGCCCCCGGTGCCAGCGCCTCCCGGCCGGCCCGCTGGGCGGCGAAGACGAGGTCGTACAGCTCGATCTGCCAGTCGGCGGGGGACGTGCCGATGACGAAGGTCCGGCCGACCTCGCAGCGGTAGCCGCGGTAGCAGGCGCCCAGCCGCACGGTGAGGAAGTCCCCCTCCTCGACCCGCCGGTCGGTGGGCAGATGGCGCGAGGCACCCGAGTGCGGTCCGGTGCCGACGCAGGTGGGGAAGGCGGGGCCGTCGGCGCCGTGGTCGATCAGACGGCGCTCCAGCTCCAGCGCGAGGTGGCGTTCGGTCCGCCCCACCAGAATGGACTCCAGCAGCTCGCTGAGGGCCTGGTCGGCGATCTCGGCGGCGATGCGCAGGGCCGAGATCTCCTGCTCGTCCTTGACCAGCCGGAGCTGCTCGACGGCCGTCCCCAGGTCGGTGAGGCGGACGCCGGGCGCTGCCGCGCCCATCGCGCGGTGCCGGGCGACGGTGAGGTGGTGCTCCTCGACGGCCACGGTGGCGGCCTTCCGCTCGCCGGCCAGGGCGGCGGCGGCCACCGCCGGGTCGGCGTCCGGGGACGGCAGCACCACAGTGCGCACGTCGTCGGGGAGGCGGCCTTCCGCGAGGTCGCCGGAGGGATGGCGGCCGTGCACCAGCACGTCCTCGGGGCCCGGAGTGATCAGCAGCACCGTACCCGGCGGGGCGCAGCCGGTCAGGTAGCGGACGTTCGCGGGGCGGGAGACCAGCGCCGCCGCCGCTCCGGACGCCGCGCAACGGTCCCGCAGTCGTTCCCTGCGGGCAGCGTGCACCTCGGACATGTGGTGAGCGTACGTCGGGTCCCGCCGCTCGGCCTGTCGAGGCTAGGCCGCCCGGCGGCCTACCAGGCGGGCGGTCCCTGCAGGCTGCGGGCGACGACGCCGTCGAGGGCGGCGGCCGCCGCGGGCACGTCCAGGTGGGAGTTGTCGATGATGGGCAGCCCGGACCCGTACCAGCCGGCCATACGGCCGTGGATGCGGGCGACCTCCTCGTCGGTCAGCCGCCGGTTGCCGGTGCGCTGAGCGTTGCGGGCCAGCACGACGTCGAGGCCGGGGAGCAGGACGACGGGCAGCAGGCCCGGGCCGACGTGGCGCTTCCAGCCGCCGAGGCCGACGACGGGACGGTCGGGGAACACGGCGTCGTCGATGATGCAGGAGATGCCGTTCGCCAGGAAGTTGCGGGCGGCGAAGCCGCAGGTGCGGCGGGCGAGACGGTACTGCGCCTCGGAGTTGTCGTTCCAGCCCGACTGGGGGTCGGCGAAGCCGGAGCGGACCCATTCGCGCACGTCGTCCAGGCTGATGTGGGCCGTGGGGACACCGCGGTGGTCGGCCCAGTGGCGGGCGATGGTGGTCTTCCCGGCTCCCGCGGCGCCGATCAGCAGGACAGCCACGGGGCCGGGGCCGTATCCGGGGCGCGGACGTTGGGCGCCGGGGCTCGTACCGGGGTCCGCGCCGGGCGGCGGACCGGGCTGGGGGACCTGCTCGGGCGGCCGTCCCGGGTGCTGGACGGGGGCTCCGGGTGCCATCGGGAAGTGGCCGGTCGCCGCCGGTGGCTGCGGCGGCGGGGATCCGGGCCGGCCGGACGCCGGCTGTCCGCCGTGCGGCGGTGGCAGAGGCGCGCCCACGCCATGCTGCATCGCGGCCACTCCGTCCCGTACAAGTGCTTTCAGGTTCGACCGAACGGTACCGTCAACGGCCGCAGTTGTGTGAACGGCCGGGTCACCCGCGAGGTGCCCGGCCGTTCGGCGACAGTGGTGCCGGTGGCTACTTGGAGATCTCCGCGTAGGCGGCGAGGAGCACCGCGGGGTCGGGCGCCTCCAGGACGGTGGGCTTGGCGAGGGCGTCCAGGACGATGAAGCGGAGCCGGTCGCCGCGGGACTTCTTGTCGACCTTCATGGTCTCCATCAGCCGCGGCCACTGGTCCCCGCGGTAGGTCAGCGGCAGCCCCACGGACCCCAGCACCGCGCGGTGGCGGTCCGCGGTGGCGTCGTCCAGGCGCCCGGCGAGGCGGCCGAGTTCGGCGGCGAAGACCATGCCGATGGAGACGGCCGCGCCGTGCCGCCAGTCGTACCGCTCGTTCTTCTCGATGGCGTGGCCGAGGGTGTGGCCGTAGTTGAGGATCTCCCGCAGGCCCGACTCCTTGAGGTCGGCGGAGACCACCTCTGCCTTGACCCGGATGGCCCGCTCGATCAGCTCGGCGGTGTGGGCGCCGTCGGGGGTGCGGGCGGCGGCCGGGTCGCCCTCGATCAGGTCGAGGATGACCGGGTCGGCGATGAAGCCCGCCTTGATGATCTCCGCGAGGCCGCTGACGTAGTCGTTGACCGCGAGCGACTCCAGGGCGGAGAGGTCGCACAGCACGCCGGCCGGCGGGTGGAAGGCGCCGACGAGGTTCTTGCCCTCGGCGGTGTTGATGCCGGTCTTGCCGCCGACGGCCGCGTCCACCATGCCGAGCACCGTGGTCGGGACGGCGATCCAGCGGACGCCGCGCAGCCAGGTGGCGGCGACAAAGCCGGCCAGGTCGGTGGTGGCGCCGCCGCCGACGCCCACGACGACGTCCGTGCGGGTGAACCCGGACTGGCCGAGCGCCCTCCAGCAGTACGCGGCGACCTCGGCGGTCTTGGCCTCCTCCGCGTTCGGCACCTGGATCGCCACGGCCTCGTAGCCCTGCTCCGCCAGGTCGTCGCGGAGCGCCTCGCCGGTGGCGGACAGCGCCTCGGGGTGGATGACGGCGACACGCGCCGCCTTGTCGCCGATCAGGCCGGGAAGCTCGCCGAGGAGCTGCCGGCCGACCAGGACCTCGTACGGCTCGGTGCCCGCACTGCCCCCGACCTGGATGCGGGTGGGGACGTGGGCGGCGTGCTCGGTCATGCGGTCTTCAGCTCCAGTGCGTCCAGGACGGCGTCGGCGACGTCCTCGGGGGTGCGGTCCGCCGTGCTGACCACGGCGCGGGCGACCTCGGTGTACAGCGGGCGCCGGGCGTCCATCAGCTCCCGCCACTGCCGTCGCGGGTTGACGGCGAGCAGCGGCCGGGCGGCGTCGAGACCGACGCGCTTGACGGCCTCGGCGACATCCATGTCGAGGAAGACCACGGGCAGGCCCGCGAGCAGGCCGCGTGTGTCCGCGTCCAGGACGGCGCCGCCGCCGAGCGCGAGCACACCGGGGTGCTCGGCCAGCGCGGCGCGCACCGCCCGGGCCTCCAGGGCCCGGAAGTGCTCCTCGCCGTCCTCCACGAAGATGTCGGAGATCGGCCGGCCCTCGGCCTCGACAATGTCGGCGTCGGTGTCGCGGCAGGTCACGCCGAGCCGTTCGGCCAGCAGTTCGCCGACGGTGGTCTTGCCGACCCCCATGGGGCCCACGAGAACGACGACCGGGCCGCTCATCGGATCGCCAGGTGGTCGAGGTAGCCGCGCACATTGCGGCGGGTCTCGGTGACGCTGTCGCCGCCGAACTTCTCGGCGACCGCGTCGGCGAGCACCAGGGCGACCATCGCCTCGGCCACGATGCCCGCCGCCGGGACGGCACAGACGTCGGAACGCTGGTGGTGGGCCTGGGTGGCCTCGCCGGTGGTGACGTCCACGGTGGCCAGGGCGCGCGGCACGGTGGCGATGGGCTTCATCGCGGCCCGCACCCGCAGCAGTTCGCCGGTGGACAGGCCGCCCTCGGTGCCGCCGGAGCGGCCGGAGGAGCGGCGGATGCCGTCGGGCGTGGCCAGGATCTCGTCGTGCGCCTTGGAGCCGGGGACGCGTGCGAGCTCGAAGCCGTCGCCGACCTCGACGCCCTTGATCGCCTGGATGCCCATGAGGGCCGCGGCGAGACGCGCGTCGAGACGGCGGTCCCAGTGCACATGGCTGCCGAGACCGACCGGCACGCCGTACGCCAGCACCTCGACGACGCCGCCGAGGGTGTCGCCGTCCTTGTGGGCCTGGTCGATCTCCGCGACCATCCGCTTGCTCGCGTCCGAGTCGAGGCAGCGCACCGGGTCGGCGTCGAGCTTGTCGACGTCGGCCGGCGTGGGCAGGACGCCGTACGGGGCCTTGGCGGAGGCGAGTTCCACGACGTGGGAGACGATCTCGATGCCGGCGGTCTCCTTGAGGTAGGAACGGGCCACCGCGCCGAGCGCGACACGGGCCGCGGTCTCACGGGCGGAGGCGCGCTCCAGGATCGGCCGGGCCTCGTCGAAGCCGTACTTCTGCATGCCGGCGAGGTCGGCGTGACCGGGGCGCGGCCGGGTCAACGGGGCGTTGCGGGCCAGCCCGGCGAGGATCTCGGGGTCGACCGGGTCGGCCGACATGACCTGCTCCCACTTGGGCCACTCGGTGTTCCCGACCATGATCGCGACCGGCGAGCCCATGGTCAGCCCGTGGCGCACGCCGCCGAGGAAGGTGACCTGGTCCTGCTCGAACTTCATGCGGGCACCGCGGCCGTAGCCCAGCCGCCGCCGCGCGAGGTGGTCCGCCACCATGGCGGTGGTGATCGGCACGCCGGAGGGCAGCCCCTCCAGCGTCGCGACGAGTGCGGGGCCGTGCGACTCCCCCGCGGTCAGCCAGCGCAACGTGCTCAACGGTGCTCGCTCCTTCTCCATGGGCCGTCCCGCGGCAGGGCGGGCCGGACCGGCCGTGCGTGCTCCGATCCTTTCACGTATCGGTGCGAGGGCCGCGCACGGTCCGCCGAGCGGACACCGGGCGCCGTCGGTCCGCGGCGCTCAGGAGCGGTGCAGCGCCGCCTCGCCCGCGGCGCGCATCGCCGCCAGGGGGGCGGGCCGGCGGCCGGTCATCATCTCCACCTGGAGCACGGCCTGGTGCACGAGCAGGTCGAGCCCGCCGACCAGCGCTCCCCCGCGGGCGGACCACGCGGCGGCCAGTGCGGTCGGCCAGGGTTCGTAGAGCACGTCGAACAGCGTGCCGGGGGCCCGGGGCACCGCCGCGGCGAGCGCGTCCGTGGTGCCCGCCGGGGTCGTGGCGACCACCAGGGGCGCGCCGAACGCACGGTGTGCGTCCTCCCATGCCGCCGTGCGCACGGTCACGCCCAGCCGCTCGCCCCACTGCCGCATCTCGGCCGCGCGGGCGGTGCTGCGCACATAGGCGGTGACCTCGCCGTCGCAGATCTGCGCCAGCGCGGCCAGCGCGGAGGACGCGGTCGCGCCCGCTCCCAGGACCGCGGCCGATGCCACCCGCCCGACCCCGCGTTCCCGCAGGGCCGCGACCATACCCGGGATGTCGGTGTTGTCGCCCGTGCGGCGGCCGTCCTCGGCGAAGACCACGGTGTTCACGGCCTCCACCGACGCCGCTGTCTCACTGACCGTGTCGAGCAGCGGGATCACCGCGCGCTTGAGCGGCATCGTCAGCGACAGACCGGCCCAGCGCCGGCCGCCCTGCCCCAGCTCCTCCAGGAATCCGGGCAGGGCCTCCTCGCCGACCTCGAACCGGTCGTACGTCCAGTCGTCCAGCCCCAGCTCCGCGTAGGCGGCGCGGTGCAGCACGGGCGACAAGGAGTGGGCGATCGGCGATCCGAGGACCGCCGCCCGCTTGCCGTCACTCATCAACCGCCGTGCTCCCGCTGGTACTTGTTGAACTCCTCGACGTTCTTGTCGTGCTCGGCCTGGCTGTTGGTGAAGCGCGTGTCACCGGGCTTGACCGTCACGAAGAACACCCAGTTGCCCTTCGTCGGGTGCAGCGCCGCCTCGATGGCCTGGTGCCCGGGGTTGCCGATCGGGCCCGGGGGCAGGCCCCTGTGGTTGTACGTGTTGTACGGCGACGGGTCCTTGGTGTCGGCCGTCGACGTGTCCAGGGTGCTGCGGCCCTTTGCGTAGTTGATCGTCGAGTCGAACTGCAGCTGCATGTTCTGGTCGAGGCGGTTGTAGATGACCCGCGAGACCTTGCCGAACTCGTCGTCCTCCTTCGCCTCGGCCTGTACCAGGCTGGCGATGGTGATGACCTGGTGCGGAGTCATGCCGACCTTCTTCGCCTGCCCCTGCAGGTCGTCCTTCTCGTACTCCGCCGTGGCCTGCTTGACCATTTGCTTCAGCAGTTCCTCGGGCTTCATGTCCTTGGCGATGCTGTAGCGCGAGGGGAAGAGGAACCCTTCCAGCGGGTCCTTTATGTCCGCCCCGTCGTCCGCCCAGGAGGGCATGCCCAGCTTGTCGGCCTGGGCCGTGGCGACCTTCTTCGTGGTGCCCTCGTCCAGGCCCAGCTTGGCGTCGATGGTCGAGTAGATCTGCGCGTCCCGCAGGCCCTCGGCGATGATCAGGACGTTCTGCGACTTCGGGTCGAGCATCATCTTGACGGCGCTGGAGGCGGACATCTCCTTCTTGAGGACGTACACGCCGGCCTGGATGAACTTGCCCTTGGGGTTCTGGTTGCTGGCGGTGGTGAACGCGTCGACGCTCTTGACCACACCGGCCTTCTTGAGGATGTTGCCGATCTCGATGCCGCTGGCGCCCTGCGGGATCTCGACCTGCACCTCCCCGGAGCCCTGGCCGGCGAAGTCGGGGGCCGGGCCGAAGTGCGACTCGTAGTACCCGTAGCCGAGGTACGTCACGCCGGCCAGTCCGCCGCCGAGCACGACGAGCACGACCAGGCAAGCCATGCCGCTGCGGCGCTTCTTGCCGCCCTTGCCGCCCTTGCTCCCCTTGCCGCCGCGACGGTCGCCGCGGCCGCCGGCGCGGTCGTCGTCGTCCTCGTCGTCGTCACCGCCGCCGGAGAAGAAGGCGTGGTCGTCTGCGGCCTCCGCCTCGTCGTCCCACTCGGGACGGGACGGCTCCGGCTGCCGGCGCTGCGGCTGGGGGCGCTGGGGCTGCGGCCGCTGCGGAACCTGCTCCGGCGGCGTCTGCTCGTAGCCCTGCGGGGCCTGCTGCTGCTCCTGGTACCGCTGGTCCGGCGGCTGCGGCGGCGGGTAGCCGTTCTGGCCGTAGTAGTCGGGCTGCGGCTGGCCGCCGCCGTAGGGGTCGCCGCCGTAGCCGGCCGGGTTGCCCCAGGAGGGGTCGTACTGCTGTTGCTGGGTGTCGTACGGGTACTGCGGCTGCTGGCCGGTGCCGGCGTACGGATCCCAGCCGCCCTGCTGCTGATACTGCTGCGGGTGCGGTTGCTGTTGCGGGTGTTGCTGGGGATATTGCTGTTGCTGCTGGGAATGCTGCTGCGGGTACTGCTGTTGTTGGTGCTGCGCCTGGGGGTGCGGCTGCTGCTGGTGGGGATGCTGCTGAGGCTGCTGCTGACCCCACTGATCACCGAAGAGAGGGTCTTCGGGGTGCCATGCTTCGGAGCCTGAGCTCCGGCCATAGTCAGTCATCGATCCCCTACGGTTCGGTTCGCGAGGCGGCAGCAGGCCGGCGCCGGTGGCGCGGCCCAGGTCGGCCGGCCCTGGGCACCTCGGCTCCGCGACGGAGCCGCTGTGTCGCGCGGAACGTTACCGTACCGCGATCAGATAAAAGGTTCGACGCTCTCTCCGGGAGCTTTCCCGGACACCCGTTCGGTCTCCAGGGCACTCTGCAGGATAACGACAGCGGCGGCCTGATCGACGACCGAACGTCCCTTCTTCGCCGTCACACCCGAAGCGCGCAGCCCCTGGGTGGCGGTCACCGTGGTCATTCGCTCGTCCACCAGCCGCACCGGGACCGGCGAGATGATCTTAGCCACATCCTCGGCGAAACCACGTGCCTTGGCCGCGGCCGGCCCTTCCCGCCCGCTGAGCGAGCGGGGCAGGCCGACCAGGACCTCGATCGGCTCGTACTCCTCGACGAGCTGCGCGATGCGCCGGCGCGCGGCCGGGACGTCCCGGCCGGGCACCGTTTCGACCGGTGTGGCGAGGAGCCCGTCGGGGTCGCACGAGGCGACCCCGATGCGGGCGTCCCCGACGTCGATCGCGATCCTGCGACCCCTGCGCATGAGCGACATCAGACCGTCTCGGCGACCAGACGCTGCACCGCGGCGACGGCGTCGCCGACGGCGTCGGCGTTCTGACCGCCGCCCTGGGCGACGTCCGGCTTGCCGCCGCCACCGCCGCCGAGGGTCTTGGCCGCGGTGCGGACCAGGTCACCTGCCTTCAGACCGCGCTCACGGGCCGCCTCGTTGGTGGCGATCACGGTCAGCGGGCGGTCATTGGCGACGGTGAACAGCGCCACGACGGCCGCCCGGCCGCCGGTGATCCGCTGGCGGACGTCCAGGACGAGCTTGCGCAGGTCGTCGGCGCTCGTGCCGTCGGGGACCTGGCCGGTCACCACGGCGACGCCCTTGATGTCCTGGGCGGACCCGGCGAGACCGGCGGCGGCCTGCAGGACCTTCTCGGCGCGGAAGCGCTCGATCTCCTTCTCGGCGTCCTTGAGCTTGGCGAGCATGCCGGCGATCTTCTCCGGGAGCTCCTCCGGGCGGCCCTTGACCAGCTGCTGGAGCTGGGCGACGACCGTGTGCTCGCGGGCCAGGAAGTTGTACGCGTCCACGCCGACCAGGGCCTCGACGCGGCGCACGCCGGAGCCGATCGAGGACTCGCCGAGCAGCTTCACCAGGCCCAGCTGGGCGGTGTTGTGGACATGCGTGCCGCCGCACAGCTCCTTGGAGTAGTCGCCGATGGTCACGACGCGCACGCGCTCGCCGTACTTCTCGCCGAACTCCGCGATGGCGCCCGCCTTCTTGGCGTCGTCGATGCTCATGACCTCGGCGGTGACGTCGAGTTCACGGGCGAGCACGGCATTGATCTTCTGCTCGACGTCCGTGAGCACGCTGCCGGGCACGGCGGTCGGCGAGCCGAAGTCGAAGCGGAAGCGGCCCGGGGAGTTCTCCGAACCGGCCTGGGCTGCCGTGGGGCCGAGGGCGTCGCGCAGCGCCTGGTGCGTGAGGTGCGTGGCGCTGTGGGCGCGGGCGATGGCGCGGCGGCGGCCCAGGTCGATCCTGGCGAGGACGCCGGAGCCGACCGTCACCTCGCCGACCTGGACGCTGCCCTTGTGCACGGTGACGCCCGGCACGGGCTGCTGCACGTCCCGGACCTCGATGACGGCGCCGGAGTCGGTGCGGATGCGGCCGGTGTCGGCGAGCTGGCCGCCGCCCTCGGCGTAGAAGGGGGTGCGGTCGAGGATGACCTCGACCTCGTCGCCCTCGTTGGCGGCCGGCGACGGCACGCCGTCCACCAGCAGGCCGACGACGCTGGCTTCGCCCTCGTTGTCGGTGTAGCCGGTGAACACCGTCGTGCCGGCGGAGTCGGCCACGGCGCGGTAGGCCGACAGGTCGGCGTGGCCGCTCTTCTTCACCAGGGCGTCGGCCTTGGCGCGGTCCCGCTGCTCCTTCATCAGGCGGCGGAAGCCCTCCTCGTCCACCGACAGGCCCTGCTCGGAGGCCATTTCGAGGGTGAGGTCGATCGGGAAGCCCCAGGTGTCGTGGAGCAGGAAGGCCTTGTCGCCGGGCAGCACGGCGGAGCCGGCGGCCTTGGTCTCGGTGACGGCCGTGTCGAGGATGTTCGTGCCGGCCTTCAGCGTCTTGAGGAAGGCGTTCTCCTCGGCGACGGCGACCGTCTCGATGCGCTTGCGGTCGTCGGCCAGCTCCGGGTACTGCTGCCCCATCGTCTTGATGACGGCGTCGACCAGGTCGAGGACGACCGGGTCGGTGGCGCCCAGCATGCGCATGTTGCGGATGGCGCGGCGCATGATGCGGCGCAGCACATAGCCGCGGCCCTCGTTGCCGGGCGTGACGCCGTCGCCGATGAGCATGACGGACGTGCGCATGTGGTCGGCGACCACGCGCAGGGAGACGTCGGACTCGTGGGCGGCACCATAGGCGACGCCGGTGAGCTCGGTGGCCTTGTCGATGACCACGCGCAGGGTGTCGGTCTCGTACATGTTCTGCACGTCCTGCAGGATCATGGCGAGACGCTCGAGACCGAGGCCGGTGTCGATGTTCTTGGCGGGCAGGTCGCCGAGGATCGGGAACTCCTCCTTGCCCGTGCCCTCCCCGCGCTCGTACTGCATGAAGACCAGGTTCCAGATCTCCACGTACCGCTCGTCGTTGACGGCCGGGCCGCCCTCGACGCCGAACTCGGGACCGCGGTCGTAGTTGATCTCGGAGCACGGGCCGCAGGGGCCCGGGACGCCCATGGACCAGAAGTTGTCCTTCATGCCCAGGCGCTGGATGCGCTCGGCGGGCACGCCCACCACGTCGCGCCAGATCTGCTCGGCCTCGTCGTCGTCCTTGTAGACGGTGATCCACAGCCGCTCGGGGTCGAGCCCGTAACCGCCGTCCGCCACGGAGCTGGTGAGCAGCTCCCAGGCGAACTTGATGGCGCCTTCCTTGAAGTAGTCGCCGAAGGAGAAGTTGCCGCACATCTGGAAGAACGTGCCGTGCCGCGTGGTCTTGCCGACCTCTTCGATGTCGGGCGTGCGGACGCACTTCTGCACGCTGGTGGCGCGCGGGAAGGGCGGCTTGACCTCACCCAGGAAGTAGGGCTTGAACGGGACCATGCCCGCGGGCACCAGAAGAAGGGTCGGGTCGTCGGCGATGAGCGACGCCGACGGCACGACGGTGTGCCCGCGCTCCTCGAAGAAGCGCAGCCAGCGGCGGCGGATTTCTGCCGACTCCATCAGTGATCGTCCTTCCGGTGGTGGTACGCGATCGCCGGCCGCTGAGCCGGCATGTCGAGATCGGGGGCCGTACGGCCCAGTTGGTCGTTCAGCTGGTCCTCGCGCTCGGCCATGCCGGCGCGGACGTCCTGGGCGAAGGTGCGCAACCGGCCCCCTGCCTCCAGCGCCTTGTCGGCCGCCTTCGCGGCGAGGCTCTCGGGGGTCAGGCCGCGCACGGTGCGCTGGACCTTGGTGGTGGCCCAGACTCCGGCGGCGGCACCGGCGGTGAACCAGAAAGCACGGCGGAACATGGCAGGTCAGCCCCTCGACTTACGGCTGCGGGCGGACGGGAGCGTCCGGCCGAGGACCACGGTGCGCTTCTTGGCGGCGCCCTTGGTCTGCAGGTTGACCGCGCGCCGCACCCCGTAGCCGAAGGCCGCGACCTTCACCAGGGGGCCGCCGAACGTGGAGGCGACGGTCGTGGACAGCGCGGAGGCGTTGGCGGTCACCTCGGCGACGTCGGAGGTGATGGTCTCCACACGGGCCAGCTGCGTGTGCGCGGAGCGCACCGCCTCGGAGGCCTCGCCGAGCAGCGGCACCGCCCGGTCGGTCACCTCGGCGACCAGCCGGGTGGCCTGCCGGAGCGCCTGGGCGAGCCGCACCAGCGCCACGGCGAGGAACGACACCAGGATCGCCCAGAAGACCGCCACGATGAGGCCGGCCACCTCTCCACCGGACACGTTGCTGCTCCCTCGGATCGCCACGTCAACCAGGTAACGACCTTATCGTGACGGGCCCCGCACTCCGTACCGCATTACCCCCCGCGGCGCCGTTCGGACTGTACGTTCCGCTTATTTGACGATACCCTCCGTGACCCATGCACCATGAGAGGACGCCCGGCAACCTGCCGAGCGAGCTGAACCACTTCGTCGGCCGGCGGCATGAACTCGCGGCGGTGGAGCGCCTGCTGGGCACGGCCCGGATGGTGACGCTGACGGGGGTCGGCGGGGTGGGCAAGACCCGTCTCGCGCTGCGCGCGGCGGGGTCGGCGCGCGGCTTCGGCGCCGGGGTCTGGCTGGCGGAACTCGGCGCGGTCCGGGATCCGGGGCTGGTGGACCACGCGGTCGCCGCCGCCCTCGACCTGACCGACCACACGATGCGCGGCCCGCGGGCCGCGCTCGTCGGCTTTCTGGCCGGCCGCGAACTGCTGCTCGTGCTGGACTGCTGCGAGGGGCAGGTCGAGGCGGCCGCCGACCTCGCCGAGGCGCTGCTGCGGCAGGCGCCGGGCCTGAAGGTGCTGGCCACCAGCCGGCAGCCGCTCGGGGTGCCGGGCGAGCACGTGCTGCCGGTGGAGCCGCTGGCCGATCCGCACGAGGCGGTGGAGTTGTTCGCGGAGCGGGCGGCCGCCGCGCAGCCGGGGTTCCGGGTGGACGGCGGCAACCGCCCCGAGGTCGAGGAGCTGTGCCGGCGGCTGGACGGCATCCCACTGGCGCTGGAACTGGCGGCGGGCCGGCTGCGGGCGCTGTCGGTGCGGCAGATCGCCGGACGGCTCGACGACCGGTTCCGGTTGCTGACCCGGCGCGGCCCCGGCGGCCCCGAACGGCACCGCGCCCTGCGCACCGCGATCGGGTGGAGCCACGAGCTGTGCACCCCCCTGGAACGCCTGCTCTGGGCACGGCTGTCGGTCTTCGCGGGCGACTTCGGCCTGGAGGCCGCGGAGTACGTGTGCGCCGGTACGGAGGTGCCGGCCGAGGCCATGGCCGACCTGCTGGCCGACCTGGTGGACAAGTCGGTGGTGCTGCGCCGCGACGCGGCGGGCGCGGTCCGCTACCTGCTGCTGGACACGGTGCGCGAGTACGGGCTCGGGTGGCTGCGGGCACTGGGCGAGGAGAGTCGGCTGCGGGGACGGCACCGCGACTGGTACCTGGGCTTCGCCACCTGGGGCGAGCTGGAGTGGTTCGGCTCCCGGCAGGCGGAGGTCTCGTCGAGCACCGAACGCGAACTGGCCAATCTGCGGGCCGCGTTGGAATTCTCGCTGGAGGTCCCCGAGGAGTTCCGTACGGGCCAGTACCTCGCGGCGAGCCTGTGGTTCTTCTGGGTCGGCTGCGGCCGGCTCGCCGAGGGGCGCTACTGGCTGGAGCGGGCGCTGACCGCCGACACCTCGCCGACCGGGCAGCGCGCCAAGGCGCTGTGGGTGTGCGGCTACGTCTCGATCCTGCAGGGCGACGGCACGGCGGCGCTCGGGATGCTCGACGAGTGCCGCGCGCAGGCCCTGGAGACCGGGAACGCCGCCGCGGTCGCGTACGCGGTGCACCGGATGGGCTGCGGGGCGCTGCTCAGTGACGACCTGCCGCGGGCGAAGGCGCTGTTCGAGGAGGCGCTGGGCCACTACCGGACGCTGGGCGAGCTCAACAGCAACGTCATCATGGCCGAGGTGGAACTCGCCATGGCGGTGGCCTTCCAGGGCGACCTGGAGGGCGGGATCGAGCTCTGCGAGAGCATCCGGGAGACCTGCGAGGACCACGGGGAGCGCTGGGCGCTGGCGTACGCGCTGTACACGCGGGCGGTCATCGCCTGGTGGCAGGAAGACACGTGCCTGGCCGCGGAGCTCGCGGCGGAGTGCGTCCGGATCAACCACGCCTTCCGTGACCTGGTCGGCATCGTGCTGGGCATCGAGCTGCTGGCGGCGCTGACGGCCTCGTACGACGCCCAGGAGGCGGCGGTCCTCCAGGGGGCCGCGGGCGGTATCTGGGACGCGGTGGGCCTGCCGGTCTTCGGTTCGCGCTATTTCGGGATCCCCCACAGCCACTGCAAGGAGCTCAGCCGGGCGGAGCTGGGACGGGCCGGCTACGAGCGGGCCTTCGCGGAGGGCGCCGTCCTGGATCTGGACTCCGCCGTGGCCCGCGCCCTCGACGGGTGCCCGCCGGCGCTCGCGGGCACCCGTCGAGGGCGCGCGGGCGCGC